>JAUVXK010000124.1 GCA_030603635.1 Burkholderiales bacterium | reverse complement strand
CTGGCTGGGCATTTCGTGGGTGCCGTGAGCGCGCGCGAGGTGGGGTGCAAGAAGCCCGATCCACGCATCTTTCACCACGCCGCTGCGTTGGCCGGTGTTCCGGCCGAGGCGGTGTTGCATGTCGGGGACGACTTCGCTCTTGATGTCGTGGGTGCGATCGGGGCCGGCATGCAGGCGGTGTGGGTGAATCGGGAAGGGCATCCCTGGCCGGCCGGGGAGGGTGCGCGCGTGCTGTCCTGCCCGGACTTGGACGCGCTGTGTGTCTGCCTGGGTATCGATCCTGATTGACACTGGGGTCTTGCCCGTGGCGTTTCCCCTGAACCTGGGACCGCCGTTACACTCGTGGCGTGTCCGGCGCGCCGTTCGTGCGATCCATCGTCCGGCATGCCCTGCCAGAACCACAGGCCGTCCGGAGGCGTTGACCGGCTCCGGTCCTCGGCCCCAACACGAGGAGGCCCATCATGTCCGCTCCCCCCAACGACCCCATGCGCCCCGACGGAGAGGTCAACCCCATCCACACCGATTACAAGATCGGCCAGGACAACATCGTCGTCAAGGTCGGGCCTTTCGGACTCGACATCCACAACCGGGTGTTTGCCGTGTCGGGTCTGTCGGTGGTGGCGTTCGTGCTGCTGACGCTCATTTTCCAGGCGTCTGCAGAGCCGATGTTCGCCAGCCTGCGTGGGTGGCTCACCTCCCGTCTCGACTGGTTCTTCATCATCGCCGGCAACGTGTTCGTGCTGGTGTGCCTGGGGGTGGCGCTCTCGCCGCTGGGCAAGGTGCGCCTGGGCGGCACGGAAGCCACACCGGATTACAGCTATCTTGGCTGGTTCTCGATGCTGTTTGCCGCGGGCATGGGGATCGGGCTGATGTTCTATGGTGTCTCCGAACCCTTGTCCCATTTCGGCAGCGCCATCGGGGGCACCACCATGGAGGGCGGTGTGCGGACCGACTGGGCCCCGTTGGGCGGCGCCGCCGACGATGCCGCTGCCGCGCAGCGGCTGGCCATGGCCGCCACCATCTACCATTGGGGCCTGCATCCATGGGCCATCTATGCCATCCTGGCGCTGGGTCTGGCCCTGTTTTCCTTCAACAAGGGCTTGCCGCTGACCATCCGTTCGGTGTTCTACCCTCTGCTGGGCGAGCGGGTGTGGGGCTGGCCGGGCCATGTGATCGACATTCTGGCCGTGCTCGCGACCATGTTCGGCCTGGCCACGTCGCTCGGGTTGGGCGCGGCGCAGGCGTCTGCCGGCCTGAACCATCTGTTCGGGGTGCCACTGGGCAACACCACCCAGGTGCTGTTGGTGATCGGCATCACGGCGGTGGCCCTGATTTCGGTGCTCGCCGGGCTGGACGCCGGGGTCAAGCGTCTGTCGGAAATCAACATGGTGCTGGCCCTGTTGCTGGTGCTGTTCGTCATCGTGGTCGGCCCCACGCTGGCCATCCTCACGGGGGTGTTCAGCAATCTCACGGCCTATCTGACCCATCTGCCCGCGCTGGCCAGCCCCTTCGGGCGCGAGGACGCCAACTTTGCCCAGGGCTGGACGGCCTTCTACTGGGCCTGGTGGATCTCCTGGTCCCCGTTCGTGGGCATGTTCATCGCGCGGGTGTCTCGTGGTCGCTCGGTGCGGGAATTCATTTTTTCGGTGCTGATCGTTCCCTCGCTGGCCTGTGTGCTGTGGATGACGGTGTTTGGTGGCACCGCCATCCAGCAACTGGTGCAGGATGGCTACAAAGCCGTTGCTGGGGCGGACCTGCCCTTGCAACTGTTCCTGATGCTTGAAGTCTTGCCTCTGGCGCAGATCACGTCGTTCATCGCGATCGTGCTGGTCGTGGTGTTCTTCGTGACATCGTCCGACTCGGGCTCGCTGGTGATCGACGTGATCTCAGCCGGTGGCAAGATCAACGCGCCCACTCCCCAGCGCGTGTTCTGGTGCACGTTCGAAGGGCTGGTGGCGATCGCGCTCATCCTGGGCGGTGGACTTGTCGCCCTGCAGGCGATGGCGGTGTCGACAGGTTTTCCATTCGCGATCGTGCTGCTCGTCGCGACGGTGGCCGTGGTCAAGGGACTGGCGTCCGAACCCCGGCCCAACTGATGGAAGACGAGCGCCACGAGATCGTCGGCTTCCTGCGGCTGCACGCGCCGTTTAGGGAGCTGGACGAAGCGACGCTGGAGCGCATCGCCAGCGCCATCGACGTGCGCTACTGCAGGGCCGGCACCCAGATCGTGGTGTTCGGCCAGGATGCCATCTTCTGGCACATCGTGCGCAGCGGGGTGGTGGAGGTGTTCCGGCGCGACGGCACCCTGTACAACCGACTCACCGAAGGGGGCTACTTCGGCGAATTCGGGCTGTTGCATCGCAAGAAGGTGCGCTTTCCCGCCCGGGCCAAGGAAGACACGCTGCTCTATCTGCTGCCGGAACCGGTGTTCACGGAGCTCTTCGAGCACCACGAGGCGTTTGCCGATCACGTCGAGATCGAGGATCGGACCCGCCTGCAGAAGGTGGTGTCGCGCCAGGAAGCAGACAACCCGTTGCTGTCGGCCAACGTGGAAAGCCTGTTGCAGCGCGAGCCGGTGCTGCTGGTCGATACGGTCACCACGCAGGCCGCAGCGCACCGGATGACGGAAGCGGGCGTGTCGTCGTTGTTGCTGGTGTCCGATGCGGTCGAGGCCGCGCCCCTCACCGGGATCGTGACCGATCGTGATCTGCGCACCCGGTTGGTGGCTCAGGGCTTGCCGTTGGAAACCCCGGTGGCCCAGATCGCCACGCGCGAGGTGGTCACCATCGAATCCATCCGCCCTGTGTTCGAGGCCTTGACGCTGATGCTGCGCCACAACGTGCACCACCTTCCGGTGTTGCGTCAGGGGCGGCCGGTCGGGGTGCTGGCCCTGTCGGACATCATCCGCCACGAATCGCACCACAGCCTGTTCCTGGTCAGCCGGATCGGTCGCGCGCAGGACGTGGAAGAGCTGGCGGCCCTGGGTCCGGAGGTTCGGGCGGGTTTCGTGCGCATGGTGGGGGACGGGGTGGGTTCGCGCATCGTTGCGGGTGCCATGTCTGCGATCGGGCGGGCGTTCAAGCAGCGCCTGCTGGAGCTGGCTGAGCAGCGGCTCGGGCCACCTCCTGTTCCGTATGCCTTTCTGGCGCTGGGCTCCATGGCACGGCAGGAGCAGGGGCTGTTGACCGATCAGGACAACGCCATGATCCTGGACGATGCCTTCGACCCCGAGCTTCATGGCGCCTACTTCGAGCAACTGGCGCGAGAAGTCTCCGATGGGCTGGCACGGTGCGGCTACCCTTACTGCAGCGGTGGCATCATGGCCACGACGCCGAAGTGGCGGCAGCCCCTGCGGGTGTGGCGCGAATACTTTCAGCAATGGATCGAGCAGCCTACGCCCGAAGGGCTGTTGCACAGCAGCATCTTCTTCGATCTGGACGCGGTGCATGGCCGCACCGTCTGGGCCGAGGGCATACGCCAGTACGTGGCACGCACGGCTCGGCAGCATCCGCGTTTCCTCGCCAGCATGGCCCGCAACGCGGTGCAGCGCACCCCCCCGCTGGGCTTCTTCAAGGAATTCGTGCTCGAGCCGGATGGCCGGCATACCGCCGCCATCAACCTCAAGCGGCGCGGAACCGCTCCCCTGACCGACCTGATCCGGGTGCATGCGCTCGCGGCCGGTTCGCAGGCCATCAACTCCCATGAGCGGCTCGACGACGTGATCCGCGCCGGCATCCTGCCCCCCGGGCGGGGCGAAGATCTGCACAATGCGCTCGCCTTCCTGTCGGACGTGCGTCTGCGCAACCAGGCCGAGGACGTGCGGGCCGGCCGCGAACCGGGCAACAGCATCGAGCCGGACCGGCTTTCCGACTTCGAGCGCAAAAGCCTGCGGGATGCCTTCACCGTGCTCAGCCATGCCCAGGATTACCTCAAGTACCGCTACGGCGCTTGAAAGACCATGTTTCACGCTGGCCTGCTCAAGACCAACGGCACCGGAGGCGATGCCGGTGTCATGGACCGTACCGAATGGGTCGAGCGGTTCCGTGCTCTCGCGCACACCGCTCGTGACCCGCGACTGCAGGCCTACTACGCGGCGGGCGCCCCTGTGGGCCGGATGCCCCTGCGGGAGGTCCCATTGCTGGCGCTCGACGTTGAGACCACTGGCCTCGACCTCGTGCAGGACGAGGTCGTGAGCATCGGCATCGTCCCGCTGTCGCTCGACCGTGTCCGCGCCAGCGAGGCGAGGCATTGGGTGCTCAGACCCCGGGCGCCACTGGGGCACGAGGCCGTCACCCTGCACGGCATCACCGACCAGCAGGTACGCCGAGCCCCTGATCTGGACCAGGTGCTGGCCGATGTGCTCGCGCAGATGGCCGGCAGGGTGCTGGTGGTCCATTGCCGCGAGATCGAGCGGCTGTTCCTGGACAAGGCGATCCGGGAGCGGACGGGCGAAGGCATCGAGTTTCCGGTCATTGACACCATGGAGCTCGAAGCCCGTGTGCATCGGCGCCCAACCCCTTGGTGGAAGCGATGGCTCGGAGCGCCTGCTGCGCCCGTGTCGATTCGCCTGTCGCCGAGCCGGACGCGCTACGGTCTGCCACGCTACCGCATGCACCATGCCCTCACGGATGCCTTGGCCACCGCCGAACTGTTCCAAGCGCAGGTGGCCCACCGCTTTGGGCCCGAGACGCCGCTGTCGGCCTTGTGGCATTGACGGATGCTGCACAATGTCGGCGGTGTTTTCTCCGGGAGTATGCACATGATGAAATGGCTCAAGACGGCCGTGATCGTGGTGTTCACGGCTGCCGTGTTGGTCTTTACCTTGCAGAACATCCAGTCGGTCACGGTGGCATTTCTCACCGCATCGCTCACGTTGCCGCTGTCCTTGTTGGTGATCGGCGTCTATGTGCTCGGGATGTTCACGGGCGGCTCGCTCCTGTCGCTGATGCGCCATTTCATGGCCGATCGCCAGAAGACCCCAGACTGATGCCTTGCCGGCACAGGCCGGCAGTGTTGCTCAGCCCATGAAGGCCCACACCACGGCCAGCGTGAGCAAGGTCACGGGCAGGCCCACGGCGGCATGCTGCCGCCAGTCGATCCGCACGCCCTCGCGAGCGGCGAGATCGGCGACGATGAGGTTCGCGATCGAGCCCACCAGCAGCAGGTTGCCGGCAAAGGTGCTGACCAGCGCCAGCATCACCCCCGCCTGCCCGGGCTCGGTGCCCAGGTGGGGCAGCAGCAGCATGACCGCCGGCACGTTCGACACCAGGTTGGACAGCGCGGTGCCCAACACCAGGAGCACTCCGGGGTCGGTGAGCACGATGCCATGCTCCCCCAGCCAGCGCACGGCCTCACCCGCCATGCCGGTGTGCTCCATTGCTGCATTGACCACAAACAGGCCAATGAACAACAGCAGGAGCGACCAGTCCACCAGGCCGATCACATGCGCCGAGTGCAGCCTGCGGCTCAGCAGCAGCACGCCCGCGCCGACGAGCGCCGCGACCTCGTGCGGCCAATCGGTGAACAGAAAAATCGCCATCAGCGAGCCGGCCACGATCAGCCCCTTGGTGGTTTGCCAGGGGTTGTAGCGTGGGGCATCCTGGGGCAGCAGGGGGGTATTCGTTGCTGGCACAGATACCGTTCCCGTGTGGCCCCGCCGAAGCTGGAACACGAACAGCCACAGCCACAGGATGAACTGGCTCAGCAGCACCGGCGGCAGGGCCTGCCACAGGTAGGCACCAAAGGGAATGGACAGCACCGATCCGATGAGCATGTTCTGTGGGTTGCCGATCAGTGTGGCGGCGGAGCCGATGTTGGAGGCACAGGCCAGTCCGATGAGAAAGGGCAGCGGGTTCAGGCCGCGCTGCAGGCACAGCCGGATCACTACGGGTGTCATGGCCAGGCAAACCACATCGTTCGAGAACACCGCCGACAGACCGCCGGCCACGGCGATCAGTGCGGCCAGCAGTGCCGGTGCAGACAGCGGGCGTGCCGCCACGCGCCGGGTCACCTCGGTGTAGAAACCGCCCAGCCGCATCTGGGCAGAGATGAGCATGAACGCGAACAGCAGCACGAGGGTGGGCAGGTCCACCGCCTGGGCTGCGGTTTCGATGGGCATGCCCGTGAGCGCGATCACCGCGATGGCGCCCAACAAGGCCACCCCGGAGCGGTCGAGCTTGAGGCGAGGCAGTCCACCCAGGAACATGCCCAGGTAGACCAGCAGGAACACCAGCAGCACCCCCCATTCCACGTGCGTCATGTTGGCTCCGGTGGGTGGCCTGCCGGTTCAGGGCATGGATGGCGTGGGCAGTCCCAGGTGGTAGCCTTGCGCGAAGTCCGTGCCAATCTCGCGCAGCGCCTCCCACAGTTCCGGCGATTCCACGAACTCGGCGACCACCTTGATGCCGATGTCCTGACACAGGTGCGTGAGGTTGCGGACCAGCGAGTGGTCGATCTTCGAGTTCAGGATGTTGCGCACGAAAGCCCCATCGATCTTGACGAAGTCGAAGGATAGCTCACGCAGGTAGTGGAAGGAGTTGTAGCCGCTGCCAAAGTCGTCCAGCGCGAACAGGAATCCCTTTTCCCGCAGCGCGGTCAGGAAGCTGCGCGTGTGGGTCATGTCGCCGATGGCGTCGCGTTCCAGGATTTCGAAGACGATCGTGTTCGGTGGAATGCCCAGGCGGGTGCAGAGCTGTTCGGCATAGCCAATGACGCCGCGCCCCTGCAACTCCTGCACCGACAGGTTGATGAACAGCTTGACCGGCGCCTTGCCTTCGTCCAGCCGTTCGCGCAGCGCGGTGAGGGCGAGGCCCACCACCGCCCGGTCCAGTTCCCTTCCCAGGCCGTAGCGTTCGATGGTTTCGATGAAGGCCCCGGCCGAGATGGTCTCGCCGCTGGGCTCCTTCAGACGCGCCAGGGTTTCGTAGGCATACAACTCACCGGTGCGACAGTCGAAGATCGGCTGGAAGTAGGGGATGACCCGGTCTTCCTTCAGCGCCTGGCGCAGCTTTTCCACCAGGTCGCGGGTCATGCGGTTGTTGCGCAACTGCGTGCCCACGGACTCCATGGTGCCGATGGTGTCC
>JAUVXK010000053.1 GCA_030603635.1 Burkholderiales bacterium | reverse complement strand
TGGCCACTTCCCCAGCGTTGTAGCCGCCCATGCCATCGGCCAGGACGACGAGGCCCGCTTCCGGCACGATGGCCAGGGCATCTTCGTTGTTGGCACGGACCCGACCGGTGTCGGTCAGGCTGAAAAAGGCACACTTCATGGCGTGAGCGGTGGTGGGTGAGGCCCCAGTGTAGCGTGGCCGAGGGGATGGCGGCACGTGTTCGTCAGGCGGTTTCGCGCGGAGTCAGCGCCGCCAGCTTTTGCTCCAGGGCCTCGATGGGCAGGGGCTTGCTGAACAGGTAGCCCTGATATGCCAGGCAGCCCTGCTGGTGCAGGGCCATCTGCTGTTCGCGGGTTTCCACGCCCTCGGCAATCACCTCGATGCCCAAGGCATGGCTCATCGCAATGATGGTCTGCACAATGACGGCATCGTCCGGGTCGGTGATGATGTCGCGCACGAAGGACTGTTCGATCTTGAGCTGGTCCAGCGGCAGGCGTTTGAGGTACTGCAGTGACGAGTAGCCGGTGCCGAAATCGTCGAGAGAGAAGTGCACCCCCAGTGCCCGCAGCTCGCGCATGGTCTCGACCGTGGCCTCGACATCCTCCAGCACCGTGCTTTCGGTCAGTTCCAGCTTCAGTCGCCGGGGGTCGGCGCCTGTCTGCATCAGGGTGCCTCGTACCACGGCAACGAAGTCCGGGTCCCGGAACTGGCGAGCGCTCACGTTCACGGCGATGCACAGATCGGCCTTCGCCGGGTGTTCCGCCCAGGTCCGGAGCTGAAGGCAGGCGGTCTGCAGCACCCATTGGCCGATGGGCACGATGAGGCCGGTTTCCTCCGCCAAGGGGATGAACTGCGCGGGAGACACCAGGCCGCGGTCCGGATGGAGCCATCGGATCAGCCCCTCGACACCGATGCAGCGATCTCGTTCGTCCATCTGCAGCTGATAAAACAGGCGCAGCTGTCCGCGCTCGACGGACAGGCGCAGCTCCGACTCCAGCGCCAGCCGGGCTTCGAGCTGGGCCTGGATGCCGGGATCGAAGAAGCGCGTGGTGTTCCGTCCGTCCTTCTTGGCCTGATACATGGCGGCTTCCGCCTGCCGCAGCGGGGTGTCTGGGCCCTCGTGGAAGCGGTGGTCGAACAGGGCGATGCCGATGCTGGCGGTCACATGGTGTGCCTGTCCGTCCAGGGTGACCGGCATCCGCAGCGCTTGGGCCAGCCCGTGGGCCACCGCCTCGGCCTGCGTGGCCGCCGGGTGGTCCTCTCCCGGCAGGGCCTCGAGCAGGACGGCGAACTCGTCACCCCCCAGGCGGGCCAGCGTGTCACCCTCGCGCATCACCTGCTGCAGACGCTGCACCACCTCGTTGAGCAGTCGGTCGCCGATACCGTGTCCCCGGGTGTCGTTGACCCGCTTGAAGTCGTCGAGGTCCAGCACCAGCACCGCTGCCCGGGCCTGCTGACGCTCACAGACCTGCAGCGCGTGATGAAGCCGCTCCTTCAGGAGCCGACGGTTGGGCAGGCGCGTCAGCGGATCGTAGAAGGCGAGCTGGAAGGCTTCCTCTTCCGCCTGTCGTTGCCGTTCGATCGCATCGCGGAACGTCAGCAGCGTGCCGGCAATCCGGCCGAATTCGCCCCGGGATTCGCGGTGCATGGTTTCGATGCGCGGCAGCGGTATCGTGAGCGAACCCTCCTGGGAAAGGCTGCTTAGAGCGTCGGCGATGTCCAGCATGCGGCGGCTGGCACGCTGCGCCACGGCGAAGATCAGGCCCAGCAGCAGCACGAGCACCCCGATGCCGATCCACAGCACCTGCCGGTGCACGGTCTCGAGCGCCGACGACTGGGCAGCGTTGCGATCCTGGGAGCGGTCTGCCAGCAGGGTTTCGACCCGGCTCACGAAAATCGAGAATTCCCGGTAATGCTGTTGTGCCATGTCGAGGAATTCGCTGGCCACCGCCGGGTTCACCGCCAGCACGTCGGTGGCCATGATGACGAAGCGCTGGTAGTCGGCGAACTCCTGGATCAGGCGGCGAGCGCTGTTGTGGTTGGCATCCAGCACCAGTTCGGTGGTGGCCAGCGCCTCGACACGGCGCCGGATGGCATCCAGGTCGTTCACGATGGCGGTATGCATGCGGTAAAGCTGCAGTTCGTCCAGGGTGCCTGCCTGGGCTCCCTCGAGCGCGGTGGCCATGCGCTTCTGGATCAGCCCGATGTCACCCGACAGCGAGGCTGCGTCGCCGATCACACGCAAATCCCCTGCCTGTGCCTCGCTCGCGGCCTGGAACTGACGCCCTACGTTCCCCAGCGAGACGGCGAGGACGAGCAGGGCCGCCATCACCACCAGGGTGGCCGGCAGCATGAGCATCAGCAACAGGCTCCGACCGGCTTTCACGGCATCCCCAGCATCCGCAAGAGGGTCGGCCAGTGGTCCGGCGTGATGGTGGCCAGGTATTCGAAGCCGCGCTCCGGCCCCAGCGGCCGGAACAGGATCATGGCGCCCTCGCCCGGCAGGTAGTCCATGAGTTCGGCGATGTTCGGTCCGTGGGCGACGATGACCCGGTTCGTCGAGGCGGGTTCCACGGGCAACGACAGCCAATGCCGGGTGCGTTCGACGGCCGGTGCCTTTTCCGCCTCCGGCATGGCGGCGGTGTAGCGCAGCGCGGCATCCACATCCACCGGACGCTGAAACACCCGTCTGGCGCTTTCCACGGCTCGACAGAACGGGCTGCTGATCACCCGCTCGTAGGGCACGCCCAGGCGGGCGAATTGCCGGCCGACCTGATCGAGCTGCAGACGGCCGGCATCCGTCAGGGGACGCTGGCTGCCGCAGTCGTTCAGCTGCACCGGGATGAGGTCGGGGTAGCGGGCGTCCGTGGCCCCATGGCGCATGTAGATCACGAGCCCGCCGGCGCGCAGCAGGGTCACATGCTGGGCGGTCGCCGGTACAGGCGTGAAGGTCGCTTTCGGCGGGATGGCCACGGTGTCCGCATGCGCCTGACCGGCCAGGCACCATGCCAATGCCCAACCCAGCCACCAGGGGAGGCGCAGGATGCGGGAATGAGGGGTTGCCGGCGTGCTCATGGGGGCTGTGCTCAACAGATGCTGTCCAATCATAACCATGCCGCCGGCGAGCGCCAATCGACGTCGCCACCCGGCATGAAAAAGGCCCGCTCAGGCGGGCCTCGGGGAACGATGGAACGGGGGCTGGGTGTCCCCGCGCCGGCTCAGAGCAGGCCCTTGAGCAGACGACCCATCTCCGACGGGTTGCGGGTCACCTTGAAACCGCACTCTTCCATGATGGCCAGCTTGGCGTCGGCCGTGTCGGCGCCACCGCTGATCAGAGCGCCAGCGTGGCCCATGCGTTTGCCCGGAGGGGCAGTCACGCCAGCGATGAAGCCGACGATCGGCTTCTTCATGTTCGCCTTGCACCACAGCGCGGCCTCGGCCTCGTCGGGGCCGCCGATCTCGCCGATCATGATCACCGCGTCGGTGTCCGGATCGTCGTTGAAGGCCTTCATCACGTCGATGTGCTTGAGGCCGTTGATCGGGTCACCACCGATGCCGACGGCGGACGACTGGCCGATGCCCAGCTCGGTGAGCTGTGCCACGGCTTCGTAGGTCAGTGTGCCGGAGCGCGACACCACGCCCACGCGGCCCTTCTTGTGGATATGGCCGGGCATGATGCCGATCTTGATCTCGTCGGGCGTGATCAGGCCGGGGCAGTTGGGGCCGAGCAGCAGGGTGCGCTTGCCACCTGCGGCTTCCTTGGCCTTCATCTTGTTGCGCACTTCCAGCATGTCGCGGATGGGAATGCCTTCGGTGATGCAGATGGCCAGGTCCAGGTCGGCTTCCACCGCTTCCCAGATGGCTGCAGCGGCGCCGGCGGGCGGCACGTAGATCACCGAGACGGTGGCGCCGGTTTCGGCGGCGGCTTCCTTGACGCTGGCGTAGATGGGAATGTCAAAAATCTTCTCGCCGGCCTTCTTGGGGTTCACACCCGCCACGAAGCAGTTCTTGCCGTTGGCGTATTCCTGGCACTTCTCGGTGTGGAACTGGCCGGTCTTGCCGGTGATGCCCTGGGTGATGACCTTGGTGTCTTTGTTGATGTAGATCGACATGACGTGTTCTCGCTTTCCTGGGCTTAGGCGTTGACGGCGGCCGCCACCTTCTGGGCGGCTTCAGCCATGGTGTCGGCGCTGATGATGGGCAGGCCGGATTCGGCCAGCATCTTCTTGCCCAGCTCTTCGTTGGTGCCCTTCATGCGCACCACCAGCGGCACGTTCAGGTTCACGGCCTTGCAGGCGGTGATGACGCCGGTGGCGATGGTGTCGCAACGCATGATGCCGCCGAAGATGTTGACCAGGATGGCCTTGACCTTCGGGTTCTTCAGCATGATCTTGAAGGCCTCGGTCACCTTCTCGGGGGTGGCGCCGCCGCCCACGTCGAGGAAGTTGGCCGGCTCGGCGCCGAACAACTTGATGGTGTCCATGGTGGCCATGGCCAGGCCGGCGCCGTTCACCAGGCAGCCGATGTTGCCGTCCAGGCTGATGTAGGCCAGGTCGAACTTGGAGGCTTCGATCTCGGCGGGGTCTTCTTCGTCCAGGTCACGCAGGGCCACGATTTCGGGGTGGCGGAACAGGGCGTTGGCGTCGAAGTTGAACTTGGCGTCCAGGGCGATGATGTTGCCCTTGCTGTCGCGGTTCAGGGGGTTGATCTCGACCAGGGAGGCGTCGGTGTCCATGTAGCACTTGTAGAGCTTCTGGCACACGTCGGTGAACTGGGCGACGGAGTCGGCGGGCATCTGGATGCCGGCGGCGAGTTCCTTGGCCTGGGCTTCGGTCAGGCCGGTCAGCGGGTCCACGAACACCTTGACGATCTTCTCGGGGGTGCTGTGGGCCACTTCCTCGATGTCCATGCCGCCTTCGCTGGATGCGATGAAGGCCACCTTCTGGGTGCCACGGTCGGTCACCACGGACAGGTAGTATTCCTTCTGGATGTCGGCACCGTCTTCGATGTAGAGGCGACGGACCTTCTGGCCTTCGGGGCCGGTCTGGTGCGTGACCAGTTGCATGCCCAGGATGTCGGAGGCGCGGGCCTTGACGTCGTCGATCGACTTGGCCACCTTCACGCCGCCGCCCTTGCCGCGACCACCGGCGTGGATCTGCGCCTTGACGACCCACACGGGGCCACCGAGCTTTTGTGCGGCCTCAACAGCCTCTTGCACCGTGAACGCGGGAATGCCACGGGGAACGGGCACGCCGAACTGACGCAAGATTTCCTTGCCTTGGTACTCGTGAATCTTCATGAAAATCGCTCTCTGAAAGAGTCAAACACAACACGTCCGCCCTGAGGGCAAGGTAGCGTGGGCATGTACGGCCACGATTACGGTGCAACAGGCCAAAGGACACACGAAGCCCGAACTGTATCATGCTGCCATGCACAAAACCTTGTGCCTGGCTGACAGCGCCCCGCCTGCATGACAGGAGGCAGCACCCGGCCGATACCCCAAGGAGAATGTCCCATGCCCCAGGTTTTCATTGATGGCGAGGCCGGCACCACCGGTCTGCAGATTCGCGAGCGGCTCGCTGCGATGCCCGCGGTGCAGGTGATCAGTATCGACCCGGCTCGCCGCAAGGACCCGGCCGCCAAGCGCGAGCTGATGGCGCAGGCCGATCTGGTCATCCTGTGCCTGCACGACGACGCGGCCCGTGATTCGGTCGCCATGGTCGATGGCTTGAAGGCCGAGGGTGGCAAGGCGCCGCGCATCATCGACGCGTCCACCGCGCACCGCGTGGCACCGGGCTGGGTGTATGGGTTCCCCGAGCTCTGTGCCGGGCAGGCCGAGGCCGTGCGCAAAGCCGAGCGCGTGGCCAATCCGGGCTGCTACGCCACCGGGGCCATCGCCCTGATCCGCCCGCTGGTCGATGCCGGCCTTATTCCGAAGGACTTCCCGCTCAGCCTGCCCAGCGTGAGCGGCTACACCGGCGGTGGCCGCACCATGATCGAGGCCTACGAAGCCGGCACTGCGGCGCCGTTCGAACTCTACGCCCTGGGCCTGAGCCACAAGCACATTCCCGAGATCATGGCCTGCACCGGTCTGGCCCGACGGCCGCTGTTCATCCCGTCGGTGGGCAACTTCCCGCAGGGCATGCTGGTGCAGTTGCCGCTGCATCTGGATGCCCTGCCGGGCCACGTGAAGGCGTCCGACCTTCACGAGGCCCTGGCTGCGCATTACGCCGGCAGCCACTACGTAACCGTGGAGCCTCCCACCGACGACGGCAAGCTCGATGCCGTTGCGCTGGCCGACACCAACCGGCTGGAGTTGCGCGTGTTCGGCAACGAGGCGCACCGCCACGCGGTGCTGGTGGCGCGGCTCGACAACCTGGGCAAGGGCGCCAGTGGAGCGGCGGTACAGAACCTGCAGTTGATGCTGGGGGTCTGACGCTTCAGGCGTCGATGACCCAGCCCGGCTCCAGGCGGGCCGCTCCCGAGGCCGCCAGTTCCTCCAGCAGCCGGTCCAGCCACTGGGCGATGTCCCCTTCGCCGTGGCGCTCGTGCTGCTGCACCAGGTAGGGTGTCTGCATGGCCCAGGCCATGAAGGTCTCGCGGGGCGCGCGTTGCCATTCGAGCAGCTTGAACTTGAGCAACACCTTCCAAGCGTAGCGCAGGTGCTTGTCGGGCGCGTCCAGGAATTGACGCAACCGGCTGCGCGCGCGGCCGATGGCGGCGGTGACGGCGGCTGTCCCCCCGAAGGGTCGGCCGTGTCCGGGAATGACCACCCGGGGGTTCAGGGCTTCGATCAGGTCCAGGGTGGCGCCGACCTCGGCAAAGGCCGAGTCACCGTCCAGTTCCGGAAACACCACGCCAAAGCCGTTTTCCCACAGCGCGTCGCCCGAGACGAGCACACCGTTGTCGGGCTGGAACAGCAGGACCGCGTGGGGATCGTGCCCCGGCGCGGCGTGGATCTGCCAGTCGGCTCCGCCGAGACGCAACGTCTCGCCTGGCACGAGTACGCCGTCGAGCCGGAAGCGCGGGCAACTCTGGCCGGTGGCGTGGTAGGTGAGCACCTGTGTGTCCCAACGGGCCACGGCGTCGGCGTGACCGGGCGGGATCCAGGTGGTCATGGCCGGGAAGCGGGCTTGCAGGGCCGCGTTGCCCCCGCAATGGTCGCTGTGCAGGTGGGTGTTGAGCAGGCGCGACAGCGGGCGCTTGCCCAGGGCGGCGGTGACGAGGGCCTGCGTCTGCTCGGCGTGGGTGCAGTAGCCCGAATCGATCAGCGTGGCACCGTCCGGCCCGTCGATCAGGATGTTGTTCGCCGACAGCCAGCCCCGTTCCCATACCTGGATGCCGGGGGGCAGGAGGGGCGAGGAGGGGGGCGTCATGCGGGAAGCGGCGCGGCGACGGCCACCCGATCGCGGCCAGAGGCCTTGGCGTGGTAAAGGGCCCGGTCGGCGTCGGCGATGAGGCGATCCAGCATCGTCTGGGTGGGCTGGCTGGACTGGCTCTCTGACAGCGTGGCGACGCCGATGCTCACGCTGCATTGCGGCAGGCCGGGCTGGGACGAGCGGCTGGCCCGGATGCGTTCGGCCACCTGCCGGGCCTGGATGCTGTCGGTTTCGGGCAGCACGACCATGAATTCCTCACCCCCAAAGCGCCCCAGCACATCGATCTTGCGCAGCTCGTCGCGCACGCGCAAGGCGAAATCGCGCAACACCTGGTCACCGACCATGTGGCCATGCTGGTCGTTCACCAGCTTGAAGTGGTCCAGGTCGAGCATCAGCACGGAAACCGGGCGTTGCGTGCGTCGCGAGCGCTCGACCTCTTCCCGGCCGCGCTGAAACAGGGCGTGACGACTGAGGGCGCCCGTCAGCGTGTCGTGGCTGATGAGATGTTGGAGTTGCTGGCGCAGCCGCTCGGACATCAGCAGGACGCAGCCGACGGTCATCGCCATCAGCGAAAAGGCATAGCCTCCGATGTAGAGGCTCTGCAGCGGCGAGGGGGCGAAGAGGTCCGCGCCGGCCGGCAGAAAGGGCACCGACAGGGAGCGCCCCAGCATCAGCACGACCATGCACGCCAGCACGACCAGCATGAACCGCGCCGCGAAGGTCTCGCGGTCATGTCGCCAGACGGTGCAGAAGTGGTGGCCCTGCAAGGCCGCCATGAAGGCGCTGACCAGCAGCAGTCGGGCGTTGTAGTGGGGGTCCACGACGCCCCACCAGTACAGGGCCAGGGCAGTCAGTGCGAATGCGGCCCAGGTCCACTGAGGCAGCCGCTCGCCGTAGAAGTGGCGGGTCCCGGCATAGAGCAGCAGCCCTCCGCTGAGCAGCACGAGGTTGGCCAGTACCACAGAGGCCCAGTCTGGACCGATGCCACGCAGGCCCAGCAACAGGGTGGAGACGAAGATCACCAGAGGCCCCCAGGCCCACTCCAGGAGACCGCGCATCGCATGCCCATAGCTGCGGTGCATGAAGAACAGCACCACCGACATCAATGCGCCGATTGCTCCGGTCAGGAAGACGATGGTCCGCAGGTCCAGAGCAAGCATGTGGGGCGGTGGGGCGGTTGGGGTAGCGCTCCTAGTATAGGGGGGATGGAGGTGGACCGTGACGGCGGAGGTCACTTCTGCCGCAGCTCCCGGCGCAGGATCTTGCCCACGTTGCTCTTGGGCAGCTCGTCGCGGAACTCAATGTACTTGGGCCGCTTGTAGCCGGTCAGGTTGTCGTGGCAGTAGCGCAGTACGGCGTCCTCGGTGAGGGTGGGGTCGCTGCGCACCACATACACCTTGATGGCCTCGCCGGAATGCTCATCGGGTACGCCCACGGTGGCGCATTCGAGCACGCCCGGACACATCGAGATCACGTTGTCGAGTTCGGTCGGGAATACGTTGAAGCCCGAGACGATGATCATGTCCTTCTTGCGATCCACGATGCGGATGTAGCCCCGCTCGTCCATGATGCCGATGTCGCCTGTGCGCATGTAGCCGTCGGCAGTGAAGGTCATGGCGTTCTCTTCGGGCTTGTTGTAGTAGCCCGGCATCACGTTCGGCCCCTTGATGCAGATCTCGCCGGTGCTGCCCACGGGCAGGCTCAGGCCGTCGTCATCCTTGATGGCGATGTCGATACCCGGCAGCGGCAGGCCGATGGTGCCGGTGAACTCGGTGTTGGTGACCGGGTTGTTGGTGCCGATGGCGCAGGTTTCGCTCATGCCCCAGCCCTCAATCATGGCGCACTTGGTGACCGCCTGCCATTGCTTGGCCGTGCCTTCGGAGGCGGCCATGCCGCCGGCCTGTGAAAGCACCAGGTGGGAGAAGTCAAGCTGGCGGAAGCGCGCGTTGTTCAGCAGGCCGTTGAACAGGGTGTTGACGGCAGGCAGGGAGTGAAAGGGCCGGCTTTTGAGGGTTTCGACGAATTTGGGGATGTCGCGCGGGTTGGGGATGAGCGTGGCATGGGCCCCGTGGCGGATCACCAGCAGCATGAGCGTGAGGGCGAAGATGTGGTACAGCGGCAGCGCCATGATGTGATTGGCGTGGCGCACGTCGCCCAGTTTGCCCAGTGCCGGTGTGAACCAGGCCTCGGCCTGCAGGGTCGCCGCGATCACGTTGCCATGGGTCAGGATCGCGCCCTTGGACAGGCCAGTGGTGCCCCCCGTGTATTGCAGGAAGGCGATGGAGTCGTGGTTGACGTCGGCCGGTTTCAGGCTGGTCGCCTGTCCCCTGCCCAGCGCCTTCTTGAAGGGGACCACCGTGCGGCCTTCCAGGGGAAGCTTGTAGCTGGGGACCATTTTGGCCAGATGCCGCACCGCGAAGGTGATCCAGTGGCCGTACCAGAACCCCAGCAGGTCGCCCATGCTCGCGACCACCACGTGTTTCACCTGCGTCCGGTCGATGACTTCTTCCAGGGTGTGGGCGAAGTTTTCGAGGATGACGATGGCCTCCGCACCCGAATCCTTGAGCTGGTGTTCCAGTTCACGCGCCGTGTACAGCGGGTTGACGTTGACGCAGGTGTAGCCTGCCCGTAGTACCGCGGCCATGGTGATCGGGAACTGAGGCAGGTTGGGCAGCATGATCGCCACCCGTGACCCCGTGGGCAGGCCCAGTGACTGGAGATACGCCCCAAGGGCCTGACTCAGCCGGTCGAGCTCGCCGTAGGTCATCCACTCGTTCATGCAGACCGTGACGGGTTCCCGGGCGTTTTGCCGGAACGAGGCCTCGAACAGTTCGTTGAGCGAGCGGTATTGGGCGGGGTCCACCTCGGCGGGCACCCCAGGGGGATAGCTCTTGAGCCAGATTCTGTCCATGGATGAGTGGTTGTTATGCAGGTTGGGCATGGGCGTGGCAGGATTGTGGCTTGGGGCCGCGATGGCCGTCTCAGGGCAAGCCCCTAGAAACTGTCGCGCGGGGCACACTTGGAGTCGTGGCATGACAATGGCGTGGTTGCAGCGCCTCGGCGTGGGGGCCTCCCTGCTGCTGATGGCGGGCTGGGTGTGGGCGTGGTGGGATCGACCGGCCTGGGCGGCGGCGGGCATCGTCGCCATGCTGGGCGGCATGGCACTGGCCCAGGTCCTGCATTTCCTGTTGTCGGCCTGGATCGGGAGGATGCCGGTCGTTGCGGGTTTCCCCCGAACGCCGGTCAGCGGGTGGCTGCAGGCCTGGTGGCGCGAGGGATGGCTGGCCTTGAAAGTGTTCGCCTGGTGGCAGCCGTTCCGCTCCGAGGCGTGGCCCGACCGTCTGGATACCGGGGCCGAAGGGCGCGCAGGGTTGGTGCTGGTCCATGGCTATCTGTGCAACCGCGCCGTGTGGACGGATTGGTTGCGATACTGCCGGGCCGAAGGGAGGCCCTGCATGGCCGTGACGCTCGCCCCCGTATTTGGGAGCATCGACGACTATGCCTCAGCGATCGAGGCGGCGGTTCAGACCATGACCCGCGTCACCGGTCGCCCCCCTGTTCTCGTGTGTCACAGCATGGGTGGGCTCGCGGTCCGTGCCTGGTGGCGTGTGTGGCGGCTGGCCTGCCGGCGATCGGGCCATGCCCCCCCGGCACTCGGCGATCGGGTGCAGGGAGTGATCACGCTGGGTACTCCGCACCAGGGCACCTGGCTGGCACGGTTCAGCCACATGCCCAATGGCCGGCAGATGCGTCTCGACAGCGATTGGTTGCGTGCATTGGCCGAGGACGAGCCGCCTGACGAACGGGCGGTGATTGAGTGCTGGTCGTCGGACTGCGACAACGTGGTGTTCCCCCCGGGTGTTGGCGAACTGCCAGGGGCCCGGTGCCGCCGGCTGCAGGGCGTTGGACACCTCGGGCTGATCGAGGCACCGGGGCTGCAGGATGCGATCCGGCAGCGCTGGGAGCAGGCGGATCGTCGATCGCCTCCGGGCAGCGTCAAACCCCTGCCGTTCGTCGTGTTTTCCTGACAAGCGCCTTCTTTTTTCAGGGAAAACCCTTATATTCCGCCCATGGACCGATACCGCCACCCCTCGCCATCCGTCAGGGCGCCCATTCGCACCCTGGGGGCGGAGCATCGGCCGGCGATTCTGAAGCATCTTCTGGCGCTTGGCGAACACGACCGTTACCTGCGTTTCGGTTATGCCGCCACCGATGAGCACATCCGCCGCTACGTGCAGCGGCTGCGTTTTGACTGCGACGAGGTGTTTGGCATCTTCAATTGGCGATTGCAACTGATCGCCATGGCCCATCTGGCCTACATGGTCGAGGGGCAAGGGCGGCACAGCGCGGAATTCGGGGTCAGTGTGTCGCGCCACGCCCGTGGGCGAGGCTATGGCGAACAGCTCTTTGCCCGCGCGGTGCGTCATGCGCGTAACCATGGGGTGACCGTCATCGTCATCCATGCCCTCAGTGAGAATGCAGCCATGCTGTCCATAGCCCGCAAAGGAGGCGCCACGGTCGTGCGCGACGGCCCGGAGAGCCAGGCCCACCTGGAACTCCCGCCGGCGGACTTCGAGTCGAGCGTGACCGAGTTGCTGGAGGAGCAGGTGGCCCGCTCGCAGTACTGGGTGAAGCTCGGCAGTCAGCGACTGCGCCACTGGTGGCGCAGGCTTTCCGGCTGGGGAGTCCGACTTGCGCGCCGCCGTCGCCCGGTGGCCTGAGCGTGCGAGGGGGGGATCCCCCGGCGCGGTTGTGACCTGTCACGCGCCTGTTGTATCCTAGGGCCATCGCAACTACGCCTACCGTCAGTGGCCGAACCCTATCCCAGTCCGTCGCCGCACCGTCCGGTGCGGCACGAAGACAAGCGCGGTTTCCTTCAGAAACTGGCCGAATTCATCCATCCCGGGCCCGACTCCAAGGACGAGCTGATCGAGACCCTGGCCGACGCCGAGGACAACGACATCATCAATGCCGAGTCCCGCGTCATGCTGGAAGGGGTGATCCGCATCGCAGACATGACTGCCGGCGACGTGATGGTGGCCGCGCCCCGCATGGATGCGATCGACATCCACGCGCCGTTCCAGGACATCCTGAACACCGTCATCGAGACCGCACACTCCCGCTTTCCGGTGTATGAGGGCGAACGGGAAAACATCATCGGCATCCTGATGGCCAAGGACCTGCTCAAGCTGCAGCGGGCCCCCGAACTCAACCTGCGCGCCTTGCTGCGGCCTGCCGTGTTCGTGCCCGAAAGCAAGGGCCTGAACGACCTGCTGCGCGAGTTTCGTGGCAACCGCAACCACCTGGCCATCGTGATCGATGAGTTTGGTCGGGTGGCCGGGCTCATTACCATCGAGGACGTGCTGGAAGAGATCGTGGGCGAGATCGAGGACGAGTTCGACGAGGCCGAGGACGAGGGCGACATCTTCACCCTGGCCGACGGCTCCTGGCGTGTCAGCGGCGACACGCCGATCGAGCGGGTGAACGAGTGGTTCGAGACCCAGTTGCCCAACGACGAACTCGACACGATCGGCGGGCTGGTCTCCCACGAGATGGGCCATGTGCCCAAGCGGGGCGAGCGCCACGAAGTGGGGGGGCTGTGCTTCATGGTGCAGCACACCAAGGGCGGTGCCGTGACGTGGTTCAAGGTCACGCGGGTGGCCGACAGCGCGTGATGCCGCTGCGCTGGGGGCTCGCCCTGGGCGCGGCGGGGGCGGCGCATGCCGCTGCGCTGGCCTGGCCGTTTCGCGGGGCCCTGGGTGTGGACTGGTCGGGGGAGCCTCTGCCCTGGCTGCAGTGGCTGGCTTTGTGTGTGCTGGCAGCCGGTGTGCGCTTCGCCCCTGACCGGTTGACCGCCTTCTGGCGGGCCTGGTGGTTTGCCACCGCCTGCTTGTCAGCCACATTCTGGTGGCTGTTCATTTCCATGCATGTGTACGGTGGGCTCCAGCCCGCGCTGGCCGCGCTGGCTGTGGTGGCGCTGGCGGCCTTTTTGGGGGTGTACACAGCACTCATGGGCGCTCTGGTGTGGTCATGGCGGTCCCGAGGCCCCTGGGGTTTTGGCCTCGTGTTTGCCGCAGGGTGGGTGTTGGCAGAGTGGGCCCGTGGCACGTGGCTGACCGGATTCCCCTGGGGTGCGGCTGGCTATGCCCTGGTGGACGCCTATGCGGCCTGGGCGCCCTGGGTGGGCGTGTACGGCATGGGCGCGTTGAGTGCCGGGCTGGCAGGGGGGCTGGTGGCGTGGCTGTGGCGGCGTCATGGCGCTTCTGCCGCTGGCGTGCCTGCAGGCAGGGGGCTGCCGCGCTGGGCAGGTCGGCTGGTCGTGCTGGTGCTGCTGCCGGTGTTGTGGTGGCCCGCCGCCGGGGTGAGGCTGGCCGAGCGCTTGCCGAGCTGGACCGTCGGCACCGGCTCTCTGCCCGTGGTGCTCCTGCAAGGCAACATCCCCCAGGATGAGAAGTTTCAACCCGGCGTTGGTGTGCCGCTGGCCCTGCAATGGTACGAGGAACAGGTGGCGCAGGCGCTCAAAGCCCTGGATGTGCAGGGCGGGGGGCTGGTTGTCGCGCCCGAAACGGCGATCCCCCTGCTGCCGCAGGACATGGACCCCGCCTGGTGGGAACGGTGGCTGGAGCGCGTGGCCGACAGCCGCTCGGCCGTGCTCCTGGGGCTGCCGCTGGGCAACTGGACCGACGGTTATACCAATTCGGTGGCGGGCTGGTCGCCGACGCTGGACATGTACCGCTACGACAAGCACCACCTGGTGCCCTTCGGGGAGTTCATCCCGCCTCTGTTCCGCTGGTTCACCGAGCTGATGGACATCCCCCTGGGGGATTTCAGTCGCGGCTCGCTCGGGCAGCCGACGTTCGACTGGGCCGGGCAGCGCATGGCACCCAACGTCTGCTACGAAGACCTGTTCGGCGAGGAACTGGCGGTGTCGTTCCGGGATGGCCGCCTGGCCCCCACCGTGTTGGTGAACGTGAGCAATATCGCCTGGTTCGGTGACACGGTGGCCATCGACCAGCACCGGCACATTTCGCGCCTGCGGGCGCTGGAGCTGCAGCGTCCCATGCTGCGCGCCACCAACACCGGCGCCACCGCCGTCATCGACCACCTGGGGCGGGTGCAGGCCGAATTGCCGCGTCTGACCCGTGACCGTCTGGACGCGACGGTGGAGGGGCGTGACGGGATCACGCCTTACGCCTGGTGGGCCGGGCGCTGGGGGCTGTGGCCACTGGTCGGTCTGGCGCTGGCCGTGCTGCTCGTGAACATGCGGCGGCGCCGATGAGCCTGCCGGCAGGGCAGTCCTGCCTCGCCGACTAAAATGAAGGGTTGCGCCTGACGGATCTCTATCCCATGCTGACCTTTCAACAAATCATTCTCAAGCTCCAGGCCTACTGGGACGCCCAGGGCTGTGCCCTCCTGCAGCCCTACGACATGGAAGTGGGTGCGGGCACCAGCCACACCGCCACCTTCCTGCGCGCCATTGGCCCCGAGCCCTGGAAGGCCGCCTACGTGCAGCCCAGCCGCCGCCCCAAGGACGGCCGCTACGGCGAGAACCCCAACCGCCTGCAGCACTACTACCAGTACCAGGTGGTGCTCAAGCCCGCGCCCAGCAACATCCTGGAGCTGTACCTGGGCAGCCTGGAGGCGCTGGGCTTCGACCTGAAGAAGAATGACATCCGCTTTGTGGAAGACGACTGGGAGAACCCCACGCTGGGCGCCTGGGGCCTGGGCTGGGAGGTCTGGCTCAACGGCATGGAGGTGACGCAGTTCACCTATTTCCAGCAGGTGGGCGGCATCGACTGCAAGCCCATCACGGGTGAGATCACCTACGGCCTGGAGCGTCTGGCCATGTACCTGCAGGGCGTGGACAACGTCTACAACCTGAAGTGGACCGACACGCTGAGCTATGGCGACGTGTACCACCAGAACGAGGTGGAGCAGTCCACCTACAACTTCGAGCACAGCAACGCCGACTTTCTGTTCACCGCCTTCACCGCACACGAAGGCAACGCCAAGCACCTGATGGAACACAAGCTGGCCCTGCCTGCCTACGAACAGGTGCTCAAGGCCGCGCATACCTTCAACCTGCTGGACGCGCGTGGCGCCATCAGCGTGACCGAGCGTGCTGCCTACATCGGCCGCATCCGCAACCTGGCGCGCAGCGTGGCACAGGCGTATTACGAGAGCCGCGAGCGCCTGGGTTTCCCCATGGCACCGCGCGAATGGGTCGAACAGATCGTGGCACAGACCGACAAGAAAGCCGCCTGAGGAAAGCACGACATGACCACGAAAAACCTGCTGGTGGAACTCTTTGTCGAGGAACTGCCCCCCAAGGCCCTGAAGAAGCTGGGCGACGCGTTTGCCGGTGTGCTGTTCGATCAGCTCAAGGCCATGGGCCTGGCGGGCGCGGACGCCGAGGTAAAGGCCTATGCCTCGCCGCGCCGCCTGGCCGCGCACGTGACGAACGTGTCGGCCAAGGCCGAAGACCAGGCCGTGCAGCAAAAGCTCATGCCCGTGTCGGTGGGCCTGACCGTTGATGGATTGGCCACGCCCGCGCTGCTCAAGAAGCTGGCGTCGCTGGGAGCCGACGTGTCCGACCCGGCCGCCGCCGTGGCGACATTGAAGCGCCAGGGCGAGGGCAAAGCTGAAGCCCTGTTCTACGACAGCCTGGTGACGGGCGCCACGCTGGACGTGGGCCTGCAGAAGGCGCTGGACGAAACCATCCGCCTGTTGCCCATCCCCAAGGTGATGACCTACCAGCTGGAGACCGACTGCGAGCTGCCCGGCTGGAGCAGCGTGAACTTCGTGCGTCCCGCGCACGGTCTGGTGGCGCTGCACGGTGACACTGTGGTGCCGGTGAAGGCGCTGGGCCTGACGGCGGGCAACGCCACACAGGGCCACCGCTTCGAGGCGGCCAAGTCGCCCGTGGTGATGGCCCATGCTGACGCCTACGCGCAGACGTTGCGTGACGACGGCGCAGTGATCGCCAGTTATGAAGAGCGCAGCAAGGAAATCATTCGTCAACTGATAGCGAAAGCTAGGGGGTTGAGGTGTTATCTTGAGGTTGAGCCTACGTTTTCTGATGGCCGACCGATGCAAGATTTAACGGCGGTCGAGATTGAAAAAATACTTCTCGAAAATGCCCTTGTTCAAGAGGTGACCGCGCTGGTGGAGCGCCCCAACGTGCTGGTGTGCCAGTTCGAGCCCGAATTCCTGGAAGTGCCGCAGGAGTGCCTGATTCTGACGATGAAGGCCAACCAGAAGTACTTCCCCCTGCTGGACGCGCAAGGCAAGCTGACCAACCAGTTCCTGGTGGTCAGCAACATCAGCCCGGCTGACGCCAGCGCCGTGACCGGCGGCAACGAGCGCGTGGTGCGCCCGCGCCTGGCCGACGCCAAGTTCTTCTTCGACCAGGACCGCAAGCGCCCGCTGGAGTCGCGCGTGCTGGGGCTGGCCAAGGTGGTGTACCACAACAAGCTGGGTTCGCAGGGCGAGCGCGTGGAGCGCGTGAGTGCCATTGCGCGCGGCATTGCGCAGCAACTCGGCGGCGATGCGCTGGCGCGCCAGGCCGACCAGGCTGCCTTGCTGGCCAAGGCCGACCTGCTGACCGACATGGTGGGCGAGTTCCCCGAGCTGCAGGGCATCATGGGCGGCTATTACGCCCGCCACGATGGTCTGGGCAGCGACATTGCCGAAGCGATCGAGGACCACTACAAGCCGCGCTTTGCAGGTGACGAACTGCCGCGCAACGCCGTGGGCGTGTGCGTGGCGCTGGCCGACAAGCTGGAAACGCTGGTGGGCATGTTCGGCATCGGCAACCTGCCCAGCGGCGACAAGGACCCCTTCGCCCTGCGCCGCCATGCCCTGGGTGTGGTGCGCATGCTGATCGAGAAGGACCTGCCGCTGGATCTGAAAGCCCTGCTGGCGCTGGCCGTGCCCGTGTTTGGCGACAAGATCACCGACCCGTCTGCCGCGCTCAGCGACTTCATCTACGACCGCCTGAGTGGCAGCCTGCGCGAGCAGGGCTACAGCGCCCAGGAAGTGGATGCCGTGCTGGCCCAGCGCCCGCAGCGCCTGGGCGAGGTGGTGCGCCGCCTGGCGGCCGTGCGCACCTTTGCTGCGCTGCCCGAGGCCCCGGCCCTGGCCGCGGCCAACAAGCGTGTGGGCAACATCCTGAAAAAGGCCGAAGGCGACGTGCAGCCCGTGGTGAAGCCCGAGCTGCTGCGTGAGGCCGCAGAAGCCGCGCTGCACGCCGCGCTGGCCCAGGCCGCGCCCAAGGCCGACGCGGCCTGGGCCGCCGGCGACTACACCGCCAGCCTGCAGGCGCTGGCCGTGCTGAAGACGCCGGTCGACGCTTTCTTCGATCAGGTCATGGTCAATGCCGACGACCCGGCCCTCAAGGCCAACCGCCTGGGCTTGCTGGCCACGCTGCACCAGGCCATGAACCGCGTGGCCGATCTGTCGCGCCTGGCGGCCTGACGACATGCCTTACGGCCGCGACCTCCGACTCGTCGTCCTGGACCGCGACGGCACCCTCAACGAGGAGCCGGAGGATTTTCTGCGTGGTCCCGACGATTGGAAGCCGTTGCCGGGTGCCATCGAGGCCGTGGCCCGTCTCAACCACGCCGGCTGGCGGGTGGTGATCGCC
>JAUVXK010000187.1 GCA_030603635.1 Burkholderiales bacterium | reverse complement strand
GGCGGCGCCACGGGCACGCACTCCTCCACCTCCAGACCGGCCATGGTCAGGGTGTCGGCCAGTTGCTGGCTGGTCAGGGGCGGGTTGCAGAATGCACGCAGCCAGGACTCGGGGAATTGCATGTTTCAGACTCTCGGAATGCGTTGGCGGATCAGCGGAACTGGCTCAGGAAGCGGATGTCGCCGTCGAAGAACAGGCGCAGGTCGTTGACGCCATAGCGCAGCATGGTCAGGCGGTCAGGGCCCATACCGAAGGCAAAGCCGATGTATTTTTCGGGGTCCAGCCCCATGTTGCGCACCACGTTCGGGTGCACCTGGCCGCTGCCCGCCACCTCCAGCCAACGGCCCGCCAGGGGTCCGGTCTGGAACTGGATGTCGATCTCGGCGCTGGGCTCGGTGAAGGGGAAGAAGCTGGGGCGGAAACGCAGCACCAAGTCATCCGACTCGAAGAAGGTGCGGCAGAAATCGGTGAACACGAACTTCAGGTCCTTGAAGCTCACGTTCTCGCCGATCCACAGGCCTTCGCACTGGTGGAACATGGGCGAGTGGGTGGCGTCGCTGTCCACCCGGTAGGTGCGGCCCGGCGCGATGACGCGGATCTCAGGCATGTCGCCACTGAAGAGCCCGTCTGCCGGCGCACCAGCCAGCGCCTTGTGGCGCTTGACGTGCTGCACTGCGTGGCGGATCTGCATGGGACTGGTGTGCGTACGCAGCAGGTTGGGCGCCTTGTCGGAGCCGCCTTCCACGTAGAAGGTGTCGTGCATGGAACGCGCCGGGTGGTCCTCGGGCGTGTTCAATGCGGTGAAGTTGAACCAGTCAGATTCGATCTCGGGACCGTCGGCCACCTCAAAGCCCATGGAGCCGAAGATCGCCTCGATGCGCTCCATCGTCAGGCTCACCGGGTGCAAGCCGCCGGTGCCGCGCTGGCGACCGGGCAGGGTCACGTCGAGCGCTTCGGCGTGGAGCTGGCGCTGCAGTTCGGCCTCGGCCAGAGCGTGGCGACGCTCGTTCAGGGCCGCCTCGATCGCCTGCTTGGCCACGTTGATCGCCGCACCCCGGGTTTTCTTCTCTTCCACACTGAGGGCTGCCATGCCCTTCATCAGCTCGGTCATGCGACCGCTCTTGCCCAGGTACTGGGCCTTGGCGTTTTCCAGGTCGGCGGGGGTGGTGGCCTGCGCAAACAGCTCGCGCGCAGACTGCACCAGGGCATCGAGGTCGTTCATCTCAACGGTCCACAGGGGGAAATGAAAAAGGGCCAGTGCCGTACAGCGCTGGCCCCTCAAGTCGGGTATTTTCGCTCAGAAAAACCCGTCGTCCATCAAGCTGCCAGCTTGGCCTTGACCTGCTCGACGATGCTGCCAAAGGCGGCCTTGTCGTTCACGGCCAGATCGGCCAGCATCTTGCGGTCGATCTCGATGGCGGCCTTCTTCAGGCCATTGGCGAACTGGCTGTAGGTCAGGCCCAGTTCACGCACGCCGGCGTTGATACGCGCGATCCACAGCTGACGGAACACGCGCTTCTTGGTACGGCGGTCACGGTAGGCGTACTGACCGGCCTTCATCACCGCCTGCTTGGCGATGCGGAAGACGTTGCCACGGCGGCCACGGAAACCCTTGGCCAGCTTCAGAACTTTTTTGTGACGGGCACGTGCGGTGACACCACGTTTGACGCGAGGCATAGCTTACTCCTTGTTCGTCTTGAATTACAGGCCGGCAAAGGGCAGCATCTGCGCCATGTGACCCATGTTGGTCTCATGGACATTCACCGCACCGCGCAGGTGGCGCTTGTTCTTGGTGGTCTTCTTGGTCAGGATGTGACGCTTGAAGGCTTGACCGCGCTTGACGGTGCCACCGGGACGAACGCGAAAACGCTTTTTCGCACTGCTCTTGGTCTTCATTTTGGGCATGTCATGCTCCTTATGGTTTGTGCTCGTGAGGCGCCGTGAACCCAATCACGGTCTTGTTGGCCCCGAGCCACTTGGGGCGATGCGGGTGACCGACCCGTACCGCCCTGTTGCCAGCAAGCCTCAGGCTTCCTGGCTGACCGCCGCCGTTTCCGGCGCCGATTTGCCGCCCCCGGCCTTCTTGCGGCCGGGCGCGATCATCATGATCATCTGGCGACCTTCGAGCTTGGGGAACTGCTCCACCACGATCGTGTCACCGAGTTCGTCACGAATGCGGTTCAGCAGCGCCAGACCCAACTCCTGGTGGGTGATCTCGCGGCCACGGAATCGCAGCGTGACTTTGCATTTGTCGCCGTCTTCCAGAAAGCGGCGGATGTTGCGCATCTTGATGTTGTAGTCGCCTTCGTCGGTACCGGGGCGGAACTTGATTTCCTTGACCTCGATGACCTTCTGCTTGGCTTTGGCTTCCGCCGCCTTCTTCTGCTCCGCGTACTTGAACTTGCCGTAGTCGATGAGGCGACACACCGGAGGCTTGGCCATCGCGGCGATTTCGACCAGATCCACGTCCATATCGCCGGCCATGCGCAACGCTTCCAGCGTGCTGACGACGCCAATGGCTTCGCCATCAGGCCCCATCAGACGGACTTCAGGAACATTGATCTCACGATTGAGACGATGAGCGCGCTCTTCGCGATGACGGCGGTCGCGGAAATTCGGAGCAGAGGTAGCGATGGTGAAATCCTTTGTTCAAACAAGCTGACTGGCAGCACACCTGCAAAAGACCGGCCTACACAATGCGTCAGACCCGAGCGTGGATATCGCCACGCAGGCGCTGAACGAATTCGTCAAGGGGCAGCACGCCAAGGTCCTTGTTGCCGCGCGCACGCACGGCGACGGACCCAGCAGCCTTCTCCTTGTCGCCCACGACGAGGATGTAAGGCAGCTTTTGCAGCGAAAACTCCCGGATTTTATACGTGATTTTTTCGTTGCGCAAATCCAATGCCACCCTAAAGCCTTGATTTTCCAGCGTTTTGGCAATTTCGCGACAGTAATCGGCCTGCGCATCGGTGATGTTGAGCACCGCCACCTGCAACGGGGCCAGCCACGTGGGCAGCGCGCCGGCGTGCTGTTCGATCAGGATGCCGATGAAACGATCCATGCTGCCGACGATGGCGCGGTGCAGGATGACCGGGCGCTGGCGGCTGCCGTCTTCGGCCACGTATTCGGCATCGAGGCGCTCGCTCAGGTTGAAGTCCACCTGTATGGTGCCGCACTGCCATTCGCGGCCAATGGCGTCGCGCAGGGTGTATTCGATCTTCGGGCCATAGAAGGCCCCGTCGCCTTCGGAAATCACGAATTCGCAGCCCGCATGGCGCAGGCTGTCCATGAGCGCCTTTTCGGCCTTGTCCCACAACTCGTCCGAGCCGATGCGTGCGGCCGGGCGGGTCGACACCTTGTAGAGGATG
>JAUVXK010000037.1 GCA_030603635.1 Burkholderiales bacterium | reverse complement strand
GACCCCCTGAAAAACGGCCTGGCTGCCCCGCGGCCCAGGCCGTTTGTTGTTCCTGCGCCTTGCTTGCGGATACCATCGCCCCATGTTCAGTTACCGCCACGCCTACCACGCCGGCAACCACGCCGACGTGCTCAAGCACCTCACACAGGTCGCCTTGCTCAATTACCTGGCCCAGAAAGACACCGGTCTGATGGTGGTGGACACCCACGCCGGCGCCGGCGTGTACCGGCTTGACCAGGAACTCGCGCGCACCTCGGCCGAGTCGGACGCGGGCATCGCACGGCTGGTGGCCGCCGAGCAGGCCGCCATCGCGCAAGGGCAACCGGTGCCGCCTGCCGTGGCGGCCTACCTCGATGCGGTGCGTGCCTTCAACCCCGATGGTCGTTGGCGCACCTACCCAGGCTCGCCATGGATCAGCCAGTCCCTGCTGCGCCCGCAGGACAAGCTCAAACTGTTCGAGGTGCACCCCACCGACACCAAAGTGCTCGAAAAGCAGGTGGCCGAGCTGGGCAAAGGCAAGCAGATCGAGGTGCTGCGACGCAACGGCTTCGAGGGTCTGAAGGCCCTGCTGCCACCGCCCACCCGCCGAGGGCTGGTGCTGATCGACCCCAGCTACGAGCTCAAGACCGACTACGCCGCCGTCATCGACTGCCTGGAAGACGCGCTGCGGCGCTTCCCCACCGGCACCTACGCCGTCTGGTACCCGGTGATCGCACGGCCCGAAGCGCACGCCTTGCCGCGCAAGCTCAAAGCGGTGAGCGAGCGGGCGGGCCGCGGCTGGGCGCAAGCAGAACTCAACGTCGGGTTCACGCCCACCGAGGGCACCAGCGCGCAAATCGCACAGGGCCGTGCCCACACCGCCATGCGCGCAAGCGGCATCCACGTGATCAACCCACCTTACACGCTGGCTGGGCTGTGGCGTGAGGCCCTCCCCTTTCTCACACAGGCACTGCGCGAACCACAGGGCGCAGGCTGGACGGTGGAAGCGGGCACGGCCTGAAAGGCCCTGCACCATCAGCGACCGACCCCGCGTTTCCCCTAGGGCGCGGTGTGATCCAAAAAGCTTGAAGTCCCGCTAGCATCGCGGGCATGTTTGCCTTGACCATGTCTTCCCTGAGCCCGGTTGCCACAACCCTGGGGCTCTGTGGCACCCTGTTGCTGGCGGGTTGCAGCCACCTCATTGGCCAGTCGCCGGAAGAGTCGACCTGGGCGACGGCATCGGCCCTGGGCGAAGCCCCTGCCTGGGAGCACCAGACCTTCAAGGGCCGTGCGGCCACCGATTACCGGGGCACCCAGCACCAGGGGCGCCCAGCCCTGCACGCCCACAGCCGATCGGGCAGCAGCCTGCTGCGGCACCGCCTGCAATGGCCAGCCGACCGCGTGGGGACCCTCCAGTTTTCCTGGTTCGTTGAAGAACTGCGCCCCGAATTCGACCTGACCGACCGGGAGGCCGAGGACGCCGTGGCCCGGGTCATCCTCACCTTCGACGGCGACCGCAACCGCCTGCCCGCGCGCGACCGTGCGCTGTCGGAGCTGGCACAGCTGGTGACCGGCGAGCCCATGCCCTACGCCACCCTGATGTACGTGTGGGACCACCAGCACCCCGAGGGCACGGTGGTGCGGCACCCGGCCACCTCGCGCATCCGCATGCTGGTGGTGCGCTCGGGCCCCGACGGCCTGGGCCGCTGGCAGGACATTGAACGCGACGTGCGCGCCGACTTCGAGCACGCTTTCGGCGAAGCCCCGGTCACGCTCACCGGCATCGGCCTGATGACCGACGCCAACAACACCCGCCAGACCGCGCAAGCGTGGTTCGGCCCTGTGCGGCTCGGCACGCGGCTGGCATCGGAGCCCTGAGCCGCTGCTGCCGTCAGAGCCCCAGGCGTTCGCACAGGGCCAGCGTGGGCCCGCTTTGGTTCATCGTGTAGAAGTGCAGGCCCGGCACGCCGGCGTTGCGCAGCTGGTCGCACAGGTCGGCCACCACGTCCAGCCCAAACGCCTGGATGCTGGCCGTGTCGTCGCCATAGCCCTGCAGCCGCAGACGGATCCAGCGCGGCACCTCGGCGCCGCAGGCGTCGGAAAACCGCAGCAGCTGCGAGGCGTTGGTGATCGGCATGATGCCGGGCACGATGGGCACGTCCACCCCCAGTTTGTAGACGTCGTCCACGAAGCGGAAGTAGGCGTCGCTGTTGAAAAAGTACTGGGTGATGGCCGAGTGCGCCCCGGCCTTGACCTTGGTGGCAAAGGCCTGCAGGTCCGCCTCGGGCGACTTGGCCTGTGGGTGGAACTCGGGGTAGGCGGCCACCTCGATGTGGAAGGCGTCTCCCATTTCGGCGCGGATGAAGGCCACGAGGTCGCTGGCGTACTGGAATTCACCGCCCAGGCCATAGCCGCTGGGCAGGTCGCCGCGCAGGGCCACGAGGCGTTTCACCCCCATGGCCTGCAGCTGCTGCAGTTGCGCACGCACGCTGCCCTTGGTGGCACCGATGCACGAGAAATGCGACGCGGCGGCCACACCTTCGGCCTGGATTTCGGCCACGGTGGCAAACGTCCCTTCCTGGGTGGAGCCGCCGGCACCGTAGGTCACCGAGCAAAACTCCGGCCGCTTGGCGTACAGCTTCTCGCGCGCGGCGCGCAACTTCACCGCGCCCTCGGGCGTCTTGGGCGGAAAAAACTCAAAACTCAGGGGCAAGCCCATACGAAAAACTCCCGGTTGCCATCACCGCCGGTGATGGCACTTTCAAAATAGTCGCGCAGCGTCAGGCCGTGATGCCGACAGGCTTGCGCCATGCGCTGTTCCACCAGCGCGTAGCTGGCCGCGTCTTTCACCAGCCCGCCCTTGCCGATGTGCTCGGGCTGCAGCTCGAACTGGGGCTTGACCAGCATCAGCAACTGCCCGCCCGGCTTGAGCAGCGGCACCAGGGCCGGCCACACCAGCGTCTGCGAGATGAAGGACAGGTCGCCCACGATGAGGTCGAACGGCGCTGCCGCAACGGGACCACCCGCTTCCCGAAGCCGCTGCGCATCGAGTTCACGGGCGTTGCACTTCTCAATGCACACCACCCGCGGGTCGCTGCGCAGCGTCGGGTGCAACTGACCCTGCCCCACGTCCACGCCCACCACCTGCGCCGCGCCGTGCTGCAGCAGGCAATCGGTGAAGCCGCCGGTGCTCTGGCCCACGTCCAGGCAGCGCAGACCGGTCACGTCCAGGCTGCAATGGTTCAGCGCCGCGTCGAGCTTGAGCCCGCCACGCGACACGTAGCGGGCCTCGGCCGCGTCCTGCAGCTGCAGCTCCACGGTCTCGCGCAGTTCCTCGCCGTTCTTGGCAACCACTTTCCAGTCGGTGCCTGTCAGCCGCCAGCGCACGCCCGCAGCAATCAGCCGCTGGGCCTGCGAACGCGATGCCGCCAACCCCCGCTCGACGAGCAACTGGTCAGCGCGCACGGTGCCTCAGTAGCGGTAGGTGTCGGGCTTGTACGGGCCCTGCTTGGGCACGCCAATGTAGGCGGCCTGCTCGTCCGTCAGCTCGGTCAGCTTGGCGCCCACCTTCTTCAGATGCAGGCGCGCCACCTTCTCGTCCAGGTGCTTGGGCAGCACGTACACCTTGCCGGCGTCGTAGCCATCGGGGTGGCAGAACAGTTCGATCTGCGCGATCGTCTGGTTCGCGAACGAGGAGCTCATCACGAAGCTCGGGTGGCCGGTGGCACAGCCCAGGTTGACCAGGCGGCCCTTGGCCAGCAGGATGATGCGCTTGCCGTCCGGGAAGATGACGTGGTCCACCTGCGGCTTGATCTCTTCCCACTGGCACTGGGCTTCCAGCGAGGCGACGTCGATCTCGTTGTCGAAGTGGCCGATGTTGCAGACGATGGCCTGGTCTTTCATGCGGGCCATGTGGTCGTAGGTGATCACGTTCTTGTTGCCAGTGGCGGTCACGAAGATGTCGGCCTGGCTGCAGGCCTCGTCCATCGTCACCACGCGGTAGCCTTCCATTGCGGCCTGCAGGGCGTTGATGGGGTCGATCTCGGTCACCCACACCTGGGCCGACAGCGAGCGCAGCGCCTGGGCCGAGCCCTTGCCCACGTCGCCGTAACCGGCCACCACGGCCACCTTGCCGGCCACCATCACGTCGGTGGCGCGCTTGATGCCGTCGACCAGCGATTCGCGGCAACCGTACAGGTTGTCGAACTTGCTCTTGGTGACCGAGTCGTTCACGTTGATGGCGCGGAACATCAGCGTGCCCTTGGCAGACATTTCCTTGAGGCGGTGCACGCCGGTGGTCGTTTCTTCGGTCACGCCGATGATCTGCGCGCTCTTGCGGCTGTACCAGGTGGCATCTTCGGCCAGCTTGGCCTGGATGGCAGCGAACAGGATGCGCTCTTCCTCGCTGCCAGGGTTGGCCAGCACCTTGGGGTTGCGCTCGGCTTCCTTGCCCAGGTGCATCAACAGCGTGGCGTCGCCGCCGTCGTCCAGGATCATGTTGGGGCCTTCACCTTCGGTGCCCTTGGGGCCGAAGTCGAAGATGCGATGGGTGTAGTCCCAGTAATCCTTGAGCGACTCGCCCTTGATCGCGAACACCGGCGTGCCGGCGGCAGCGATGGCAGCAGCGGCGTGATCCTGGGTGGAGAAGATGTTGCACGAGGCCCAGCGCACCTGCGCGCCCAGAGCTTGCAGGGTCTCGATCAGCACAGCCGTCTGGATGGTCATGTGCAGCGAGCCGGTGATGCGTGCGCCCTTGAGGGGCTGCCTGGCGGCGTACTCCTCACGGATGGCCATCAGGCCGGGCATCTCGGTCTCGGCGATCTTGATTTCTTTTCGGCCCCAGTCGGCCAGGCCGATATCGGCAATGACGCAATCGGCGTGGATGGGGTTTTTGAGGGGTGCGTTCATGGTGACTCCAGCAACAGGGTGATACAAACCAGGGCCCGTGGAGACACAGCTCACACCACGACCCGTGGGCGAGCGTCGTTGCTGAGGGGATGCGACAGAAGCGGCATTCGGACCGCCCGGCATCTGCTGTCGAGCCTCGCCCCGGCAAGCTGGGGGCTGCAACGCTCCTCGACAACTCTTCCATTATAGGGAAACGGCAACGCACTGGGGGGACTCCCTATAATCGGCCGACACCCGACAGCCGCCTCCCATCTTGAACGCCACCACCGCCCCCTCTTCTGCCCTCAGCCTCGTCGCCGCCGACATGCGGATGGTGGACGAGGTGATCCAGCGCAGCCTGACAAGCGAGGTTCCGCTGGTCGGACAGGTGGCCGAATACATCATCGGCGCGGGGGGCAAGCGCGTGCGCCCCGCCCTGCTGCTGCTGATGTGCAGTGCCCTGGGCTGCCATGACGAGCGCCGACACAGCCTGGCCGCCGTGGTCGAATTCATCCATACCGCCACCCTGCTGCACGACGACGTGGTGGACGAGTCCACCCTGCGCCGGGGACGCCACACCGCCAACCAGGTGTTCGGCAACGCCGCCAGCGTGCTGGTCGGTGACTTTCTGTATTCCCGCGCCTTCCAGATGATGGTGCAGGCGGGCGACATGCGGATCATGGAAGTGCTGGCCGACGCGACCAACGTGATCGCCGAAGGCGAGGTCCTGCAGTTGATGAACATGCACGACGCCGCCCTGGACGAGGCAGCCTACCTGCGTGTCATCCGGGCCAAGACCGCCAAGCTGTTCGAAGCCAGCGCGCGGCTGGCCGCGATTCTCGCGGGTGCCAACCCCGAACTCGAGACTCGTTGCGCCGACTACGGCCAGGCCCTTGGGGCCGCCTTTCAGGTGGTGGACGACGTGCTCGACTACGAAGGCAATGCGGCTGAGCTCGGGAAAAACCTGGGCGACGATCTGCGCGAAGGCAAGGTCACGCTGCCGGTCATCTGCACCCTGCGCCGCTGCGGCGACGCCGAAGCAGTGCTCATCCGCCGCGCCATTGAGGAAGGCCAGACCGACCGGATGGAGGACATCCTGCGCATCGTGCGAGACAGCGGCGGCCTGGAAGACGCCCGCCGCGCCGCTGAGGCCGAGGCGCAACGGGCGATCGACGCCGCACGGGCTCTACCGGCCAATGAGTGGTCAAAAGGTTTGGTACAATTGGCGGCTGTCCTGCTGGAGCGCCGCTCCTGATACCAGGGCACTTCGGGGTGTAGCTTAGCCTGGTAGAGCGCTACGTTCGGGACGTAGAGGCCGGAGGTTCGAATCCTCTCACCCCGACCAGACTGAGCACCAAAGGCCGCCAACTGTGTACCGTTGGCGGCTTTTTTCATGGGCTCACCCGCTGCCGCGAGTCTCATCCGCCCAGCCCCCAACGCTGGCGCTCCGCATCGGGCATTTTCTCCAGAACCTCATGGGCATGGGCTTCGCCCTGGCGGACGATGGCGCTGAAGCGGTTCCACTGCAGCAACCCTACCCTGTGCAGCGGCGGGTTGAAATACAGGTCGGTCATGCGCCGTGACTGTGGCTGCCGGGAAACGCTGTAGAGGATGGTGACGTTGAGCAGGTACGAGACCAGCGACGGCATCCGGTAGCGACGACGCGCTCGGGGACGAAAACGGTCCCACAGCAGCGCCCAGGGACTGGGCGTCTCATGGAAGTTCAACCGCCGCAGCGTGCGCGCCCCCAGATCCACCCCGATCACCTTGCCCACCCCCCGCATCTGGCGCATCACGTCCACCGGGAAGTTGTTGAAGGTGCCTCCGTCGCACAGCAACTCACCTTCATGAACCACGGGCGGCAAGGCACCGGGAATGGCGATGCTCGCGCGCAGGCTTTTGGCCAGATCGCCCCGGTCGAAACGCACCTCGCTGCCGCTGGAATAGTTGCTGGCGATGCAGAAATACCCTTTCCACAGATCGGCGATATCTACCTGCCCACCCATCAGTTCGTCGAGCGAGCGACGGATGATCTGACGCACACGCTCGCCGCGGATCAGCGAGATCAGGGGCAGCAGGTTGTAGTCTCCCGTGGGATTGGCCTGAAACGCCCGCTTGACGATGGCCAAGGTCTCGTCAATGCCACGGTCGGCCGCGATCACCGCAGACATGACGGCGCCCATGCTGGTGCCCCCCACGCAATCGATCTCCACACCCTGATCGCGCAGCACCTTCCAGATGCCCAGATGGGCGAAGCCACGCGCGCCACCACCGGCCAGCACCAAACCGACCGCGTTGCGGCTGAGCAAGCGCCCCAGCCTGGCCATGTCGGCGTCCAGGGTGGGACGAAGGTTGACGTGCCCGGTCACGGGCCGGCGATCGATCCAGCGCCGCATGCCCGACGGATGCCGAGTGCTGGCCGGATGCAACAGGACCAGCGTCTCGGCCACCTCGGTCACCTGTCCCCGCTGCGCCAGCAGGGCCTGCTCCACCGGGTGCAGACGCGGAGGCTGGGTGGCATCCGCCAGCAGCAGGATCTCGTCGCTGTGGGTGGTGCACAGCTGGGTCCAGTCCATGTCCTGGGGATCGGCTACCAGCAACACGAAGTCGTGGGCGGCCTCCAGGGCATCGAGGCGAACGATGACGTCTGCGCCTTCGGGGTCTCCCTCCTGCGCAAAGCATCCCCTGTCCACCACGCAGGCCCGACCGTAGGGCAACAAGGCCTGAACAAGCCGCTGCGCAAACGGCACGGGATCGACGCCATCGGTGATGGGCAGCAACGTCACCATGACCGGCGCGGGCGCCGGCGGCGCGCTGGTGTTCTGCGTCTGCAGACGCTGGATGATCTTGTTGGTCAAGGCCACCGAAACCTGGGGATTGCGAGCGATCAGCGCCTGGAAGTGCGCCTTGCCCAGGCGAGCCAGCAAGGTGTGCCGAATCGCGATCACGGTGGCTGACCTGGGCTCGCCGGTATAGAGACTCATCTCCCCGGTCACCTCGCCTCGCCCGAGCTCACGCACCATGCGGGGCGCGCCGTCCTCGCCATTGACATACACCCGCAGCCGCCCACTCAGGGTGAGGAAAGCGGCATCGCCGGCGTCTCCCTGGCGCATCAACACCTCGCCGGCGTTCAACTCCACCCACTCGACGGCCTGGTGAATGGCGCGCATCGTGCTCTTGCCAATGACCCCGAAATACGTGGTCAGGTAATGCGTGAGCGCATCGAACCGGCGCTGTGCCTCGGCGTCCTCGATCATGTGGTTCTCCTGGTAGCCGCTGCCCGCTTCATCGGCCCTTGAATTGATATTTTTATCCATATGATGGATGCTAACCTGCACGAGTTGTCGTTCGAACGTCAAGGTTTACCCGACAGACGCCCTGACGGCATCGTCAGATATCGCACAATCGCGAGTCAACCCTGACTTACAAGAAACTGACCATGCAGAGTCCCCAAGGAGACACCCGCCGACCCTGGACGGCGCGGTACCCCGAAGTCGGCATCGCGCCGAAGCTCGCCCCGCCGCAGCACGACAACCTCGCGGCTTTCGTCCACCATGCCTGCCAGCGCTGGGCCCAGGAAAGCCGTTCCAAGGCGGCATTCACCTGTGTCGTGCCCAACGGCATGAACGGCAGTCTCGGTTTTGCCGAGGTCGATGCCCTCTCCGACGCCTTTGCGGCCTACCTGCGCGAGACACTGGGGCTGGCTCCCGGTGCGCGCGTAGCCGTCCAACTGCCGAACGGACTGGCGTATCCGGTGGTGGCGTTCGGGGTGCTGAAGGCCGGTTGCGTGCTGGTGAACACCAACCCGCTCTACACCGTGCACGAGATGATCCATCAGTTCAACGACGCCGGCGTCGAAGCGCTGGTGCTGGTGGACATGTTCGCCGACAAGCTGCCCGAGGTGCTGGCACAGACGGGGGTGCGCCAGGTGGTGCTGGCCGGGGTGCCGGAATTCTTCCCGGCCATCCCGAAGGCCATCATCCGCGGGGTGCAGAAAGTGTGGTCGCGTGTGCTGCCGCCCGTGACGGTGCCGCATGTCCGGCTCAAGGTGGCGCTGGAGCAAGGACGCCAGACCCTCCAGCAGAAAGGCATGGACTCCGCCCAAGCTTACTGGAACGCCCTCCGACACGACGACCTGGCCGTGCTGCAGTACACAGGTGGCACCACCGGCGTCAGCAAGGGGGCGATGCTCAGCCACGGCAACCTGCTGCACAACGTCCAGCAGATGCTGGCCATGGGGTCCACCCACATGCGGCCGGGCGAGGAGTGCGTGCTCACGGCGCTGCCGCTGTATCACATCTTTGCCTTCACGGCCAACCTGCTGGGCTTTCTGGCCATCGGCGCGCGCAACATCCTCATCCCCAGCCCGCGTCCGGTGCAGAACCTGCAGCGCGCCGTGGAAAACTACCCCATCACCTGGATGACGGGCGTCAACACCCTCTACAACGGCCTGCTCAACGAGGAATGGTTCGTGGCCTACCCGCCCAGGCACCTGAAGGCCTCGATCGCCGGCGGCACGGCGCTGCACAGCGTGGTGGCGCAGCGCTGGCGAGAGGTCACGAAAACCCCCATCGCTGAAGGCTATGGCCTCACCGAAAGCTCGCCCGTGGTCAGCTTCAACCCGCTGCAGGGAGAACCGCGCATCGGCAGCATCGGCATCCCCACGCCGGGCACCGACATCCGGCTGGTGACCGACCAGGGCACCGACGCGCCGGCCGGCGAACCGGGCGAGATCTGGGTGCACGGCCCGCAGGTGATGCAGGGCTACTGGAACCGCCCCGATGAAACGGCCGAGGTGTTGCACGACGGCTGGCTCGCCACCGGCGACGTGGCCGTCATGGACGCCGACGGTTTCCTCAAGATCGTGGACCGCAAGAAGGACCTCATCATCGTCTCCGGCTTCAACGTCTACCCCAACGAGGTGGAAGACGTGATCGCCCAGATGGACGCCGTGCTGGAGGTGGCGGTCATCGGCGTGCCGGACGACAAGACCAGTGAGGCGGTGCGCGCCTATGTGGTCCACAATCCCGAACACGGCGGACCACTCCAGCCCGAGGCCGTCGTGGCGCACTGCCGGCAGTCGCTCGCGCCTTACAAGGTACCGAAGTCGGTGGTGATCCGCGAGGAGCTGCCGAAGAGTGCGATCGGCAAAGTGCTGCGCAAGAACCTCAAGGCCGAGGTCAAGGCGGAACTTCAGGCCCAGCGCCCGGTTACCGCCCGCTGACCCCCCATCCCTCCAGCCCTCACACGGAACCCCCCCATGGTCACCGAATTCGAAACCAAGCTGCTGGGCATCATGATGATGGTCATCATGATGGGCATGGGCGCCTCGCTCACCTGGCGCGATTTCCTGATTGCCTTCCGCAAGCCGCGCGGCGTGCTCATCGGCCTGCTGTGCCAGTACGGGCTGATGCCCTTCATCGGCTTCAGCGCCGCCATGGTCCTGGGCCTCAGCCCGGCCATAGCGGTCGGTCTGCTGCTGATCGCCTGCATGCCGGGCGGCACCACGTCCAACATCTTCACCTATTTCAGCAAAGCGGTGCTGGCGCTGTCCATCATGATGACCAGCGTCTCCACTCTGGTGGCCCTGGTCATGGTGCCCGCGCTGCTGGAGTTCTATTCTCAGGCGGCCGGCATCACCGGCGAGTTCAAGATCCCGGCCAGCAACGTGGCCCAGGTGCTGCTGGTGCTGTTGGTGCCCACGATCATCGGCATGGTGCTGCGCAAGGTGAACCCGAACATCGGCGCGAGCATCGAACTGCTGGGCGGTTTCCTGGGGATCGTGGTGATCCTGTTCCTGATCGTGACCTGGGTGCCACGCAACCACGAGTTGCTCGCCGTCACGCCGTTGCCGGTCTATGCGGCCTCGATCGGCCTGGGGCTGGTGGGCATGGCGCTGGGCTACGGCCTGTCGCGCCTGCTGCGTCAGGACCCGAACCGCAGCCGCACCATCGCGCTGGAGACGGGTATCCAGAACGGGCCGCTGGCCATCCTCATCGTCACGCTCAGCTTCACGGGCCCCCTGCAACAGGAGGTGTTGCTGATTCCGGTGCTGTATTCGCTCTTCATCGTGCTGACCAGCAGCGTGGTCACGGTGTTCTTCCGGCGTCTGAGCGAACGCGAGGCACTGGCCCGCGACCAAGCCAAGTCGGGCAGCGTGCTGGCGGCCCCAAGCCAGCCATCCGCATGAAGAGCGCGACATGGTGATGCGTTGGCGGCACCTGCACTGGCTCGGGCTGTTCCTGTGGCTGGCGCTGTCGTGCCCGTTGGGACTGGCCGATGTTCTGGTTGGACGGGTCGTCGCCGTGGCCGATGGCGACACCGTGACCGTGCTGGACGACTCTCGCCAGCAGCACCGGATCCGACTGGTGGGCATAGACGCGCCCGAAAACCGGCAGCCGTACGGCCATCGAGCCCGGCAGCACCTGGCCGAGCGCGTGTTCCAGCGCGATGTGGAGGTCGAATACGACAAGCGGGACCGCTACGGCCGCATCCTGGGCAAGATCGTGCTCGACGGCGAGGACGTCAACCTGATGATGGTGCGTGACGGCATGGCCTGGCACTACAGGCAGTTTCAGCGCGATCAGCGCCCTGCGGACCGCGCCCTGTATGCGGCGGCCGAACGCGAAGCCCGTGCTGAGGGCCGGGGCCTCTGGGCAGACCCCCAGCCCCAGCCCCCATGGGAATTCCGGCGCCAGTCCCGCTGACGCTGCGATCCTCAGACACGCGCCAGCAACCGGGCGGGCTGGATGCGCACCCGCACCTCGTCGGCGGCGATGCCTTCCCTGACTTCCAGACCAGGGTCGGAAGTGTCGCGCAATGCGGGTTCGCCCAACGGCATGCCATGCCGACCGACCAACGCAAACACCAGAGGGGCATTGGCCTTACGGCCCCGCCGAACCACCACGGCCAGCTCGCCATTGGCCAGTCGCACATAACTGCCCGGGATGTACACGCCCAGGGTCTTGATGAATGCCGCCCCCAACGGGGTCGGCTGCCCGTCGGCGTTGAGGGAAATGTCGCGGGCGGCCCGGTGCGCGGGCAATCCCCTGCGTCCGACCCGGGGACTGATCCGCGCCACAAACACATCGCTCAGGTGCAGGAGCTGCGCCATGGCGATCACGGGATCGGCGCTCGCGCCCACGGTGGTCGGCGGCAGTTCGGCATGGTGATGGCGCACCAGCTTGAGCCAGGTTTCGTCCGCCACCCCCAACCGATGCAGCAATCGGGCTCCACTCAGGGGATGTGCATCGATAGCCGCCCGCTCCTCCCCGGTGAGCAGGCCCGGACGGGTGGCCAGCGCATCGTGAAGGCGGCTCATGCCGATGTTCATGGTCAGACAAGCGCGCAGCAGGCTCTGCCGTTGGGACTCTTCCCAGCCGAATGGGGCCGAAACCAGCCGACACACCACGGCGCAAAGCAAGGCGTGGGTGGCGCTGTACCCTAGGGTGCGGTCGTGCAGCATCTGCACCAGCAGGAACAGGCTGTCGTCGACGCGTGAGCGCAGAGCATCGAGCAATCGGCGCTCCACCCCCTGGAGGCGCCCGAAGAAATCGCTGGCTTCGTTGCCCTGGTGCAGGAGCAGGCCGAGCACCGCGTGCAGGTCCGGCCAGAGCTCCACCAGCGGACGCTCGGCTTCCGGGCTTACCCGCTCGACCTCCACGCCCATGGGTCGGGTCACACCGGCAATCGCCTCCAACCGTTCATTGCCGCGCAACTTGCGGTCAATCGCCGCCGTGTAGCGAAACGTCCATTGCCGGTACTCTTCCTCGTCCACCATCGGGAGGTGGGTCTGGAGCAGGTCGCGATGCCCCTCATCGCGGATCACTTCGCCGCGACGCAACAGCAACACGCCATTCGGATCCCAGACGTTGACCGGCAAGGGCTCCCTGAAGGCGATCTGGTCCAAAGGAAAAGGTACGTACATGGCATTTCCGTGTCTGTGCCAAGACTGTACATCGGTCCCGAGGACTCATGAAGATTGGCGATAATGCATCGAATCCTATGAGCGCACCTTCCGAGGGAGAACCCCCACCCATGCCAGACGACGACCGCCCCCTGATCGCGGTGGCCGAGTTGCGTGTGGGCCACTACGTGCATCTCGACCTCGGATGGATGGACCATCCCTTCGCGCGCAGCAGCTTCAAGATCACGGCCCAGCGCCAGATCGAAACCATCCGAAGCCTGGGGCTGACCCACGTACGCCATTCCCCAGAACGCAGCGATCCGCCCCCTCCCGGCCCCCCGGACATTGCGGCCAGCCCCGCGCCTGCACCCCTCGACACCAGCACACCCTCTCCCCCCATGGGGGCCTCTGAAAAACGTCGTCAGGCCGCGCTGGCGGCCCAACGCCAGGCCTTGCAGCAGTGCGAGCGTCAGTGTGCCGAGAGCAGCCGGGCCGTCAAGGCGGTCCTCGACCAGTTCGACACCGCACCTGAGCAGGCCGGGCAAGCCTGTGCGCGACTGGTGCAGGGCATGGTCGCGAAGATCGCCGGTCATGAAGATTCCGCGCTGCGCCTCCTCGCAGAAGGGCACGGTGACCGCACCGCCCTGCACGCCCTGAACGTGACCGTGCTCAGCCTGCTGCTCGGGCGTGCCATGGGCATGACGGCCGAGGAACTGGAGGCACTGGGCGTGGCCGCGGTTCTGCATGACGTGGGCAAAGTCGAACTCCCCGACCGCGTGCGTTATCGTGACGACAGCTTCACCAGCGCCCATTTCAAGCTTTACCAGGACCACGTCACGCACAGCTTGGCCTGGGGCCGGCGCATGGGACTTTCACCTGCAGCGCTGCTGGCCATGGCCCAACACCATGAAGCGGCGGATGGTTCAGGTTTTCCCAGGGGCCTGGCCGAGGCCCAGCTGTCACCGGCGGGGCGCATCCTGGCGCTGATCAACCGCTACGACGGTCTGTGCAATCCGCCCAACCCGCTCAAGGCGCTCAAGGCGCTGACCCCCCATGAAGCCCTCTCGCTGATCTTCGCGACCATGAAGCCTCGCTTCGAGCGCCAGACACTCAACGCCTTCATCCGGATGATGGGGGTGTACCCCCCGGGCTCCATCGTCCAGCTCACTGACGAGCGCTACGCGCTGGTGATCTCGGTGAATTCGTCCCGACCGCTCAAACCCCGGGTGATGGTGTACGACAAGGCCATCTCTTCCGAGGACGCCCTGTTGCTGGATCTGCAGCAGCGCGATGACCTGGGCATCCAGCGCAGTCTGCGCATCGAGCAGTTGCCACGGGCGGCGCTGGCCTACCTGTCGCCACGGCAACGCATCTGCTACTACTTCGAGCGCGCCGTGCAGGCGGCGGAGGTGTCGGAGGGCATGGCATGACCCCACCCGACTGGACCGCCTTCATGGAGCATCTGCTGGAAGCGATCTGGCTGGTCGATCCCGCCACCCAACGCATCGTGGCGGCAAACACAGCGGCCACGCGACTGCAGCAACTCGATCCCGGCGAACTGCATGGAGCGTCGGTCCTGGAACTGTCCGCCTCCCCGGAAGACCTGCTGTTCTGGCAGGGCCTACGCGGCGGCGAACGGCTCACGCTGCACTCCGAAACGCTGCTGCGTCGCCAGGACGGTTCGACCGTCCCGGTGATGCGGCGTGCCACACCGGTGCAGGATCCGGACGGCAGGACCCTTTATCTGGTAGCCATGCAGGATCGCACCCTGCAGCACCAGACGGAACAGAAGCTCGAGGAGCTGCTGGCCGAACTGCGTGCGACGCTGGAGTCGACGGCCGACGGCATCCTTGTCTGCGACCTGGACGGCCGGATTCGCGCGTTCAACCGCCTGTTCACGCAGCTGTGGGGCATCCCCGAAAACCTGCTCACCCAGAAAGACGACTCCGCCATCTACACCTGGTTGGCCAGCCAGGTGGCCGAGGCAATCGACTACCAGCGCAAGATCGGCGAACTGCTTCGCGCTCCCATGCTGGAAGCCACCGATGTGCTCATCATGCAAACCGGGCGGATCATCGAGCGCGTCTCCAGACCACAGCTGGCCCGTGGACGACCGATCGGGCGGGTGTACGTGTTTCGTGACATCACCGAACGCACCGCTGCCGAAGCACAGCTCAAGCTCGCGGCCAAGGTCTTCGAGTCCAGCCTGGACGCCATTTTCATCACCGACCCGGCATTCGGCATCCTGGCCTGCAACCCCGCAGCCGAGCAGATGACGCATGCCCCTGCCGAACGGCTGCGTGGCTGGTCCGCTCCGGACCTCTTCCACTCCCCCACCCTCCCGCGATGGCGGGAAGACCTCACCGAACGGCTGCAGCACACGGGGTTCTGGGAAGGGGAGATCTGGTACCGCCGGCCAGACCAGTCGGCCATCGCACTGCAGGCATCTTGGGTGGTGCTCAAGGACCCCCAAGGCCATCCGCTCAACACCATCCTGTTCGTCAAGGACCTGTCGGAAAAGCTGGCAGCGCAGCAGCGCATCGAACAACTGGCCTACACCGATGTCCTCACCGGCCTGCCCAACCGACTGATGCTCACCGAACGGGTGAACCACGCGATCCGCGTGGCCGAACGCAGCGGGCAGGGATTTGCCGTCCTGTTCCTTGACCTGGACCGCTTCAAGAGCATCAACGACTCGTTGGGCCATCTGTTCGGCGACATGGTCCTGATCGAGATCGCCTCCCGCCTGAAGCAATGCCTGCGCCAGACCGATACGCTGTGTCGGCTCGGTGGCGACGAATTCGTCATCCACCTGCATGATGCCGACGAAGGAGGCGCCGAAATCTCGGCCCAGCGCATCATCGAAGCGGTGATACGGCCGGTCGAAATCGAGGACATGAGCTTCAACCTGTCTTGCAGCGTCGGTATCGCCATGTACCCCAACGACGGCGAGACGCTCGACGAACTGATCCAGCACGCCGACACGGCGATGTACCAGGTCAAGGACCGGGGCAAGGGACACTACCGTTTCTACCGCCCCCAGATGAATGCCGACCTTCTGTCGCGCATTCAGCTCGACCATGCCATGCGTGAGGGACTGAAGCGTCACGAGTTCGTGCTGCATTACCAGCCACGCGTCTGTGTCAGCACTGGTGAACTTCGCACCTGTGAGGCATTGGTGCGCTGGAACCACCCGGACAAGGGACTGGTGCCACCGGGCATGTTCATCACCGTGGCCGAGGAGACCGGCTTCATCGTGAGGCTGGGCCAGTGGGTACTGGAGGAAGGCATTCGCCAGGCAGCCGCCTGGTTGCGCCAGGGCACGCCGTGCCAAGTGGCGGTGAACGTGTCGGCCTTGCAGTTTCAGCAGGCCGGCATGGTGGACGAGGTGGCGCAGGCCCTGCGCAAACACGGGCTGCCGGCACACCTGCTCGAGATTGAGCTCACCGAATCCATCCTGATCCGCGACGCCGAGGAGGCGCTGTCCCGCCTGAAGGCCTTGGCTGAACTGGGAGTCCACCTGTCGCTCGACGACTTCGGCACCGGCTACTCCAGCCTCACCTATCTGAAACGATTCCCGCTGCACAAGCTCAAGATCGACCGCACCTTCATCGCCTCGCTGCACGAGGACGAGGCCGATGCTGCCATCGTGTCGGCCATCATCCAGATGGGGCACGCGATGCGCATGCAGGTCGTCGCCGAGGGGGTCGAACGCGTCGATCAGCACCAGCGGCTGCAGGCGCTGGGCTGCGACCACTTCCAGGGCTTCCTGTTTTCGAAAGCGGTACCGGCCTCGGCATTTGGCGAGGCGCTGCAGCGCGGCGAGCTGAATTACAAGGGCTGAGCCCAGGCCACCAGGTCCTCGGGCTTGACCTGCCCGATCTTGCGGTGAGCGATCTCGCCCCGGGCATCGAACACCACGGTAAAGGGCAGGCCACCGTTCGCGTTCCCGAGTTGCTTGCTCAACTCGGTGCCCCCCAGACCCGCCATGCCGATCGGGAAGTCCACCGGCAAACGTTGCAGGAACTGGCGCACCGCACTGGGCTGATCGACCGCCAGCCCCAGCACCGTCCAGCCTTCGGCACGACGCTCCTGGTAGAAGGTGTTGAGCATCGGCATTTCTTCGACACAGGGCGGACACCAGGTGGCCCAGAAATTGAGCAGCAGCGGGCGGCCCTTGAATTGCTGCATCGCCACGGGCTGGCCCTCCGGGCTGTCCCAGGTGTGCTGCCACAGGGCTTCCAGCGTGCCGTCCTGCACCGCATGCGGTTGAAAGCGCCACCAAGCCCAGCCCGCACCGGCCAGTCCGGCCAGGGTGGCCACGCCACCGGTCAGAAAATGTCGTTTGTTCATGGGGTATCGGATTCGCTGGCGTCCAGCAAGTTTCTCAGGGCCACGGCGTCGCCACGGGGCTTGCGACCCAACTCATCGGGCAGCAGCGAGCCCCGCTGGGCACGGCCGTCGTTGACCAGCAGGTGCAGGCCCACCCAGTCCTGCAGGGGTTCGCAGCGTATCTGCAGGCTGAGCGCCTCCACCGGCTGGCCGTGAAGCCCTTTGACGGTGGTGGCGTCGTATTCGACGTTGCGGTTGATCAGCGCGAGCTCCACGGCCTTCGGGTCGTCGCTGAAGACCTGCAGGTAAATGTCGCTCAAGCGGGTGGCCGTGCCGTGCCACACCGCCCCCCCCACCAGGGGAGAGAACTCGGCGAGTCGCTCCATCCACAGCAGGGCCAGTTCGCGCAGGGCACGCAACTCGCGGGGCTGCGTGTCGGCATGAAACAGGGCAATGTGTTCGCGCACGGCGGCTTCAACGACCGGGTTGGCGGGCAGGACGGTGCGCGGCGGCAGGCCGAGCGCCTTGAGCGCACGCACCTTGGCCTGGCCATAGTCCATGCCTTCGTCAACCACCAGCGCGGCCGCGGCCTGGGCGATTTCCTGCTGCAGCGTGTCCATGGGGAGGATTGTCCCCGATCCGGCCCTCCGGCGCCCCGATAATGCCGGGATGCACATACACATCCTCGGCATTTGCGGCACGTTCATGGGCGGTGTGGCTGCCCTGGCACGGGAAGCCGGACACCGTGTCACCGGCTGCGATGCCGGCGTCTATCCCCCGATGAGCGACCAGCTGCGCGCGCTCGGCATCGAGCTGATCGAAGGCTATGGCGCAGACCAGATGGCGTTGCAGCCCGACGTGTTCGTGGTGGGCAACGTGGTCTCCCGGGCCCGGCTGCCAGATGGCTCGCCGAAGCTCCCGCTGATGGAGGCCATCCTCGATGCGGGTGCACGCTACACCAGCGGGCCCCAGTGGATGAGCGAACACATCCTGCACGGCCGGCACGTGCTGGCGGTGGCCGGTACACACGGCAAAACCACCACCACCTCGATGCTGGCGTGGATCCTCGAAGCTGCGGGCCGGCAACCGGGTTTTCTGGTGGGGGGGGTGCCGCTGAACTTCGGGCTCTCGGCACGGCTGGGCTCGGGCGCCCCGTTCGTGATCGAGGCCGACGAATACGACACCGCCTTCTTCGACAAGCGCAGCAAGTTCGTGCATTACCGCCCACGCACGGCTGTGCTCAACAACCTGGAATTCGACCACGCCGACATCTTCGACGACCTGGCTGCGATCGAACGCCAGTTCCACCACCTGGTGCGCACCGTGCCGGCCAGCGGTCGAGTGGTGTTCAACGCCCTGGAAGAAAGCCTGACGCGGGTGCTGCACCAGGGCTGCTGGAGCGAGCAACGCAGTTTTGGTGCAGCGGTCAGCGACTTCACGGCAGAAGGTGAACCCGGTGACTTTACGGTGCTGCACCATGGTGAGCGGTGCGGGCAGGTGCGCTGGGCGTTGAGCGGCCAGCACAACCAGCTCAATGCGCTGGCCGCGATCGCTGCAGCAGAACACCTGGGCGTGCCGGTGGCACAGGCCTGCGAAGCGCTGGGGCGGTTCCAGAACGTGCGCCGCCGCATGGAGGTGCGCGGGCGGGTAGACACCCCAGCGGATCCCATCACCGTGTACGACGACTTTGCCCATCACCCCACCGCCATCCGCACCACGGTGGACGGACTGCGCCGCCAGCTCGATCAGGCCGGGGCCCGGTCATCCCGCATCCTGGCGGTGTTCGAGCCCCGCTCCAACACCATGAAGCTGGGCACGATGAAAGCCCAGCTGCCCTGGAGCCTGGAACATGCCGACCTGGCCTTCTGCCACAGCGGGGGTCTGGGCTGGGACGCTGCCGAAGCACTCGCCCCCATGGGGCCAAGGGCCCAGGTGGCTCACGACATCGACACCCTGGTGAAGCACGTGGTGGATGCAGCCCTGCCCGGGGATCAGGTGCTGTGCATGAGCAATGGCGGCTTCGGGGGCATCCACCAGAAGCTGCTGGATGCCCTGCAGCGCCGCTGGAGCACCGTCGGCGTCAGTAACTGACGGTCAGGCTGGGCACGTCGATGTGGACCACCGGCTTGGCCAGCATCGCACTGACGGCCTTGGCGAACACCTGGGCCCAAGGTCGGTAGGCCTCCTCGGCAAAACGGCTTTCGCCCACTGCCTGGGCGATCGCCACCACCTTGTCGGCCAGCAGCACCTTCCCCGTCAGGCGCAGAGGCTCGCAACCGAGATCGGTGAACTGCTGGTCCAGCCAGGTACGCGCCATCTCGTGCGGCATGGGCTGCACCTCCTCCAGATCGAAGGTGTAACGCCTGGCGTCTCCCCAGCTGACGATGACTTGGCTGCGCATGGATCGGGACTCCTGTGGGAATGGATACTCGGTCGGGTAGGCCCGATTGTGCCGTCGCCACCGTTGTCCATCAACCCTTGCGCGCCTTGCTCCGGCGCGTCTTCACCGCGTCGGCCAGCGTCTGCAACAACTGCACGGAATGGTCCCAGTCGATACAGGCGTCGGTGATGCTCTGCCCGTATTCGAGCGCCGCCACGCTGTCCTTGCCCGGGGTGAACTTCTGCGCGCCCGCTTTCAGATGGCTTTCGACCATCACGCCAAACACCTGGCGCGACCCTCCGGCGATCTGGCCCGCAATGTCGGCCGCCACCTCCATCTGCTTCTGGTGCTGCTTGCTGCTGTTGGCATGGCTGCAGTCCACCATGAGCGTGGTCGGCAGCTTGGCGGCTTCCAGGTCGGCGCAGGCCTTGGCAACGCTGTCGGCGTCGTAGTTGGGTGTCTTGCCACCGCGCAGGATGACGTGGCAATCGGGGTTGCCCTTGGTCTGCACGATGGCGACCTGGCCGTTCTTGTGCACCGACAGGAAGTGGTGTCCCCGACTGGCGGCCTGGATGGCATCGGTGGCGATGCGGATGTTGCCGTCGGTACCGTTCTTGAAGCCGATGGGCGCCGAAATGCCCGAGGACAGTTCGCGGTGCACCTGGCTCTCGGTGGTGCGCGCGCCGATGGCCCCCCAGCTGATCAGGTCGCCGATGTACTGTGGGCTGATCACGTCCAGGAATTCACTGGCGGCGGGCAGGCCCAGGCGGTTGATCTCGATCAGCAGCTGGCGGGCGATGCGCAGGCCCTCGTCGATGCGGAAGCTGCCGTCCAGGTAGGGATCGTTGATCAGACCCTTCCAGCCCACGGTGGTACGCGGCTTCTCGAAGTAGACGCGCATCACGATTTCCAGCGTGTCCTTGTGCTGCTCACGCAGGTCCTTGAGCCGGCGGGCGTATTCCATGGCAGCAGCCGGGTCATGGATCGAACACGGGCCGATGATCACCAGCAGGCGATCGTCTTTCCCATGGAGGATCTGGTGGATGCTCTTTCGGGTGTCGCCAATGAGCTTTTCCACCGCAGTGCCGCGGATGGGGAAGAAGCGGATCAGGTGTTCGGGCGGGGGGAGCACGGTGATGTCCTCGATGCGTTGGTCGTCGGTCTGGCTGGTGCGGTCGGAGGGGTGCGCATACCAGACGTCGGTCGCAGCGGTGGCGGCTTTGCTCATCGTGAACTCCTGAAAATACGGATGGGTGGAAGGCGTGGGGTAAAAAAAAAACCGCCGGTGGTGACCGACGGTTGGGGGGAGGCTTTGCGCTTTTCAGGGCCAGATTCAGCTCTCTCTTCCGTCGGTGACGCGTGAGAACCAAAAGTAGGCAAAGTAAAAGCGGGCGGCTTTCATGCGATTCAATGTACCACAAACATCATGACAAAGCGCTGACAGATGGTGCCGGTTGTGGGGCGGATGCGACGGAGACCGCCTTCAAGCGGTGCCGCCCACGGTCAGGCCTTCGATACGCAGCGTGGGCTGCCCCACGCCCACCGGCACGCTCTGGCCTTCCTTGCCGCATGTGCCTACACCGCTGTCAAGCGCCAGGTCGTTGCCGATCATCTGGATCTTCTTCAACGACTCGGGGCCGCTGCCCACCAGGGTGGCGCCCTTGACTGGGTACTGCAGCTTGCCGTCCTCCACCCACCAGGCCTGGCTGGCGCTGAACACAAACTTGCCGCTGGTGATGTCGACCTGCCCCCCGCCAAAGTTGGTGGCATACAGGCCCTTCTTGATGCTGGCGATGATTTCCTGCGGGTCCTTGTCACCGCCCAGCATGTAGGTGTTGGTCATGCGGGGCATGGGCAGGTGGGCATAGCTTTCCCGGCGGCCGTTGCCCGTGGGCTGGACGCCCATGAGCCGGGCGTTCAGGCTGTCCTGGATGTAGCCGCGCAGAATGCCATCCTCGATCAGCACATTCCGCTGGCTGGCACAGCCCTCATCATCCACGTTGAGCGAGCCGCGCCGGTCGGTGATGGTGCCGTCGTCCAGCACAGTCACACCCTTGGCGGCCACGCGTTTGCCGATCATGCCGCTGAAAGCGCTGCTGCCCTTGCGGTTGAAGTCGCCTTCCAGGCCATGGCCCACGGCCTCGTGCAACAGAACGCCGGGCCAGCCGGGGCCGAGCACCACGGTCATCTCGCCGGCGGGGGCAGGGCGGCTTTCGAGGTTGGTGAGCGCGGCGTGCACGGCCTCGGTCACGTAGCCGTCGATGAGGGCATCGTCGAAACGGTCCAGGCCAAAACGACCACCGCCACCCGATGAGCCGATTTCTCGCCGACCATTCTGTTCGGCGATCACGGTCACCGAGAGGCGCACCAGCGGGCGCACGTCGGCGGCCAGGGTGCCGTCGGCACGCGCCACCAGCACCACGTCGTATTCGCTGGCCAGGCCTGCCATGACCTGCACGATGCGCGGGTCGCGGGCCTTGGCCAGGCGCTCCACCTTTTCCAGCAGGGCCACCTTGGTGGCGCTGTCCAGCGAGGCGATGGGGTCGTGAGCACCGTAGAGCGCGCGCGACTTGGCCACCTTGCGGGCACCCACCTTCACGCGCCGGCACTGGCCCTGGGCCCCGATGGCGCGCACGCTGTGGGCGGCGTCCTGCAAGGCCGCCCAGGAGAGGTCGTCGGAATAGGCGAAGGCCGTCTTGTCGCCACTGACGGCGCGCACGCCCACCCCTTGGTCGATGCTGAAGCTGCCCGTTTTGACGATGCCCTCCTCCAGGCTCCAGCCTTCGGAACGGGTGTACTGGAAATACAGGTCGGCGTCGTCCACACCGGGCACCAGGATATCGCCCAGTGCGCGGCGCAAATGGGTTTCGTCGAGGCCGTAGGGGGCCAGCAGCAGGTCGTGGGCGGTGGCCAGTCGGGCCAGGGTGGGTTCGCGTGCGATCATGCTCCCATTGTAGGAACTCGCGCCCCAGCCTGCAGCATCGGGGGTCAAGGCTGCTGGCGAAACCAGTTCAGCAGTGCCCCGTCGTCTGCGCCAGACCATCCGTCGGCACTGGCCCGGGCAAAGGCCTCCGCCGCCGACGGTCCGAGCCAGACCGGGGCACCCGCTGCCCGCGCCGCTTCCAGGGCCAGCCGGGTGTCCTTCTGCAGCAGCGTCATGTGAGCACGGGGGGCGTCGTCGTTGGCGAGCTGGCGGTGCATGCGGTCGCTGCCGATCCAGCTCTGGCCGCTGGACTGCTCGATCACGTCCAGCGTGCGGCCGGCGTCCAAACCGAGCCGCTCGGCCAGCGCCAGCGCCTCGGCTGCACCCACCAGGTTGATTCCGGCCAGGAGGTTGTTCACGAGCTTGGTGCGTGCCGCGTCGCCACACCGCTCGCTGATGAAGAAGCACCGGGCCGACAGGGCCTGCAGCAAGGGCTCGCGGGCCTGCACGACGGCTCGCTCACCGGCGATCATCAGACTCATGGAGCCGTCGCGGGCGCGGACCGGGCCGCCGGAAAGCGGGGCATCCAGCACCTGCAGACCCTGTTCGCTCAGGCGAGCTCCAATGTCGGCCACGTCGTCGGGGGCGATGGTGGGGCACAGCATCACGATCTGGCCAGGCCGCAAGGCAGCAGCGGCACCCTCGGGGCCCCAAAGCACATCGCGCACCTGTTGCGCATCCACCACCACGATGATCAGTGCCCCGTCTGCCGCGAGCCGTTCGGCCAGCGCTCGTGGGGACGGGCAGGCTTCGGCGCCGGCCGCCACCGCCCGCTGGCGCGCCGCTACCGAGATGTCACACACCCCGACGGCCCAGCCCAGCGCGCACAAGCGCTCGACCATGGCACCCCCCATGTTGCCGGCACCGATGCACCCCACCGCCAAACTCATGTCTGCACCAACCGTTTCGACTTGGC
>JAUVXK010000059.1 GCA_030603635.1 Burkholderiales bacterium | reverse complement strand
CCCTCCATCTCACCCGCGCGTACTGTGAGTTCGACTTCGAAATACCACTGGTACAGGCCGGTGGCAAAGCCGGCCAGCCCCAGTGCCCAGCCGAGCATGCGCCCGCTGGCGCCGAGCCCACCCCGTTGGCCATGGAAGGGCGGATACAGCACAAAGATCATCAGCAGCACGAAGCCGACGTGGATGGCCCGGATGACCTGACTCGACAAGGGATGGAACGCGGCCATCCACAACTGGTAGGCCGAAAAGGCGATGGCGATCCAGAAGATCGCACCGGCCAGGCTGGCACGGGTTTCCTGGCTGTCGCTGGCGTGAGTGGGTGTCATGTGAACCTCGAAGGCGTTGAAACCGAAACGGCCCCATGGGGGGCCGTTGGATGCGTCATGGCATCAATGTGTGGCCAAAGGCCTCACTTGAGGACGCCGACCTCGCGGTAGTAGCGTTCTGCGCCAGGGTGCAGCGGCACCGGCATGCCCTTGATGGCGTTGTCGCGGTTGATGGCACGGGCGGCGCTGTGTGCAGCGTGCAGGGTGTCGAGGTTGTCGTACATGGCCTTGACCATGCGGTAGACGGTGTCGTCGGACACGCCGGCGTGCGTCACCAGGAAGTTGGGAATGGCGGCAGTGGGCACGTCTTCGGTCTGGCCGTTGTAGGTGTTGGCCGGGATCACCGAAGGCTGGTAGGCAGGGTCTCCGACCTTGGCGACCACGTCATGCGGGATGGGCACGACCACGATGCGCACGGCGGTGGCAAGGTCACGGATCGAGGCCACGCCCAGACCGGCGGACTGCAGGGTGGCATCGAGCTGGCGGTTCTTGATGAGTTCGACCGACTCGCCGAAGGGCAGGTACTCCACCTTGGCCAGGTCGCTGTAGCTCATGCCACCGGCCTTGAGGATGGCGCGGGCGTTCAGTTCGGTACCGGAGCGGGCGGCACCGACGGAGACGCGCTTGCCCTTGAGGTCGGCCAGCGTGCGAATGCCGGAGTCGGCGCTTGCCACGATCTGGATGTAGTTGTTGTAGGTGGCGGAAAAGCCACGCAGCCGATCGAGCTTGGTGCGGAAGCCGGCTTCCTCGTTGCCGTTCCAGGCGTCAGACAGGGAGTCTGCCAGGGTCAGGGCCAGTTCACCGCGGCCGGCCTGCAGCAGGTTCAGGTTTTCGGCGGAAGCACGGGTCACCTGCGCGGTGGAACGGGTGTTGGGAAGGTCCTTGGCGAAGATCTGCGAGAGCGACACGCCGATCGGGTAGTACACCCCGCTCTGGCCGCCGGTGAGCACGTTGATGAATTGTTGCTGCTGGGCAGATACGGTGCCGGCCACGAGGGCGGCACCCAGGCCAGCGATCAATCCGAGCTTCTGTAGCAATCGCATACGGTCTCCTGTTGGAATGTTTAGACCTGATGATCTTACTGCAGGATGACAACCTGCGATGCCCGGAGTTCTACTTACGCTGCGCGACAGGGCATCGGGTCGAGCCGCTCCAGACGACGGGCGTGCCAGTCGAGCACGGCGGCCTGTCGGTGCATGCGTTCGGCCAGGCGGGGGTAGGCCTGTCGGATCACGTCGGCGGCGAACTGCTCCAGGAAGCGCGATTTGAGCTCGGCCCGTGCGCGTTCCACGCCCATGGTCTCGTAGGGCACCGAAGCCAGCAGCAGGAAACCGTCGTCGGGAATGCGGCCCTCGTCCATGTTGCTCTGGATGATGTGCGCCGCCGTGCGTATGGGGTGGGCCAGATCCGGGCTGTAGGGGCCCACGATGAGCGCCAGGTTCGGGGTGTGCAGGAAATCGAACCCGCGGCCCAGGCAGATGACCCATTCCCGGTGCTCGATGGCCAGTTCGCGCTCCCGGCGGGCGGTCTGTGCCTGCGTTTCGATGACGTGGGCGATGTTGCCCCGCAACAGCGGCAGCAGATCGGCCCGCATCGGGGCGGGCAGGTCGGGCAGGAGCGCCGCCAGGCGAGGTTCGAGCGGGATCTGCGGGTTGCCAGCCAGATCCGCCATGTCGAGCGTGGCGCCATCGGGGCTGTGCAGCAGCAGGGCCTCATGGTCGGTTTCGAAGCCGCAGACCAGAGGGTAGACCGACTGGTGGGCACCACCGAACAGGTGCGACACTTGCTCCCGTATCGCCCAGGCATGTTCCATGCTGGCCTGCCGGTTGTAGTGGAATCCCGCGCAACCGCGCTTCACGTCGCCGCGTGACCAGTGGTAGGTGATGAGCAGCAGCACACGGCGACCGGTGTTGACCATGCTCAGCACGTGATGGGTCAGGATTTCGCCCAGGTGCGGCCAGCCGAGGTTGAACATGCCGCCCAGGTTGCGGAAGGGCATGAGGATGCCGGCCGGTGTCTGTGTGGCCACCGAGAGGTTGATGCGGCCGTCCATGCATTTGAGGGCGGCGATGGCCGTAGGGTGCTCGGCCAGATAGCGCTGCCGGGCAAGCCAGGCTTCCGGGCCGCGAAAGGCCTGCCCATGGCGGTCCGCCAGCCGGTATAGCCAGTCGATGCGCTCGGCGATCGGGGCTTCGTGAACGAACGGGGTTGCCGTGGGATGCTGTTCCGGGTGGGTCGGGCCGATGGAGGGCATGGGTCGGTTCGGATGGGCGGTGGACGGGCGACCCTGCAGTCTAGGCAGTTGTCAGCGGGTGCGCCATAGGGCTTCCACTGCCTGCCCGAGTTCGATCACCGCCATGGCGTAGTAGCTGCTCTGGTTGTAGCGGGTGATGACGTAGAAGTTCTCGGTGCCGGCCACGTAGGTTCGAGGGGCGCCGCCGCGTTCAGGGTCGCCGTTTTCCAGTTCGACCAGTGCCAGTGGGCCGGCGTGGGTCTGCCCGGTAGGGTCGAGCTGTACGCCTTTGTCGGCCATGGTTCGGGCGTCGAAGGTGGGCAGTATGCTGGGCGCCAGCAGCGCGTCCAGCGCCAGGCGCGTGGTGTCGAATGTCACCGGGTAGTGGGTGGGCATGCCGCTCTTCCAGCCGAAGGCCTGGAGGTAGCGCGCCACGGAGCCGATGGCATCGGCGGGACTGTTGAGCAGGTCAATGCGGCCGTCGCCGTCGTAATCCACGCCGAAGCGCGTCCAGTTGCTGGGCATGAACTGGGGCAGGCCCATGGCGCCGGCGAAGCTGCCGAGCCACTGGGTGGGTAGTACGCCCTGTTCACGGCTCAGCCGCAGCAGGGCGTGCAGTTCGCTGCGGAAGAAAGCGCTGCGCTGCTCGGCCCGCGGGTGCTCGGTGGGGAAGTCGAAAGACAGCGTGGTGAGGGCGTCCAGTGCACGAAAGTTTCCGGTGTGCTGACCGTACAGCGTTTCGACACCGATGATCCCGACGATCAGCCAGGCGGGCACGCCGAATTCGGCCTCGGCCCGGCGCAGGGTGGCGTCGTTCTCGCGCCAGAAGCGCAGGCCTGCCTGCAGCCGCCGTGGCTCAACGAAGCGGTCCCGGTACACGAACCAGTTGCGCAGCGTGCCGGTGGGGGCGGGTGCCATCAGCCGTATGACCTGGGGGTTGCGCTGGGCTTGAAGAATCCACCGTTCGGCCCAGGCGTCGCCCCACAGTTCCTGGGTATCGATCTCGCGGGCGAAGGCCAGAGCCGCCTCGTGCTGGGCGTAGTGGCCCAGGGTCGCCTGTGGGCGCACCTTGGTGCTGGCCGTCTGGGCGGCGGCAGGGGGGGTGTGCGCGCACAGCGCAGCAGCCATGAACGCCAGGAGCAGCAGGGCATGCCAGGGGCGTCGGGTTTTGCGGGAGGCGGCGAAATGTGAGACAACCATGGAGACGGCAACTTCAGGCATGTGGGGTGACGGGGGGCAGGGCAGGCAGGCGACGGAACCCGCGGCGCAATTCCGTGAGCCGGGTGGTGCTGGACGGATCGTAACGCTGGGCCTCCATGGCCTGCAGCCAGTCGCGCCAAGGTGGCAGCCATGGGGCATGGAGGTGCGGGCTGCTGAGCAGCGCTGCCATTTGCCGAGGCGTGGCCTGTGTCGGCAGTTCGAAGCCGGCGTGCTCAAGTCGGGCCCGGGCCCTGTGGAGCAGTCGCAGCCAAGCGTCCTGTCGGGAGCGGGTCCAGGTGGCCCAGAACGCACCCATCAGGCTGGCCAGCACCAGAATGCCGACCATGAGGTGGATGAGGTCGGTCCAGCTGGGGGAACTGAAGCCCAGTTGACGCAGCAGATCCATCTGCCGGCTGGAGGTGTAGTTCAGCACCCACTGGTTCCAGCGGTTGTTGGTGGCCTCCCAGAATGCCCGAACCTGCCACAGCAGGTCGGGGTGAATGCGCAGCATGGCGTTGGCGACCAGCCCGGGCGGCGGGCGCAAGCGCGACAGTTCTGTGGTGCGTGCCGGCGCCACGTAGGCGGTGGGGTCGATCCGGATCCAGCCCCGGGACGGCAGCCATACCTCGGCCCAGGCGTGCGCGTCGCTCTGGCGTACAGTCCACACGCCGTCAATGGGGTTGAGTTCACCCCCGTGGTAGCCCGTGACCACCCGGGCTGGGATGTCGAGCGCCCGCATCAGGATGACGAAGCTCGACGCGATGTGTTCGCAGAAACCCTCTCGGCGGTCGAACCAGAATTCGTCGGCGGTGTGGCGACCGAACAGGCCGGGTTCCAGGGTGTAGGTGTAGCCACCGGTGCGCAGGCGCTGCAGCACGGCGTCGATGTAGGGCTCGGGCACGGGGGTGTGGTCGAGTTCGCGGCGAAGGTCCTGTGCGAGCTGGAGCGTGCGGGGGTTGAAGCCTCCGGGCAGTTCGAGATCCGGCAGCAGCGTGGCATCGCGTTGCGCCGGGCCGTGCCGGAAGTGAGGGTGGGCCACGGCGTCGAAGCGTGTGACGTCGGTCAGCGGCCGGTCCACGGTCCATTCGAGTTCGGGCGACAGTCTGGCCTGCCGGCCTGCAATGGGCGGCAGGCTGGGGGTGGCCTCCAGGGTCATCACCCAGGGGCGGTTGCTGGGTTCCTGCGTCAGCCGGTAACGGATGGCCTGATCGGTGGCGAGGATGTCGAGCGAAGGCACCGACATCGCAAAGGGTGCGCGGGGCCTGGGGCGCCATTCCAGGCCGTCGAACACGCTCATGACGGGGCCCCGGAAATACAGCTGATCCTGCGGCGGTCGGCGGCCGCTCTCGAACTCGACCCGAAACGCGATGCTGTCGTCCAGGGCGAGGCGTGCGATCTGTCCGACCTGCATCTCACCCGACAGGCCGCTGCGACCGAATCCGCTGTCGGTCGGGATGCCCCACAGTGGCGCGAAGCGGGGGAACAGCATGAACAGCACCAGCATGATGGGTGCGCCCAGCAAGGCCATGCCGCCGGCCAGCCGTGCCGCACGCCACAGGGGTGGGTGGCCGACGGGCATGTGCGCGAGCACCAGGCCGGTGAGCAGTCCCAGAAAGGCCAGCAGGATGCCCAGGGCGGTGAGCAGCGTCTGCGAATAGAAGAAGTGGGTCAGCAGCGTGAAGAAACCGAGGAAGAAGATCACAAAGGCGTCCCGGCGTGCGCGCAACTCCAGCGTCTTGAGCGCCAGCAGCACCACGATCAGCGTGACGCCGGCCTCGTGTCCCAGCACGGTCTGGTGGCTGTTGAGCGTGCCCGCCGTGGCCCCGACCAGCAACGCCAGCCGCCAGGGCCAGCCAGGCAACGGGCGAGCGCCGATGGCCAGCCAGCCGCGCCAGAGCAGAACGACCAGGGTCATGGCGGTGCACCAGAGGGGAATGTGCGGCGACTGCAGGGCCACGATCCAGCCGATGACACCCAGCAGAAACAGGGTGTCGCGGGCCTCGCGGGGCAGCGTTCGGGGCCACCGGAAAGGGGTGTTCATCCGCACGCCAGGGCCTCCAGGCAGCGCTGGCGGTGGGCGGGGCCTTGCCCGGGACGGATGTCCACGCCGTCGAGCCGCAAGCCGTAGTCGATGGCCAGGGCATCGGCCTGCAGCACCCAGGCGCACAGGCGGGAGCGGCGGCCTTCCTCGTCGCGCAGGCCGCAGGCCTCGGCGTCGAGCCAGAGCTCGGCCATGGGCGGGTGGTTGAAATCCCGGCTCACCCAGTGACCCGCGCCGCTTTCGGCCAGCCGTGCCACTTTTTTCCAGACCACCCACTTGAGCGGGTCACCGCGTCGATAGGGTCGCACACCGTCCACTTCGTCGCTGCCGCGCCCCGTTGGGGCCAGGCTGGCCGGGCCGTCCTCGGCATGGCTGCCTAGGGGCAGTGCGGCGGCCGGGGTCTCGGGCGCCGGGTAGACCCACAATTGCGAGGCCGGGCGCCACCAATGCCAGACCCGGAACGTGCCCAGGGGAAAGCGGGTTTCCACCAGCAGTGGGGGCAGGGGCAGGCGGCCACGGTGCTGGGTCGGCCGCGCCAGGCGGACGGTGACGCTCGCCTGCGCGGGCACGTCGGTCCAGGTCAGCGCTTCCGGGTTGGATGCCCCATCCTGCCAGCCCAGGCCCAGGCCGTAGCGCGGCCGCCGCGTGGGGTTGTGCAGGGTTACGTCCACCGGGGCGGCCTGTCCGGCAAACACCGCGTCGGCCGGGTGCAGGCTGAGCTGGAGCCCGCGCAGGTTGTTGTGCGCAACGTGCATGCCGATCACCGCACTGCCCGCGATCAGAAAGGTCAACAGGTGGCCCAGGTTGAGCTGGTAGTTGATACTCGCCACCAGCAGCAGCAGCAGCGTGAGGGCAAACATCCAGCCCGCCCGGGTGGGCAGGATGTAGAGATTGCGGTGGGTGAGGGTGGTCTGGTCGGCCACAGGCAACCGTGCCAGCCACCAGTCGTGCCAGAGCGTTCGCCACGCCCGGGAAGGCGTGCCACGGGGTAGGGCGTGGGCGGTGGGCATAGGCTTTCAGAGGCTCATGGCGGCGTGGAGTTCAGCGCTGTGCTCAAGACAGCGGCGTGGCCGCTACCATGGCCTGCACCTGTTCCCAGGCTCCGCGTCCGGAAACCCCGGTCGCCACCAGTCGGTGGGCCGTCGTCTGCGGGAGGATGGCCGCCACATCGTCCGGGGCCACGTAGCGCCGTCCCTCGATCAGTGCCCGTGCCCTGGCGGCCCGCAACACCGCCAGCCCCGCCCGTGGGCTGAGCCCCTGGACGAACCAGTGGCCGCTTCTGGTGGCGTCCAGGAGGTCCTGCAGATAATCCAGCACCGCGTCGGAGGCGCTGACCTGGTCCACCAAGGCCTGCAGGTCGGCCAGTTGGCGGGCGTCGAGCAGGGCGGGCAGGTTCTCCAGCAGATCGCGCCGGTCCTGGCCTCGCAGCAACGTGCGTTCCGCGTCCCGGCTCGGATAGCCGAGGCTCAGGCGCATGAGGAAGCGGTCCAGTTGCGACTCGGGCAGGGCGTGCGTACCGAGCTGGTCGTGGGGGTTCTGGGTGGCGATCACGAAGAACGGTTGGGGCAGACGGCGTGTCTCGCCCTCCACCGACACCTGTTTTTCCTCCATCGCCTCCAGCAGGGCGCTCTGGGTCTTGGGGCTGGCGCGGTTGATCTCGTCGGCCAGCAGGACCTGAGCAAACAGCGGCCCCTGATGGAACACGAAAGCCTGCCGTTCCCGCTCGAACACCGACACGCCCATGAGGTCGGTGGGCATGAGGTCCGAGGTGAACTGCACCCGCGAGAACGCGAGTCCGAAGGTGCGCGCCAGCGCGTGCGCGAGGGTGGTCTTGCCAACGCCCGGAACGTCCTCGATCAGCAGGTGACCGCCGGCCAGCAGGCAGGTGACGGCGTCCCGGATCTGGGCATCTTTTCCGACGATGACCGTGGTAAGCTGGCGGAACAATGAGGCAATGATGTGTTGCGGTGCATCCATGCCGCGACGATACCGGAAAATGCCAGCGATGAAACCGACGGGATATTACACACACCGGGCTTGTGGGAGACACGAGATGGGGGCCGGGCACCCCGAGTGCCCGCAGCGTCTGGGAGCGATCGAAGACCGCCTGTTGATCACGGGGCTGGGCGATGCGCTGGAGCGTCGCGAACCCACGCCCGCGTCGGTGTCCGAGCTGGAGCTGGCTCACGGACGACTCTACATCGCTTCCTTGCGTGGCCTCACCGACGAGCTGCGCGAAGAGGTTGCCGCCGGCGGGCCGACCCACCTGGCACTGGACCCGGACACCTCCATCAACGTCCACTCCTGGGAGGCCGCCCTGCTCGCGGCAGGCGCCGCCCTCAACGCCACCGACGCGGTCATCGCCGGCGAACTCGAAAACGCCTTCTGCGCAGTTCGGCCTCCCGGCCATCACGCCTGCCGCGACAAGGCCATGGGCTTCTGCCTCTTCAACAACGTGGCGCTGGCCGCGAAGTACGCCCTGGATCGGCACGGCCTGCAGCGGGTGGCGATCATCGACTTCGACGTTCACCACGGCAACGGCACGGAAGACATCGTCGCGGGTGACGAGCGCATCCTCATGTGCAGTTTCTATCAGCACCCGTTCTATCCGGAGTGGCCGCATTCCACCGCTGCAAACCTCGTCAACCTGCCGGTGCCGGCCTACACCAAGGGCATGGACGTGCGCGAACTCATCGACGCCGCTTGGCTGCCCCGGCTGGAGGCCCACCGCCCGGAAATGATCTTTATCAGCGCCGGTTTCGACGCCCATCGCGAGGACGATCTGGGACAGCTTGGGCTGGTGGAACAGGATTACGCCTGGATCACCGAACAGCTCAAGGCCTTGGCCCGGCGGCATGCCCAGGGGCGCATTGTCAGCGTGCTTGAAGGCGGTTACAACCTCAGCGCCCTGGCGCGCAGCGTGGAAGCGCATCTGCGCGTTCTGGCCGGGGTCTGACTTTTTTCACCGTGACACCATGACCGCAGAAGCCCCCATCCTGCTGCACAGCCGCGACGACCGCGGGGTGCACACCCTCACCCTGAACACGCCCAAGGCCTTCAACGCGTTGAGCGAGGCGATGCTGGCCGCGCTGTCCGGGCGGCTCGACGAGATTGCCCGTGACGAGCAAGCTCGCGTGCTCGTGATCGCGGCTGCTGGCAAGGCTTTCTGTGCCGGGCACAACCTCAAGGAAATGAAGGCCAACCCGTCCCTGGCCTATTACCAGCAGTTGTTTGCCCAGTGCTCGCGCATGATGCTGCAGATCCAGCGACTGCCCGTGCCGGTGATCGCCCAGGTCCAGGGCCTGGCCACCGCGGCGGGTTGTCAGCTGGTGGCGCAGTGCGATCTGGCCGTAGCGGCACAGGAGGCCACCTTCGGGGTCAATGGCATTGACGTTGGCCTGTTCTGCGCCACGCCCAGTGTGCCGCTGGTGCGCAACGTGCTCGCCAAGGTGGCCATGGAAATGCTGCTCACGGGTGAATTCATCTCGGCCGAGGAAGCGCGGCTGCGCGGGCTGGTGAACCGTGTTGTGCCGGCCGAGGCGCTGGACGCGGAGGTGCAGCGGCTGGTGGCCTCCATTCTGACCAAGCCTCGCGAGGCCATTGCGATGGGCAAGGCGGTCTTTTATCAGCACCGCGAAACGGGCATCGAGGCCGCCTATCAGCTCGCTGGCCAGACCATGGCGTGCAACATGGCGCATGACGTGGCGCAAGAGGGCGTGCAGGCCTTTGTCGAGAAACGCCCGCCGGCGTGGCGCGCATGAATGCGCCTGTCTCGCAGTCGGGGAGTGCAGCTCCTCTGCCGATTGGCGATTTCACCTTGTGGCTGCAGGCCTTCCTGCGCCCTGAAGCGCTGGTGGAACTGGGGGCCCTGGCCGGGTGTGTTGCTCTGGCGTGGGTGGTTGTGGCGCTGGCTCGTAGGGCTTTCCAACCCGATGAGTCGTCCTCCATCTGGTTCGGGCGCCGGCTTGTGGACGGCGTGCTCTTTCCGGCATTGCTGCTGATGCTGGCCTACGGTGCACGATCCGTGTTGCTGATGCTCCAGCCGCTCGCCGTGTTCCGTGTGGCGATTCCGGTGCTGGTGGCCCTGGTGGTGATCCGGGTGGGCGTCAAGGTGCTGCAGGTGGCTTTTCGCGATGCGGCCTGGCTCAGGCCCATCGAGCGCACCATTTCCTGGGTCGCCTGGATGGGTATGGTCCTGTGGGTCAGCGGCCTGCTGCCGGTGCTCCTGAGCGAGCTGGACCAGATCACCTGGAAACTGGGGGGGAGCACGCTGTCGGTCCGCACCCTGATCGAAGGAGCGCTGACAGCCACTGCGGTGCTGGTGATCACCTTGTGGATTTCCGCGGCCATCGAGGCACGCCTCCTCAAGGCGGCCACGGGGCCAGAGGCGATGTCGCTGCGCAAGGCGGCCAGCAACGCCACCCGCGCCCTGCTCATGTTCGTGGGGCTGATGCTGGCGCTGTCGTCTGTGGGCATTGACCTCACGGCGCTGTCGGTGCTGGGCGGCGCCATCGGTGTGGGCATTGGCTTCGGCTTGCAAAAGCTGGCCGCCAACTATGTCAGCGGCTTTGTCATTCTCACCGAACGCAGCATGCGCATCGGCGACATGATCCGGGTGGACAACTTCGAGGGCCGGATCACCGATATCAAGGCCCGCTTCACCGTCATCCGCAACCTCACCGGGCGCGAGTCCATCGTGCCGAACGAGGTGCTGATCACCAACCGGGTCGAAAACCTGTCGTTGGACGATCCGAAGGTGTGGCAGTCCAGCGTGGTGAGCGTGTCGTACGGCAGCGATGTGGAGCTGGTCGGCCGGCTTCTGCTGGAGGCTGCCCTGAGTCAGCCCCGTGTCCTGCGCGATCCCGCACCGTCCGCTTCACTGTCTGCTTTCGGTGCGGATGGACTCGAGTTCACGCTCGGGTACTGGATTGCCGATCCTGAAAACGGTCAACTGGGCTTGCGCTCCGACATCAACAAGCGCATCCTGGCGCTGTTCCGCGAACACGGCGTCGAAATTCCATTCCCTCAGCGCGTGTTGCATTGGCCGGCCGACAAGCCCCCGATGTCCGAAGTCCGGCCTCCGTCTTCGAGATTGACTGATGAAGTTATGAAAAATAACTAAAATCCGGTGTTGCACGGGTCTGGAAGGCCCTCTATAATGCAAAAAAGAACGGTCGTTCGTTTTTTTGGCGCTTACAATCTTGACGTTTACGTAAACGTCAATTTGCATTGAATTCGATAACCACCTCAACAGGAGCAAGGCATGAAGATTCTGGTCCCCGTCAAACGCGTGGTGGACTACAACGTGAAGGTTCGCGTCAAGGCCGATGGGTCGGGCGTGGACATTGCGAATGTCAAGATGAGCATGAACCCGTTTGACGAGATTGCGGTGGAAGAAGCCGTGCGCCTGAAGGAAAAGGGCGTGGCCACCGAAGTCATCGCGGTCTCCTGCGGTGTGGCGCAGTGCCAGGAAACCCTGCGTACCGCCATGGCCATTGGTGCCGACCGTGCCATCTTGGTGGAAACCGATGTGGAACTGCAGCCCCTGGCCGTGGCCAAGCTGCTGGCCGCGCTCGTGGCCAAGGAACAGCCCGGTCTTGTGATCCTGGGCAAGCAAGCCATCGACGACGACGCCAACCAGACCGGCCAGATGCTCGCGGCCCTCACCGACCTGCCGCAGGCCACCTTCGCCTCCAAGGTCGAAGTCGCCGACGGCAAGGCCCAGGTCACCCGCGAGATCGACGGCGGCCTGGAAACCCTCTCCGTGAGCCTGCCCGCCATCGTCACCACCGACCTGCGCCTCAACGAGCCGCGCTACGTGACCCTGCCCAACATCATGAAGGCCAAGAAGAAGCAGCTGGACAACGTCAAGCCCGAAGACCTCGGGGTGGACGTGAGTCCGCGCCTGAAGACCCTCAAGGTGGCCGAGCCCGCAGGCCGCAAGGCCGGCATCAAGGTGCCCGACGTGGCCACGCTCGTGGACAAACTGAAAAACGAAGCCAAGGTGATCTGAGGAGCCGACTGACATGACTGCACTGGTTATTGCCGAACACGACAACGCCGCCATCAAAGGCGCCACCCTCAACACCGTCACCGCCGCCGCTGCCTGCGGAGGCGACGTCCACGTCCTGGTCGCCGGCCACAACGCCGCCGGGGCTGCACAAGCCGCTGCCCAGATCGCTGGCGTGGCCAAGGTCATCCATGCCGACGGCGACTCCCTGGCCCATGGCCTGGCCGAGAACGTGGCTGCCCAGGTTCTGGCCATTGCTGCCAACTACACCCACATCCTGTTCCCCGCCACCGCCGGAGGCAAGAACGTGGCCCCGCGAGTGGCTGCCAAGCTCGACGTGGCCCAGATCAGCGACATCACACAGGTCATCAGCCCCGACACGTTTGAGCGCCCCATCTACGCCGGCAACGCCATGGCCACGGTGCAGAGCGCCGATGCGGTCAAGGTCATCACCGTGCGGACCACTGGGTTTGACGCTGCCGCCCAGGGTGGCAGTGCCACCGTGGAGACCGTGACGGCCGTGGCCGACAGCGGCAAGAGCGCCTACGTGGGTAGCGAACTGGCCAAGAGCGACCGTCCGGAGCTGACGGCAGCCAAGGTCATCGTCTCCGGTGGCCGTGCGCTGGGCAGCAGCGAGAAGTTCAACGAGGTCATGACCCCGCTGGCCGACAAGCTGGGCGCCGCCATCGGCGCATCCCGTGCGGCGGTGGATGCGGGCTACGCCCCGAACGACCTGCAGGTGGGCCAGACGGGCAAGATCGTGGCGCCGCAGCTCTACATCGCCTGCGGTATCAGTGGGGCGATCCAGCATCTGGCGGGCATGAAGGACTCCAAGGTGATCGTGGCGATCAACAAGGACCCCGAGGCGCCGATCTTCAGCGTGGCCGACTACGGCCTGGAGGCCGACCTGTTCTCGGCGGTGCCGGAATTGGTCAAGGCACTCTGACCCTCAACCCACGGCAAGGGCATCGTTCGCGATGCCCTTTTCGTATGCCCCATTGGAGACAAGACACATGACGTACAAAGCCCCCGTCAAGGACATGCTGTTCAACATGCAGCATCTGGCCCATCTGGACCAGGTGGCGCAGATGCCCGGCTTCGAGGACGCCGGCCTGGAAACCGCGCAGGCGGTGCTGGAAGAATGCGCCAAACTGAACGAAGACGTGGTCTCTCCCCTGAACTGGGAAGGCGACAAGTACCCGTCGTCGTTCCACGACGGCAAGGTCACCACCACCCCGGGGTTCAAGCAGGCGTTCAGACAGTACGCCGAAGGCGGCTGGCAAGGACTGCAGCACCCCGTGGATTTTGGGGGGCAGGGCCTGCCCAAGACGATCGGCGCCGCGTGCGGCGAAATCCTCAACAGCGCCAACCTGAGCTTCGCCCTGTGTCCGCTGCTCACCGATGGGGCCATCGAGGCCTTGCTGACGGCCGGTACCGACGAGCAGAAAGCCGTCTACCTGCCGAAGATGATTTCAGGCGAGTGGACCGGCACCATGAACCTGACCGAGCCGCAGGCCGGATCCGACCTCTCGCTCGTGCGTTCGCGCGCCGAACCCCAGCCCGACGGCAGCTACAAGATCTTCGGCACCAAGATTTTCATCACCTATGGTGAGCACGACATGGCCGAGAACATCGTCCATCTGGTGCTGGCGCGGGTCACCGGGGCGCCGGAAGGAGTGAAGGGCATCAGCCTGTTCATTTGCCCCAAGTTCATGGTCAATGCCGACGGCTCGCTGGGCGCGCGCAATGACGTGCACTGCGTGAGCATTGAGCACAAGATGGGCATCAAGGCCAGCCCCACGGCGGTGCTGCAGTACGGCGACCATGGTGGCGCCATTGGCTACCTGGTGGGTGAAGAAAACCGGGGCCTGGAATACATGTTCATCATGATGAACGCGGCCCGCTACGCTGTGGGCGTGCAGGGCATTTCGGTGGCCGAGCGCGCCTACCAGAAAGCGGTGCAGTATGCGCGCGACCGCGTGCAAAGCCGCCCCGTGGACGGCTCGCTGAATACCGCCGCCCCCATCATCCATCACCCGGACGTCAAGCGCATGCTCATGACCATGCGTGCCCTCACCGAAGGGTGCCGGGCCATGGCCAGCGTGGCCGCTGCCGCCTACGACGCGGCGCACAACCACCCCGACGCCGAAGCGCGCAAGCAGAACCAGGCCTTCTACGAGTTCATGGTGCCGCTGGTCAAGGGTTACAGCACCGAGATGAGCCTGGAAGTCACCAGCCTGGGTGTGCAGGTGCATGGGGGCATGGGCTTCATCGAGGAAACTGGCGCTGCCCAGTACTACCGTGATGCCAAGATCCTCACCATCTACGAGGGTACCACCGCCATCCAGGCCAACGACCTGGTGGGCCGCAAGACCGCGCGCGACGGTGGCCAGGGCGCCAAGGCGCTGGCCAAGCAGATCGAAACCACCGAGGCTGAGTTGCTGTCGAGTGGCAGTGCGCACGCTCAGGCCATGCTCAAGCGCCTCAAGGCCGCCCGTGAAGCCTTTGTGGACACGGTGGAGTTCATTGCCGGGCAGGCCAAGGCCGACCCCAACGCCATCTACGCCGGCAGCGTCAACTACCTGATGCTGGCCGGCAACTTGATGGCCGGCTGGCAAATGGCCCGGGCCCTGCTGGTGGCCGAACGCGAACTGGCCGCCGGCAACGACGCGGCGTTCATGCAGGCCAAGGTCACGACCGCGCGTTTTTACGCCGACCACATCCTGACCCGAGTTCCTGGTCTGCGAGATGCCATTGTTGAAGGCGCGCCGGGCGTGACCGAAATGGCCCTCGAAGCCTTCTGACGAGGCCTCACCCGTGAGCGCCCTGTCACATCATCGGCAGGGCGTTTTTCTGCCTGTCCGGCATCGTTCCGCATTCGTCTGGAGACTTCATGTCCACATTGCCCCCCGCCCTGAAGCGCGTGCCTTTCCCGGTGATTGGCTCGCCGCTGTTCATCATCAGCAACCCCAAGCTCGTCATTGCCCAGTGCAAGGCAGGCATCGTAGGCTCCATGCCGGCGCTGAACGCCCGCCCGGCCAGCCAGCTCGATGAGTGGCTGGCAGAGATCACCGAAGCGCTGGCTGCGCATGACCGCGATCACCCTGATCAGCCGGCGGCGCCGTTCGCCATCAACCAGATCGTTCACAAGAGCAACGACCGGCTGGAGCACGACATGGCCCTGTGCGCCAAATACAAGGTGCCCATCGTCATCACCAGCCTGGGCGCGCGCGAGGATGTGAACCAGGCCGTCCACGGCTGGGGCGGCATCGTGCTGCACGACATCATCAACAACACCTTTGCACACAAGGCGATCGACAAGGGTGCCGACGGCCTGATTGCGGTCGCCGCGGGTGCGGGTGGCCATGCCGGTACCAAGAGCCCGTTTGCCCTGGTGCAGGAAATTCGCCAGTGGTTCGACGGGCCGCTGGCTCTGTCGGGGGCGATTGCCACGGGGGATGCGGTGCTGGCGGCACAGGCCATGGGGGCGGATTTCGCCTACATCGGTTCGGCCTTCATCGCCACCGAAGAGGCGCGTGCCGCCGATGCCTACAAGCAGGCCATCGTCGAAGGCACCTCGGACGACATCGTCTACAGCAGCCTGTTCACGGGTGTGCACGGCAACTACCTGAAAGCCTCCATCCGTGCGGCGGGCCTCGACCCGGATCATCTGCCCGAGAGCGATCCCAGCAAGATGAGCTTCGGCAGCGGCACGACCAAGGCCTGGAAAGACATCTGGGGCAGCGGTCAGGGTATCGGTGTGGTCGATGCCGTGGTGCCGGCGGCGGACCTCGTGGCGCGTCTCAAGCGCGAATACGCGCAAGCCCGGGCCCGGCTCGGACTTTGAGCGCCACAAGGATTCAGACGGTGGCTGGGTCGCCGTCCACCGTTCCTGCCATCCAGACTTTGTGTGCTGGATTCGCCTTGGCACGGTACATCGCCGAGTCGGCGCTGCGGATCAGGTCATCCACCGTCTCACCTCCGTCGGGATAGGTGGCAATGCCGATGCTGGCGCTCAGTTTCAGATTCTGGCCCGTCACCTCGTAAGGCTCTTCGATCGCTTCCAGCAGCTTGTGGGCGAGGCGCATGAGGCCCTCGGCGGTGTGGTGGTCGGGCATGAGCACGACGAATTCGTCCCCCCCCTGGCGGCAAACCAGATCGGATTCCCGCAACAGCGCGGTGAGTCGCCGGGCAACCTCGATCAGCACGGCATCGCCGGCCTCGTGCCCGTACTCGTCGTTGATCGGCTTGAAGCGGTCCAGGTCGATGAACAGGATGGCCGGTCGATGCCCGTAGCGTTGGGCACCCTGGAGTTCGACCGTGGCACGCTCCACCAGCAGGGCGCGGTTGGGCAGACCGGTGAGGTAATCGTGGTGGGCCAGGCGTCGAATGTTTTCCTGCGCCTTGTGCTGTTCGGTGATGTCCTGAAACAGGCCGATGTGGTTCTGCAGCTCGCCGTTTTCGTCCCGTACGGTGGTGATGGACAGGCGCTGCGGGTACAGACTGCCGTCCTTGCGGCGGCTTTCGAGCTCGCCTTCCCAGCTCCCCTGCCGCTCCAGTTCACGCCAGAGGTCCCGAAGGTTGCCATTTTTCAAAGGCCTGAACGCGAGCAAGCGGGTCGAGGCACCGATGGCTTCATCGGCGGAATAGCCGGTGATGCGGCTGAACGCCGGGTTGACGGATATGATGCGCCGCCGCG
>JAUVXK010000155.1 GCA_030603635.1 Burkholderiales bacterium | reverse complement strand
CCCAACACCCCCACCTGGAGACTCCCATGAACCAAGCCTTCATCTGCGACGCCATCCGCACCCCCTTCGGCCGCTACGGCGGCGCCCTGAGCAGCGTGCGCACCGACGACCTCGGCGCCATCCCCCTCAAGGCCCTGATGGGCCGCAACCCGAAGGTCGATTGGGCCGCCGTGGCCGACGTGATCTACGGCTGCGCCAACCAGGCCGGCGAAGACAACCGCAACGTGGCCCACATGAGCAGCCTGCTCGCCGGTCTGCCGCTGGACGTGCCCGGCGCCACCGTCAACCGCCTGTGCGGCTCGGGCCTGGACGCCATCGGTACCGCCGCGCGCGCCATCAAGGCCGGTGAAGCGGGCCTGATGATCGCCGGGGGCGTGGAGAGCATGAGCCGCGCGCCCTTCGTCATGCCCAAGGCCGAAAGCGCCTTCAGCCGCGCCAACGCGGTGTACGACACCACCATCGGCTGGCGTTTCGTCAACAAGCTGATGAAGGACCAGTACGGCGTGGACTCCATGCCCGAAACGGCCGAGAACGTGGCGGTGGATTTCAAGATCGAGCGCGAGGCGCAGGACCTGATGGCCCTCAACAGCCAGATGCGTGCCGTGGCCGCCATTGAAGCCGGCCACCTGGCGCGCGAGATCTGCCCCGTCACCATCCCGCAGAAAAAGGGTGACGCCATCGTGGTCGACACCGACGAACACCCGCGCAAGACCAGCCTGGAAGCGCTAGCCAAGCTCAAGGGCGTGGTGCGCCCTGACGGCTCCGTGACCGCCGGCAACGCCAGCGGCGTGAACGACGGCGACTGCGCCCTTATCCTGGCCGACGAGGCCACCGCCGCCAAGAACGGCCTTAGCCCGAAGGCCCGCGTGGTGGGCATGGCCACGGCCGGTGTGGCGCCGCGCATCATGGGCATCGGCCCGGCCCCGGCTACGCAGAAGGTGCTCGCCCAGACCGGCCTGACGCTGGAGCAGATGGACGTGATCGAACTCAACGAAGCCTTTGCCGCCCAGGGCCTGGCCGTGCTGCGCCTGCTGGGCCTGAAAGACGACGACGCGCGGGTAAACGCCTGGGGCGGCGCGATTGCCTTGGGCCACCCGCTGGGGGCTTCGGGCGCCCGGCTGGCCACCACCGCCGTCAACCGGCTGCACACCACCGGTGGCCGCTACGCGCTGTGCACCATGTGCATCGGTGTGGGCCAGGGCATCGCGCTGGTGCTCGAACGGGTCTGAGCCCGGTTCAGCCCCCCACCACGAGTCGGATCGCAGGCATCACCTGCTCCACCTCGCTGCGCCGGGCCAGCGCGAGCCGCAGATTGGTCTGAGCCACTTCGGTGTGCTCGACGGCCAGCGCCTCTGCACGAGCCCCTTCGCCTCGTTTCAGTGCCTCCACCAGCATGTGGTGCTGGCGATGGGCGTAGAGCATCCAGTCGCGGTCGATGGCAAGCGAGCCCTGCATGGGCAGCATGGCCGAAGCGGGGGCGAACGGCAGCTTGTCATTGAGCGCCACCGCCCGCTGCAGGGCCCGGTTGCCGCTCGCCTCCAGGATGAGGGCGTGCAGCCGATCGTTCATCACGGTATACCGTGCATAGTCGTCCATCGTCAGGGGGTTGTTCGCCAGCGCGGCATCGCCCTCGGCCAGGCAATCGTCCAGATCGCGCGCAAGCTGCCGCGTCATCCCGTGCTCGGCCACCAGCCGGGCCGCCATGCCTTCCAGATGGCCACGCACCGCGATCGCGTCGGCCACCTCGCTGGCCGTGAAGCGTCGCACCACGTAGCCCCCGCTTTCATTGATCTGCACCAACCCCTCTTGCTCCAGTGAGACCAGCGCCGCCCGCACTGGCGTGCGCGAGGCCCCAAGGCGCTCGGCCACCTGTTGTTCGGCCAGTCGCTGGCCGGGTTCGAAATCGCCACGAAGTATGCCTTCGCGCAACTGAAGCAAAACGGTTTCTTGCACATTCATGGCAACAACTGTACACTGAAAAATCAAAACGGTATACCAAAGGAGCCTCCATGAAAGCCGAACAGAACGAACTGCTTACTCGCATCGGGCCGGGTACCGCCTGTGGGGCGGTGCTGCGCCAGTACTGGCAACCCGTGGCACTGGTGGAGGAGTTCGACCCGGCGCACGAGCCACGCATGGCCGAGCGGCCGCTGAAGGCGGTACGCCTGCTGGGCCAGGACATGGTTCTGTTCAAGGACGACCAGGGCCGCTGGGGCCTGCTGGACCGCGACTGCCCGCACCGCAATGCCGATCTGTCCTTCGGCCGCCACGAAGGCGACGGCGTGCGCTGCCCCTTCCACGGCTGGAAGTTCGACGCCACCGGCCAGTGCCTGGACACGCCGGCCGAGCCGTTGGGCAGCACTCTATGCCAGCGTGTGCGCCAGCGCAGCTACCCCGTCATCGAAAAGAGCGGCGTGCTCTTCGCCTGGCTGGGCGAGGAAGGCCAGCAACCACCGTTCCCTCACTTCGATTGCTTCGCCGCGCCCGACACGCACGTGTTTGCCTTCAAGGGCTTGTGGCACTGCAACTGGTTGCAGGCGTTCGAGGTGGGCATCGACCCGGCTCACACCTCCTTCCTGCACCGTTTCCTGAACGACGCTCCGCTGGAGGCCATCGGCGACAACGCGGCCGGCAAGCAGTTCCGCAGCGCCAGCGTGGGCGAGGCCGACGGCGAGCGCTGGCCCATGACGCGCATCATGCGCGAGTTCCACCGCCCCGACATCCGCTTCGAGCCGCGCCCCTGGGGCTTTCAGCTCACCACGCTGCGGCCCATGACGGACGAACTCACCCACGTGCGTGTGACGAACGACATCTTCCCGCACACCTTTGTCATCCCGTTGTCGGAAACGCTCACCATCACCCAGATGCACGTGCCGGTGGACGACACCCATACCTACTGGTACGCCTTTTTCACCAGCTTCGACAAGCCGGTGGACAAGGCCGCCATGCGCGCCCAGCGGGTGCAGTTCATTGAGCCGCCCGCCTACCTGCCCAAGTCGGGGCAGCACAACCAGTGGGGCTTCAACCCGAAAGAGCAACGCGAACAGACCTTCCTGGGCATGGGCGAAGAGGACATCAACGTGCACGACCAATGGGCGGTGGAAAGCATGGGCCCCATCCAGGACCGCACCCGCGAGCACCTGGGCACGACCGACAAGGTCATCATGGCCCACCGCCGGCTGCTGCTGCAGGCGATTGAAGCCGTGCAGAACGGCGGCAAGGCCCCCGGCATGGCCGATCCGGCACTCAACACCCAGATGCAGGGCCCCGACACGGTGGACGGCATTGCGCCGGCAGGCGAATGGGCCGAGTGGTGGCAACAGCAGGCGCGCACCAAGCGCGAACGCGCGCCGTGGCAGGCCGAGGTCAAGACCCCCGCATGAGCGATTTCGCCACCCGCTGCGGGGTTCAGACCCCCGAGCGCCAGCAGGCCGCTGAAGCCGTGCTCCAGGCCATGGAAGCCCAAGGGCTGGAGCAGGTCCGCGTTGCCTGGTGCGACCTCCACGGCTTCACCCGCAGCAAGGCCCTGATGGCCGGTGCGGTGAAGCAGGCCTTGCGATCCGGCGTGGGCATGGTGTCCACCCTGCTGCTGAAGGACACGTCAGACCGCACCGCCTGGCCGGTGTTCCAGCCCGGCGGCACCGACGGCCTGCCCGGTTTCGGCCAGGCCAACAACGTGCTGCTGCTGCCCGATCCCGCGAGCTTCCGCATCCTGCCCTGGCGCGAGCGCACCGGCTGGCTGCGCGCCCAGGCCTGGTTTGCCGACGCCACCCCCGTGCCCTACGACAGCCGCCGCCTGCTGCAGCGCGCCCTCGACCGCCTGGCCGCGCACGGCCACGGCCTGCGCTGCGGGCTGGAGGTGGAGTTCCACATCTACCGCATCATCGGCACCGAAGCGCAGACCGACCCGCACCGCGCCGCCTGGCCCGGCGAACCACCCGAGGTGGCCATGATCCACCCCGGCTACCAGCTGCTCTCCGAAGCCTGGCTGGACCAGGTGGACGAGCCGCTGCGCATCGTGCAGCGCACCGCCCAGGCGCTGGGTCTGCCTTTGCTCTCGCTCGAAGCTGAAATGGGTCCGAGCCAGGTCGAGGCCGTGTTCGACGTGACCGACGCCCTCACCGCCGCCGACCAGATGGTGCTGTTCCGCAACGCGGTGAAAATGGCGCTGCGCGACGCTGGCTACCACGCCACCTTCATGTGCCGCCCGCCGTTCCCGAACATCATGTCCAGCGGCTGGCACCTGCACCAGTCGCTCAGCGACCTCGCCACCGGCGCCAACGCCATGGTGCGAACGGAACCCCTGGTCGACAGCACCGCGCTGGATGCCCGCCACACCCTGTCGGACGTGGGCGCCCACTACCTGGCCGGGCTGCTGGAGCACGCCCGCGGCATGGCCGTGTTCTGCACCCCCACCGCCAACGGCTACGCCCGCTTCCGGCCCAACGCCCTGGCGCCGCAGTCGGTGCAGTGGGGGCGCGACAACCGGGGCGCCATGTTGCGCGTCATCGGTGGCGCGAACGACGGGGCCACCCGCATCGAAAACCGCATCGGCGAATCCGCCGCCAACCCCTACCTCTACCTGGCCGCGCAGATCGAGGCCGGGCTGGACGGCATCGAACGCCGGCTCACACCGCCCCCGGCCACCGAAGACCCCTACGGTGCCCAGGCCACCCCCTTGCCTGCCAGTCTGGGTGAGGCGCTCGACGCCCTGCACGCCGACACCGTGCTGGTCGAACGCATCGGCGCCGACTGGGTGGCCTACCTCACACAGATCAAACGTCTGGAATGGCAGCGCTTGCGCG
>JAUVXK010000152.1 GCA_030603635.1 Burkholderiales bacterium | reverse complement strand
GCCTGTACCGCCGCCTGCAAGGCGGTGAAGTCGCTCAAGCCCACCCAGGCACTCCCCTGCTCCACCGAACGCTGAATCGCATCGTAAGGCAGTCGGGGCAACAAGCGGGTTAGGCCATAGCCGCCGCGGGTGGTGAGCACGATCTGCGCCCCGCTGGCGGCGGCGCGGGCCATGGCGGCCAGGCGGGTGTCGTCGTCGCCTGCAAAACGCTGGTGGCTTTTCAGTGCATCCGGATCCACTTCCACTTCGTGGCCCATGGCCTGCAGCCGCTTGAGCGCCCTGCGAAAACCGGTTTTGTCGCGTACCGCGCTGCTGGGGGAATACAGGTAAATGTGGGCCATGCACCGATTATGGCCTCACGCCTCATGCTTCTGGCCAGGGCCATGCCTTCTGGGCGGCACGGTGGCCCGGATCAAGGTATGGCCAGTCTGGCCAGCCGTCGGGCAAACCTGGCATGGGGGTCGGTGTACGGACCTCCACGCGTGCACTGGCGTGGCCAAGACGGTTGCATAGGGCATGGGCCAACCGGATCTGCTCCGGGGCCGCAACCACAACCCAGTTCGGCACATCCAGGGCGGACATCCATTCCTGCAGCGCCTCCACGTGACGCTCCAGGGTATGCCAACGGGTTTTTTTCGGCTTGTCACTCATGCCGAATCCGATCAGGTCCGGTAAAAAGACCCGATGTCCCTGTGCCTGAGCCTCTGTGGCTTCCCGTATCCATTCGGGCCACCACCCTGCGGGTCCGTGCAAAAAGACAATCCCTGAACGCTGCGAGGATGTGTGCAGCGGCGAGAGTTCGATCCAGTGCAGCCGCAGTCCTTGCAGGGCCGCTCCCTCACGCGTCCAGCGGTTGCGGGCAAACCAGTCGGGCAGGACATCCCACAGAGGCTCGAACGCGGCCTCGGGGGTTCGCAGTGCGTCCTCACGCAAGGGAACGGCGGCTCTGCGGGCCTTGTCGCGCTGCATGGCGAAGAAGGTCTGCATCACAGCACTGCAGGCCTCGGACTCCACACCACCGGTCACCGTGGTGTGGTGATTCAGCACGGGGTTTCCGAGCACGTCAATCACAGACCCCGCCGCGCCGGTTTTGGGCTCTCGGGCACCATACACCACCCGGGCAAGGCGGGCATGCAGCATGGCCTGCGCGCACATGGCACAAGGCTCCAGCGTGACGAAAAGTTCGCAGCCATCCAGACGGTAGTTGCCGGATGCTGCTGCCGCCGCCCGCAACGCCAGCATCTCTGCATGTGCAGTCGGATCGCAGAGGCCGATCGGGCGGTTGTGTGCGCTTGCCAGGATCTGATCTGCCTGCCCCCCGACGCCACGCCGGACAATGACCGCACCCACGGGCACTTCTCCCTCGGCGGCTGCCTGGCGGGCCTGGGCAATGGCCAGCGCCATGTAATGAGCGTCATCGGCGGGCATGCTCAAGCAGGTAGGTCGGGAAAGGTCGAGAGAACGTCAGCCTGATGACTGGACACAAGTTGGCCTCATTATCCATGAGGTCCCGTGCGCTCATCCCCGCTGCCTTTCCCCGTGCATCAGCCAGACAACCACCAGTGTCACGATCGTCAGCGGGACCACGAAACCCAGCATCGCCGTTGAAAAGGCATCACTGGCGGCGTCCTGCCGGGCGGTCAGGATCAGGTACGTCACGTAGGCCGTGTAATAGAACAGGAACACGGCCCCTTCCCAGCGTGCGATCTGCCGACCCATCACGAAAACCGGCAGACAGGCAAAGGCCACCGCCAGCATGACCCAGAGATCGAAGCTCAAGACCGAGGCGGACAGACCCAGCCCCTCGCTGCCGGCCACCACACCGCTGAGACCCACCACGCCCAGTATGTTGAACGTGTTGCTGCCCACCACGTTGCCCACGGCGATGTCGCGCTCCCCCTTGAGGGCCGCGGTGATGGAGGTGGCCACTTCGGGCATGGAGGTGCCCGCTGCCACAATCGTCAGGCCGATCACCAGATCGCTCACGCCCAAGGCCTTTGCAAAGGCCACGGAAGCCCCCACCAGCCACTCAGACCCCACCACGAGCAAACCCAGGCCGCCCACGACCAAGCCTAACTGAACCCAGAGATGGGAATCCCAGGCTTGCGGTGGCGCAGGGTGGAGCTCCTCGTCATAGGAGGACGGCGCCTCTGCAACCGATTGGCGCCTTGACATCACCACCAGAAATGCGGTGTAGCCGCACAGCAAGGCCAACAAGGCTCCGCCCTCCCATGCGGCAATGCGGCCATCCAGGCCCAAAGCCACCAGAAGCAGGGTCGCACCCAGCATCACAGGCACCTCCTGGCGGATCAACTGGTGGTGGACCGCCAGCGGCACGATCAGCGCACTCGCTCCCAGGATGAAAAGGACATTGAAGATGTTGCTGCCCACCACGTTGCCGACGGCGATGTCGGTCTGACCGCCGAGCACGGCACTGGTGGATACCGCCAGCTCCGGGGCACTCGTGCCAAAGGCCACGATGGTCAGGCCCACCACCAAGGGAGACAGCCCCAGGGTCAGTGCCAACCTCGATGCGCCTCGCACCAGCGCTTCAGCGCCCACAACCAGTGCGGCCAATCCCCCGACAAACCAGAACCCCTCGATCCACAACATCGCTTTCTCCTGTTTCGGAGCGCGCGGCTCCGTCCATGACTGTGCATCAGATCAGCCGGATGGACGAACAGGCTACACAGAAGTCCGACTTCGTCACAACCGCAGTGGAGGTGCAGCAGCTTGAAGAATCTGGAGAACCAGGGGGTGGTGCAAGCCGCGTCGAGACCGTATACCGTGGATCTCCTCGTAAAGGCCTTCGCTGCGTCCCAGGAGCCGAAGGCGCAGCGAGGGGGCCAGTGGATCCGCGCCCAGGGTGGCGAGCGGAAACACGCCCATGCCTTCCGCCGAGAACAGGGCCATCAGTCCGCTGTCCTCGAACTCACCCGCCACCCGAGGGGTGATCTGGTGCGCGTCGAACCAGCGATCGATACGGGCGCGCAAGCCCGAATGAGGGGTGGGCAGCAGCACCGGCAGTCTGGCCAGCGACGCCAGCAAGGGTTCACCTTGCGCCTTTCGGGTCAAAGATGCCGGTCCATACCAGTCCACGGGGGAAACGGCGAGCCGATCGCTGGTCAGACGCTGGCTCGAAGGCTTCGTGGGTGGTTGGCAAGCCAGCACCAGGTCCAGCTCATGGAGGGCCAGCTCGGCCATGAGCTGCTCGACTTCGCCCTCGTGACAGGTCAGCCTCAGATCGGGTGTCCCCAGAATTGGCTTGAGCAATGCGTGGGCAGCCAATTTCGACAGTCCATCCGAGATGCCCACCGACAAACGCGCCGCCGGAGCCGCCACGGCCTGCGCCACCGATTCCGGTATCGACTCCCCGAGCTGAAAGATCGTTTCTGCCCGAACGAGTACCGCATGGCCCGCATCGGTCAACGTCAGGCCGCGCGACGACGGCTTGAGCAATTGATAACCCAGCTCCTGCTCCAGTGCCTTGACCTGGGCACTGATGGTCTGGATGGCCATGTCGAGCCGCTCGGAGGCCCGGGCAAAGCCCCCCTCTTTCGCAACCACCCAGAAGTAGTAAAGATGCCGGTAATTGACCTTGGACACGTCCTCATCTCCGTACCCGCAAAGCCACTGCTTCGGAAAAACCGATGTAGGGCTTCATGGATTGCTGCTTCACACCCGATGGAGGCGCTGGCAGCATGAGCGCTTCATCCAGGAGTATCCATGAAACCGGACACCATAGCCCTTGCCGGCCTGTCGCTCACGATGGTGATTGCCAGTTGGGGTTCCCGAAAAAACGGCGACCCCAAACGGGATTTCATCGCCATGCTGACCGTCACCTGCATGCTGATCGTGGGGACCGTGCTGACCATCGTGCTCTGATCCTGACCCCGGCGCTAACGCCGGGGTGAGGTCACTCCCACTCGATGGTGGCCGGCGGCTTGGAACTCACGTCGTAGGTCACACGGTTGATGCCACGCACCTCGTTGATGATGCGGCTGCTGACCTTCTTGAGCAGGCTGTAGGGCAGTTCGGCCCAATCGGCCGTCATGAAGTCGCTGGTCTGCACCGCTCGCAGCGCCACCACATAGTCGTAGGTGCGGCCATCGCCCATCACGCCCACGCTCTTGACGGGCAGGAACACCGTGAAGGCCTGGCTGGTCAGGTCGTACCAGCTCTTGCCGAAGTTGTGGTCGATGGTGGAGCGCAGCTCTTCGATGAAGATGGCGTCGGCCCGGCGCAGCAGGTCGGCGTATTCCTTCTTCACCTCGCCCAGGATGCGAACGCCCAAGCCCGGCCCCGGGAATGGGTGGCGGTAGACCATGTCATGCGGCAGGCCCAGCGCCACGCCCAGCTCGCGCACCTCGTCCTTGAACAGGTCACGCAGCGGCTCCAACAGTTTCAGGCCCAGTTGTTCGGGCAAGCCACCCACATTGTGGTGGCTCTTGATGGTGACTGCCTTCTTGCTCTTGGCCCCGCCCGACTCGATGACATCCGGGTAAATAGTTCCTTGAGCCAACCACTTGGCACCGTTTTTTGAAGTACCACTTGAAACCAGTTTGGCGGCTTCTGCCTTGAACACGTCCACGAACAGGCCGCCGATGATCTTGCGCTTTTGTTCGGGGTCGGCCACGCCGGCCAGTTGTCCCAGGAACAGCTCGCTGGCGTCCACGCGGATCACCTTGGCGTGCAGCTTGCCCGCGAACATGTCCATGACCATGTCGCCCTCGTGCAGGCGCAGCAGGCCGTGGTCCACGAACACGCAGGTGAGCTGGTCGCCAATGGCGCGGTGAATCAGGGCCGCCGCGACCGACGAGTCGACGCCACCCGAGAGGCCCAGGATGACCTCCTCGTCGCCCACCTGCTCCCGGATCTTCTGCACGGCTTCCTCGATGTGGTCGCGCATGATCCA
>JAUVXK010000040.1 GCA_030603635.1 Burkholderiales bacterium | reverse complement strand
CGCGCCGCTCCGCCCTGTTCGTCATCGGCACGGCCCATGGTGGGGAAGCCCACGTGCCGGGTCACTTCCAGACCCAGCGCGCGCGCCTGCTCCTCGAAGGCGGGGGGCGCGGGCTGGTCGCTGCGGACCACGGCATCCCCGCCGATGAGCTGGCGCGCGTCGCGATTCAGGCCGCTCTGCAGCCGGTCGGCAAAGAAGCCCACGGCGGTGAGTGCCGCCACAGCCAGCGCAATGGCCAGCACCAGCACGTGCAGTTCGCCCGCGCGCCAGTCACGCACAAGCGAGCGCCAGCCGATGGACCAGAAGGAAGCGGAAGGGGTATGCATGCGTCAAGGTTAGCGCAAACCCCTATTCCGTGGGGGGCCGGCGTTTATTTGGTGCCGAAGATGCGATCGCCGGCGTCGCCCAGGCCCGGCACGATATAGCCGTGATCGTTCAACCCACGGTCCACGGCCGGGGTGTAAATGGGCACGTCCGGATGGTGCTTGTGGAAGGTGGCAATGCCTTCCGGGCAGGTGACCAGGCACACGAACCGCAGCGAACGCGGGTGGCAGGCCTTGAGACGGTTCACCGCCGCCACCGCCGAATTCCCGGTGGCCAGCATGGGGTCCAGCACGATCACGTCGCGCTCCTCCATGCCGGACGGCATCTTGAAATAGTACTCCACCGCCTGCAGGGTTTCGGGATCGCGGAACAGGCCGATGTGCCCCACGCGGGCACTGGGCAGCACCTCCAGCATGCCGTCCAGGAAACCGTTGCCTGCGCGCAGGATCGAGGCCAGCACGATCTTCTTGCCGTCGATCACACGCCCGATCATCGGTTCCAGCGGGGTTTCGATCTCGATTTCCTGCATCGGCATGTCGCGCGTGACCTCGTAGGCCAGCAGCGCACTCAATTCGTGGACGAGCTGACGAAAGCTCTTGGTGCTGGTGTCCTTGCGGCGCATGAGCGTGAGCTTGTGCTGCACCAGCGGGTGATCGATGATGTGAACTTGGGGTGTCATGGCAAGCGGGCCGTTGCACCGGCCGAAAAAACGTCAATGGACCGTATGCTAACGGCTTGCGGCCCGCCAAGTGGACCCTTTGCCCCGCCGGGCACCCCGCACAATGCGTCTATGCCATCCGTCACACCCCCCACGTTAGAGCAACAGCTGCGCGCAGCGACCCACGCGCGGTTCTTCACCACCGACATCGACGGCGTGTGCCGGGGCAAGACGCATGCCGGCGAGAAGATGGCCGAACTGCTGACCGGTGGCGGCACCATCGCCAGCGCGGCCTTCGGCTGGGACATTGCCGATGACCTCTACACCCACACGGTGGCGTTCGCGGGCCTGGGCACGGCGCTGGGCGAGATCGGCTTGCAGCTGGACGCGGCGACGGCGCGCCAGCTGCCCTGGGACGAAGGGCGCTGGGCACTGATCGGCGAACATCTGCTGCCCGATGGCACGCCTTTGCCCATGTGCCCCCGGCAGGTGCTCAAGCGCGTGTTGGCCCAGGCCTCCGACATGGGGCTGGACGTGCAGGTGGGCGTGGAGCTGGAGTGGTACGTGTTTCGCGAAAGCGAGCGCAGCGTCCGGGCCAAGGGCTACCGGGATCTGGAGGCGGCCACCGAATCCGTCACCAATTACTCGCCATTCCGCATCGACGCCGTGGCCGGTTTCGTCAACGACCTGTTCCGCTGGCTGCCGGAAGCCGGCATCCCGATCGAGACGCTGCACACCGAAGCCGGCCCAGGCAACCTGGAGGTGGCCCTGAAATACGGACCGGCCCTCGACAGTGCCGACCGGGCCGCCCTGTTCAAGCAGGCCACGCGCGAGATCGGGCGGCGGCATGGGCTGCTCAACACCTTCATGGCGAAGTGGTCACCGGCCTACGGCGGTTGCGGCCAGCACCTGCACCAGAGCCTGTGGCAGGACGGCCGCAACCTGTTCCATGACGCGCAGGCGGCGCACGGCGTGAGCGAGACGTTGCGGCATTACATCGCCGGTCAGATGCACGCCCTGCCCCACCTGTTCGCGGTGTATGCGCCCTTCATCAACAGCTACAAGCGGCTGGTCAACGGCATGCTGGCCCCCGTGCAGGCCACCTGGGGCATCGACAGCCGGCACGCCGCCTTTCGGGTCGTGCCGGGCAGTGCCCACTCGCAGCGGCTGGAAACACGGGTACCCGGTGCGGATGCCAACGCGTACCTGGCCATCGCGGCGGCCGTGGCGTCGGGCCTGTACGGGATCCGCCACCGGCTGGACCCCGACGCCGTAGGCACCGGAACCGCCTTGCCCCAGAGCCTGGAACAGGCAACCGCGCTCATGGCCGAATCTGCCCTGGCCCGCGAACTGCTCGGGGACGGTTTCGTCGATCACTTCGTGCAGACACGCCAGTGGGAGATCAGCCGCTTCCGGCTCGCCGTCACGGACTGGGAACGGGCCCGTTACATGGAACTGGTGTAGGCTGGACGAACGGGTTCGGCATCCCGCAGCAGGCGCTGCGGATGGGAAAAACACAGAAAACGCTGGTGGGTGGCCCGGCCGATCGTGCACACCCCCACACGCTCGGCCACTTCAAGCCCCATCTGCGTGATGCCGCTGCGCGAGACCAGGGCCGGCACCCCCATCTGCGCCGCCTTGATCACCATCTCGCTGGTCAGCCGGCCCGTCGTGTAGAAGGTCTTGTCGGCCCCCTCCATGTCGGCCGGGTTCTGCAGCCACATCCAGCCGGCAATGGTGTCGACCGCGTTGTGGCGACCCACGTCCTCCACGAACAGCAGCATGTCGGATCCCCGGAACAAGGCACAGCCATGCACCGAACCGGCCTGCTTGTAGGTCGAGTCCTGCTCACGGATGGTCTTGACGATCTGGTACAGATCGGACTGACGCAACTGCGCGGTGGGCGACAGCCGGATGCGATCCAGTTCGTCGAGGATGCCGCCGAACACGCTCCCCTGTCCGCAACCCGTCGTGACCACACGCTTGGCCGTGCGCTCTTCAATGTTGTGCACCCCACGTCGGGTTTTCACGGCAGCGGCCCCGACCTCCCAGTCCACCGTGATGGATTCGATGTCGTGCACGGATTCGATGAGGCGCTGGTTCCGCAGATAGCCGAGCACCAGCCACTCGGGGTGACCACCGAGCGTCATGAGCGTGACGAGTTCGCGCTTGTCCACGTAGACCGTGAGGTCCCGCTCCGCGGGAATGGACATGGAGCGCTGCTCACCGAATTCGTTGACCACCGTCACGTCGCGGGTCAGCGGCACGCGTGCCCGCGACAGGCGGGGCAGAGGGGGCCTGAAGGCGGATTGCTGCGGCTCAGTCAAGAGCATCTCCACCCTCCTGTCGTGGACCGGTCATCAAACGGCTTTGGCCGCGCCGACAGCTGGCTTGCCACTGGGGCGTGCGCTGCGCTCTGCCGGAATCTTGCCCGCCTTGATGTCGTCATACCAGAGTTCGTGATGTTCCTTGGCCCAGGTCTCGTCCACATAGCCCGTTTTCATGGCTTGATAGGCGCCCTGCACACCCAGTGTACCCATGTAGATGTGCCCGAGGAACATGGCCATCATCATGACCGCAGCCGACGCATGGATCATGTGCGCGATCTGCATGTCGGCACGGAGGTAGGCCAGCCCGGGAATGAGCTTGTCGAGCACGAGGCCAGAGGCCACGACGATGAAGCCGAGCAGAAACACCCCACCCCAGAACACGACTTTTTCACCGGCGTTGAAGCGGTGCGAAGGCACCTCCTGGCCACTGAACAGCCCTCCCCCCTTGAGGAGCCACTGGATGTCGTCCTTGCTGGGCAGGTTGTCGCGCAGGAAGGTGAAGAACACAATCACCAGCGACACGGCAAACAGAGGCCCGACGAAGTTGTGGAGGTTCTTCATCGCGTAGGCCAGCCAGCCGAACAGCATGCTGCCCATGATGGGCAGCAGGAAGAACTTGCCAAAGGCCATGATCAGACCCGAAACCGCCAGGGCGACGAAGGCGAACGCGTTCGTCCAGTGAGCCGCGCGCTCGAAGGCGGTGAAGCGCTCGATCCGGCGACCGGTCTCCTGCCCGTGCAGGCGGATGGAACCCTTGCCGAAATAGAACAGCGCAATCGCCACCACCACGATGAGCAGCAAGGAGCCGCCGTAAGGGATGATCACGTCGTTGCGGACCTGCCGCCAGGCTTCGCCCGCATTGGTCAGGCGCGAACCCGGGTACTGCACGAAGGGCTGGATCAGCGTGCCGTATTCGGGGTAGGGGAAGTTGGTGACCCCCGTGACGCCCTGGCCCACCTGCCGCCACACGGGGGCGTTGTTGCCGGGCTGAACCTGCCGTCGCTCCGCGTTCGACTGGTTCATGTAGTTGGGGTCGGTGTCGGCATCCGGGGCGATCTGGAAGATGTTCGCACTCTGGATGCCGCCACCACCTTCAGGCACCGTACCGGGGGTGGTCGTCTGCGCCGAAGCGACACCGAGACCGACCGCCATGAGGAGCGCCGCACACCAACCTCGCCATGGGCGCAGGGCTGCTCCGTTGAGGAGAGTTCGCATGGGGTCCTCCTGTTCAGTGGACACGGGTGTATTCGTTCTGACCGTAGGCGGCACGGGCACGCAACTGCTGTTCCCAGCTGGTTCGGTCTCCGGGCTGCCAGCCACGCTCGACGAACTGGCTGGCACCCACTCCCCGGTAGGCCGGGGCGTCGGACTTGACGCCCGCCGCGGTCAGTTCCTGAGGCGACTCCCCACAGGCGGCCAGCAGGGCCACGCCGGCGGCCACGAAGGCGACTTTCAAGGTGCGTGCGCAGATCATGAGCGTCCTCCCTGGGCACTGCCGTAGGCGGTGCCCCAACCCCAGACTTCGGCCCCCTTGCCGCGCTGCAGGACACGGCTGCGGAAGATGTCGGCCACCACATCGCCATCACCGGCCAGCAAAGCCTTGGTGGAGCACATCTCGGCACAGGCGGGCAGCTTGCCTTCGGCCAGGCGGTTGCGGCCGTATTTCTCGAACTCGGCCTGGCTGCCGCTGGCTTCGGGGCCGCCGGCACAGAAGGTGCACTTGTCCATCTTGCCGCGCACACCGAAAGTGCCCTGACCCGGGAACTGGGGAGCCCCGAAGGGGCAGGCATAACTGCAGTAGCCACAGCCGATGCACACGTCCTTGTCGTGCAGCACCACGCCCTCGTCGGTGCGGTAGAAGCAGTTCACTGGGCAGACGGCCATGCAGGGTGCGTCGGAGCAGTGCATGCAGGCCACCGAGATGGACTTCTCGCCCGGTACCCCGTCGTTGAGGGTGACCACGCGGCGGCGGTTGACCCCCCAAGGCACCTCGTGCTCGTTCTTGCAAGCGGTCACACAACCGTTGCACTCGATGCAGCGCTCTGCATCACAGACAAATTTCATGCGTGCCATTCGTTGCTCCTCATGCGCGTTCGACGTTGCAGATGGTGGTCTTGGATTCCTGCATCATGGTCACGATGTCGTAACCATAGGTGGTGGCCGTGTTGACCGCCTCACCGCGCACGATTGGCGCTGCACCTTCGGGGTATTGCTTGAGCAGATCCTGCCCTTGCCAGCGACCCGAGAAATGGAACGGCAGGAACACGGTGGTCGCATCCACGCGGGGCGTGACCTGCGCCTGCACGTTGATGCGCGCCCCGGTCGGGGTACTCACCCACACCCGGTCGCCGTTGCGGATGCCGCGCTGGGCTGCCGTGGCTGGGTTGATCTCCACGAACATCTCCTGCTGCAGCTCGGCCAGCCAGGGATTGGAGCGGGTTTCCTCGCCTCCACCCTCGTATTCGACGAGGCGCCCGGAGGTCATGATCAGCGGGAATTTCTCGTGAACCTTGTCTTCGACGTTCTTTTGCTGAAGCGTCTTGTAGAGGATGGGCAGGCGCCAACGGTTCTTCTGGTCGTCGTGGCTCGGGTACTTCGCGATCAGGTCCGGACGGGTGCCGTAAACGGGCTCACGGTGCTGGGGAATGGCATCCGGGAAGTTCCACACGTAGGCACGAGCCCGGGCATTGCCGAAGGGGTGACAGCCGTGCTTCATGAACACACGGATCATGGCACCCGTCGGGTCGGTGGTCCAGGTCTTGCCTTCCGCGGCGGCCTGCTCTTCAGGCGTCAACTCTTCCCACCAGCCGAGTTTCTTGAGCAGCTGGTCGGTCAGCATGGGATACCCGGTGGTGATTTCGGCACCCAGCGAATGCGAGCCGTCAGCCGCCAGTAGGCTCACGCCGTCGCGTTCCACGCCAAAGTTGGCCCGGAAGTTGCCGCCACCGTCCATCACGTGCTTGGAGGTGTCGTACAGGTTGGGAGAGCCCGGGTGCTTCATCTCGGGGGTACCGTAGCAGGGCCAGGGCAGACCGAAGTAGTCGCCGGTCATGTCGTAGCCGGTTTCCTTGTCGACCACATTGCCCTTGCACTTCAACGTCTTGATGTCGAAGGCATGCATGTTGCGCATGTGAGCCTTCAGGCGTTCGGGGCTGTGCCCGGTGTAGCCGATGGTCCAGACGCACTTGTTGATCTCACGCAGGATGTCCTCGACCACCGGCTCGTCCATGCCGCCGACCTTCTGCAAACCATAGTTCTTGCAGAGCTCGTCGGCAAATCCCAGGCGCTGGGCCAGCTGGTACATGATCATGTGGTCGCTGCGGCTTTCCCACAGCGGCTCGATCACCTTCTCACGCCACTGGATGGAACGGTTGGACGCCGTGCAGGAACCACTGGTCTCGAACTGCGTGGCGGCCGGCAGCAGGATCACCGAACGGTTGGGGTTCAGATCCTGGGGGTTGCCCGGCATCGCGGCCATGGCGGCCGTCGCAGAGGGATACGGATCGATCACCACCAGCAGGTCCAGCTTGTCCATGGCCCGCTTCATTTCCAGGCCACGGGTCTGTGAGTTCGGGGCATGGCCCCAGAAGACGACACCGCGCAGGTTGCTGCCCTGGTCGATCGCCTCCTTGTCCTCGAGCACACCGTCGATCCAGCGCGATACGGTGATACCCGGCTTGGACATCATGCCTTCGGCGTAGCGCGACTTGATCCAGTCGAAATCCACCCCCCAGGTGGCAGCGAAGTGTTTCCACGCCCCTTCGGCCACCCCATAGTAGCCCGGCAGGGAATCGGGGTTCGGCCCCACGTCGGTGGCCCCCTGCACGTTGTCGTGACCACGGAAGATGTTGGTACCCCCCCCGCTCACGCCCACGTTGCCCAGGGCCAGTTGCAGGATGCAGGAAGCCCGGACCATGGCATTGCCGATGGTGTGCTGGGTCTGCCCCATGCACCAGACGATGGTGCCCGGGCGGCTGTCGGCCATCATCTTGGCCACCCGGAACATCTGCTCCTCCTTCACGCCACAGGCCTCCTCCACGGCATCGGGCGTCCACTTGGCCATCACGTCTTTCCTGACCTCCTCCATGCCATAAACGCGGTCGCCGATGTACTTCTTGTCTTCCCAGCCGTTCTTGAAGATGTGGTACAGCAAGCCAAAAAGGAAGGGAATGTCGGTGCCGGAGCGGATGCGCACGTACTCGTCGGCCTTGGCGGCCGTGCGGGTGAATCGCGGGTCCACCACGATCATCTTGCAGCCCGTTTCCTTGGCGTGCAGCATGTGCAGCATGGACACGGGGTGGGCCTCGGCGGCGTTGGAGCCGATGTACAGGGCGACCTTGCTGTTCTGCATGTCGTTGTACGAGTTGGTCATGGCCCCGTAACCCCAGGTGTTGGCCACGCCGGCCACCGTGGTGGAGTGGCAGATGCGCGCCTGGTGGTCGCAGTTGTTGGTGCCCCAGAAACTCACGAACTTGCGCAGCAGGTAAGCCTGCTCGTTGTTGTGCTTGGATGAGCCGATGAAGTAGACCGAATCGGGGCCGCTGGCCTCGCGCAGGGACTTCATCTTGGCCACGATTTCGTCGTAGGCTTCGTCCCACGTGATGCGCTGGTACTTGCCGTTGACCAGTTTCATCGGGTAACGCAGACGGTACTCGCCATGTCCGTGCTCGCGGATGGAGGCGCCCTTGGCGCAATGTGCACCCAGGTTGATGGGGGAGTCGAACACCGGCTCCTGACGAACCCAGACGCCGTTTTCCACCACCGCGTCAATGGCGCAGCCCACTGAGCAGTGGGTGCAAACGGTCCGCCTGACTTCGATCTTGCCGGTACCGTCGATCGAGCCACCGGAAGCAGCCTCGGCCTTCTTCACAAGCGTGAGTTGCGTGGCCGCGAGGCCGACGCCCAGGCCCAGACCCGAGCGACGCAGGAAGGCGCGACGGTCCATGGTGGGCACGGTATGGGCAAAACCGCGCCGAAGGCTGTTGACAAAGCTGCCCGATCCACCCGAGCCTACGCGATGCCCCGTTTTTTTGGTCAGCAACATGGCTTGTTACCTCTGGAGTTGAAACGAAATGGCTGCCGCAGCGACCCTCAGGGCCCCACGGCCTGAGGATTCAGACGCGAGTGGTCTGGTAATAACGCTTGATGTGCTCCGACAGCCTGTAGCCGCCTCCGGAACGGGGACCTGATGCCGTTGCTTCGGCGGCTTCGGTCTGGACCACCGCCTTGGGAGCCACGGCGGCCACGGCGGCGACCGCTCCCACAGCACCGGCCCCGGCAAACCAGCGGCGACGGGAAAGGAAGTTGGATTTTTCGGGGGTGCCCATGCATGTCTCCTCAGATGTGGACCGCAAACCGCTCCATGCGGCGGTATGAAGTCATGTACCTAGACAGCGAATCTACCGCTGACCGGGAATGTCAGCAAGGACGGCAACAGGACGACCGGACGAGGCCGGGTTAGGCCGCACAATCGGGGCCAAGGTATGGGTGGTGACTGCTGGAACGCCCCCTTAAGAAAGCAATATGCAGACCAACAGTGATTGCTTATGAATCAATTTTCCATCGTGGATAAAGCTGCCGGAAACGATTTCGGGTTTACCCTGACTGTCGACGCTTTGTCGCGTCACAGGACGACAAGTTGTCGTATCCATACAGTCGCTTGCACCGTTGGATGTCGCCATCCACGTGTCTCGAAAACCCCAATTCCTGACTTTTTTGTTCAGGAATAACCGATGGAACGTCTGGTGAATTCCCCCACCTCCCCTCCTCTTTCTGATCGCGGCAACGCCCCTGGACCGACCGACGGCTGGCCACACTGGTCCATTCTGGTGGTCGACGACGAACAAGGCATGCGCAACTTTCTCGTGAAGGTGCTCGCGCCTCGTTGCCGCTTTGTCGCCGTCGCCGCCAGTGCCGAAGAGGGCGCCGAGTGGATGCGCGCCCAACGGGTGGATCTGGTGATCCTGGACATTTCCCTGCCGGGCAAGAATGGCGTGGCCTGGCTCAAGGAATTGAGGGAGCAGGGTTACAGCGGTGAGGTCATTCTCATCACCGCCTTCGCCGACCTGGAAACGGCGATCGAAGCCTTGCGGGCGGGCGCGTCCGACTTCATCCTGAAGCCTTTCCGCATTCCACAGATCCTGAACGCCATCCAGCAGTGTCACGAGCGCACCCGGCTCCGGCGTGAAAACTACGTGCTGCGGCGCGATACGAAGCCGACGGCCCGCCGGTCGGGTTCACCCATCGTGGGCCGTTCTGCCGCCATGCAGGCGGTGCGTGATGCGATCGAGCGCACCGCACCGATGCCGAGCACGGTGCTGCTGACGGGAGAGTCGGGCACCGGCAAGGAACTGGTGGCCAGAGAGCTGCACGCGCGCAGCGCCCGTGCCACCGGGCCTTTCGTCCCGGTGAACTGCGCCTCGCTCTCACCGGAAGACATGGCCATTGAACTGTTCGGCCATGCCAAGCCGGGCAGCCACGGCAGCGTGCATGCGAAAGACGGACTGTTCTATTACGCCCAGGGGGGCACCCTGTTTTTTGATGAGGTGGCCGAACTGCCGCTGCCCGTGCAGGCGGCGCTGCTGCGCGCCATCGAAGACCTGCGGATACGCCCGGTGGGCAGTCAGCAGACCCTGGCGGTGGACGTGCGCATCGTGGCGGCAACCAACCGCGAACTGACCGCAGAAGTGGCTACCGGGCGCTTCCGGTCTGACCTGTACTACCGCCTCAAGGTGGTGGATATCCACCTGCCCCCCCTGCGCACGCATGGCGAGGACATCCCGGACCTGCTCACCCACTACATCCACGACCTGGCCCCGCTACTGGGTGTGGAACCCATCGAGGTCGCTCCCGAAGAACTGCAACTGCTCATGCAGTACAGCTGGCCGGGAAACACGCGTGAACTGCGCAACCTCGTCGAACGTTCGCTGATCCTGGGCACACTCAATGTCTCCGCACTCTACCCATCCATGACTGGAACGCCTAACCGGTCGACCCGCGGTCCCACCGATCTGCAGACGCTGGAAAAGCAGCACATCCTGTCTATCCTGGAGTCAGTCCAGGGCGACAAGACCCGGGCTGCCCAGTTGCTCGGCGTTTCCAGACGCACGCTGGAACGGCGCGTTGCAGAATGGGGAATGAACCCGCATCACCCCTGACCCATGGCCTGGCTCAAGACGCCCCGCTGGATGAACCGTTCGGTTCGTCACAAGCTGCTGGCCATCGCGCTGCTGCCGCTGGCTGTCGTCTTCCCCTTGCTTGTGCTTGCCCTGATGCTGTGGAGCCATGTGGCTTACGACCGCCTGCTCACCGCCAAGGTACGTGCCGACCTGGCGGTGGCCAACGGCTACTTCCAGCAGGTGCTCTACGAGGTGGGGGCAGGCACCCGGGGGGTGGCGATGTCTCTGGCGCTGCACCAGGCACTGGAGGGCGCCCGTGCGCATGGCGGCGCCCTCGTGGCCCCGCCCCCGGGCGGGGTATCGGCCTACGGGGATCGATACCCCGACCTGACCGACCTGCACGAACTGCTGCTCGACGAGCGCGAGCGCCTTGGCCTGGACATCCTGGTGCTGGTGCGGCCCGACGATGTGCCGACCGACTCTCTGGCTGATTCCTCCAGCTACAGCGCCACACTCCGGCTGATGACCCCGACGGAACTGGCCGAGTGGGGCCCGCATTTGCTGGAACGCACCGCCATTCCCCTGGTTGACACCCGCAACGCCAGTCCGACAGAGCGGCAGACCGAGGACAGGGCCATGGTCATGTTGGCCAGCCTGCCCGTTCCCGATGCGCAGGGCCGTCCCTGGGCCGTGTTGCATGGAGGATTGTTGCTGAACCAGAATCTGGCGTTCATCGACCACATCAATCGCATCGTGTACCCGGAAGGTTCGCTGCCCTTCGGGAGCCTGGGGACCGCCACCCTGTTTCTGGACGACGTGCGCATCACCACCAACGTGCGCCTGTTCCAGGACCAGCGGGCCATCGGCACCCGGGTCTCCCAGGCCGTGCGTGACGCGGTGCTGGGCCAAGGTCAGACATGGCTGGACAGGGCCTTCGTGGTGAACGACTGGTACGTGAGCGCCTACCAGCCCCTGCAGGACGCACGGGGTGAACGGGTCGGCATGCTGTACGTGGGTTACCTGGAACGCCCATATCGCTGGATGCGTTACGGCATGCTCGGTGTCATGGGTCTCATCTTCCTGGCGGTCATGGCCCTGGCTGCCGTGTTCTCGGTCCGCTGGGCGCGCAGCATCTTCCGACCGGTCGAACAGATGAACGACACCATCAAGCGGATTGAGGACGGCGAAACCGGGGCCCGCGTGGGCACGATCGTGGCGCGCGACGAACTCGGCGCATTGGCGAACCACCTCGATCACCTGCTGGACGTGGTGGAAGACAACACGCGCCGACTGCGGGAATGGGCCGAGACGCTGGACCTCAAGGTGCAGGAACGCACCCGCGAACTGGAGGCGAGCAACGCCTCGCTGCGGCAGGCCCAGCAGCAGCTCGTCAAATCGGAAAAACTCGCGGCCATCGGTCAGCTCACGGCGAGCATCGCCCACGAAATCAACAACCCCATCGCCGTGATGCAGGGCAACCTGGACCTGATCCGCCAGGAACTCGGCCCGGCGGCCGAACCTGTGCGCGGCGAACTCCGGTTGCTCGACGAGCAGGTCGAACGCATGCGGCTCATCGTGACCCAGTTGCTCCAGTACGCCCGACCGACCGAGTTTGCCGGCTACGTGGACCAGCAGGACGTGAACCAGGTCGCCACCGATTGCCTCGTGCTGGTGGGCCACCTGCTGCAACAGCGGCGGATACGTGTGGAGCAGGATTGCCGGGCCTCGGCGCGCGCGGGCATCAACCGGCAGGAGCTGCAGCAGGTCATCATCAACCTGATGATCAACGCCGTCCAGGCCATGCCCGACCAAGGCTGCCTGACCCTACGGACGACCGATTGGGTGGACGACGTCACTGGGACAACTCTCGGCACCATCGTGGAAGTGGCCGACACCGGTCCGGGCCTGAGCCCGACCGTTCTGGAACGGCTGTTCTCGCCATTCTTCACGACCAAGAACGATGGCAATGGTCTCGGGCTCTGGATCAGCCAGGGCCTGGTGGAACGGTACGGTGGGCGACTGGAGGCCGGCAACCGGTCCGATGTCCAGGGTGCAGTGTTCCGGTTGCGCCTGCTGACGGAGCCACATGTGCCCTCGGCAGCGCAAGGACCGACCGGTGATGGACGCCCCGGGCGGCTCCAGGCCTGAGCCTTGCAGACGGGTTCAGTCGAGCATGTCGAAACCCTGTGCCTCCACGCTCATAAAGGCCCGCGTGAACCCCGCCAGCGCGGCATAGAAGCGGCTGCGTGGATGGGCGCCCAGCGCGTCACACATGTCGTTGACCCAGGGCTGCAGGTGCTTCGCAAAAAAGGCCTGCTGTCGGGTGAGGTTGGAAACGGCCACGTCATCGCCGGCGATGAGGAAACGCATGACTTCGCACAGATAGGCGATGTGGTCTTCGGTTTCCGGCATCTGCTCGTCCCGCGTCAGGCCCAGCTCGGCCAGGTCGGAACGCAGGGCAGCCAGAGGCTTTTCGTTCAGGAAACCGCTGAGGTAATGCGAGCCGAAGAGGTAGATCTCGGGTTTGCCGACACCGCCGAACAGGGTGTGGAACTCGTCGGCGATGACCGCGTCCTCCAGCTCGCGCACAGTGGCCACGAGACCACGCCACGACTCCTCCAGAAACGCCCCGGCTGCCGGCGCCTGGGTCACGGCCACGCGAAGCTGGGCAAGCAAATCGGGCGCCGGTGGCGCATAGTAGAGGGCCGCCAGCAGGCCATAGATTTCGGCGCGAGCGGTTTCCTCGTCCAGGGCGGAGGTCACGGGAATGTCTGGGGTCATGGGGGGCCTTGCGCTCAAAGGTCGGTGATCTTGACTTCGTTGCCGGTGTGGATGTCGATGACGCGGCAGTCGCCGCACATTTTCAGCCGCTCCACCGCCGCGCCCTGGAACATGGCATGCCCGGACAGTCGGCCGAGCATGGCCTCGACTCCCTTGAGGGTACCGAAAGGTTTGCCGCATCGGATGCAGGCGTAGGCCGGCTGCTCGTTCACGACGCGGGGCTGGCGCCGCTGCTCCGACAGCCAGAAGCGCGGCTCCAGCCCGATGGCATTCTCCGGGCAGGTCTTGACGCACAGCCCGCACTGCACGCAGTTTTTCTCGACGAAGCGCAATTGAGGCGCGGCCGGGTTGTCCTGCAGTGCCCCCGCCGGGCAGGCGCTGACGCAACTGAGGCAAAGCGTGCAGGCATCGGGGTTGACATGGACGCTGCCCAAGGGAGCTCCGGCAGCCGGCAGCGCAATGGCCGACGGCAGGGGACTGGTCGGTGCCTGCTTCACCAGGTGCTCCAGGGCCAGGTCCAGCGTGCTCCGCTTGGAGGCTTGCACCGCAAACGTGGCCGGCTGAACAACGGTGACCGCCGCCGGGGCCACCCGCACCGCCTGGTCGATGTGGGTGATGTCGCGCGCATCCCGGGCCTGGATCAACCGGAAGTGCTCGCCACCGTAACCCAGCCCCTGCAGCAAGGCTTCGCCCACCGCCATCTGCTCCTGCAGGGCGCGAACGTAATCGGGTGCCTCCTCGTCGGTCACGAGGACGAACACCTGGCTGGCACCATAGGCAATGGCGCTTAGCCACACTTCAAGGCCTAGGCTGGCCGTGTGCCAGCAGGCCACGGGGATGAGCCGGGCCGGGACGCCACGGACCGAAGCATCAAGCTGGGCTGCCCGCCCCCAGTCGTTGACGAACCGCTGCCCGGCCTGCTGGCTGTGCAGCAGCAGCGCGGCGTTCTGCCCGCCGGCACGGCCGTAGGTGGACAGCAGGGTACGCAACCGCTGACCCTGATGGCCAACGCCCGGATAGGCGTAGCTCAGCGCGCCGGTGGGACACACCGTCGTGCAGGCACCGCAGCCCACACACAAATGGGGGTTGACGTGGATCTGCTGGCGCTCCACCTGACTCGTGATGGCCGACGCCGAACAGATCTCCACGCAGGCATTGCAACCGACCTTCTCGTTGCGGCCATGGGCGCAGATGTTGGCCTTGTACTGGAAGAATCGTGGTTTTTCGAATTCGCCCACGGCATCGCGTAGCTTGACGATGGCGGCCATGTGCGCATCGGCGCCTGCACCCGAAGGCAGATGCAGGTAGCCCTGGGGTAGGGCATGGCGGGTGAGTGCGGGCGGGTCGCGAAGGTCCAGCACCAGGTCGAACGTGTCCTCGTGGGTCACGGGCTCGCGCTGGAAGTCGATGGCACCTGGGGCCTCGCACACCCGCACGCAGTCGCGGTGGCTGCGGCAAGCACTGAGGTCGATCTGGTAGTCCAGCCCGATCGCGCCTTCCGGACAGGCCGCGACACAGGCATTGCAGCGGGTGCACAGGTCCAGCGCGATGGGGTTGCGTTCCGTCCATTCGACCTTGAAGGCCCCCAGCCAGCCGTCCAGCTGACGCAGCTCACCGGCCAGCACCGGGTAGCGCCGCTCCTGGGCCCCGGCCCCACCGGTGGCGAACAGGGTCACGTCCAGCACATCGTCCAACTGCCGAGCCAGGGACTGCGCCCGCTCAAGCGGCCCAATCACAAGCAGGCGGCCAGCGCTGCGATAGGTGACCGTGGGCACCGGGTCGGGGTCGGGCAGTCGGGCCGCAGCGAGCAAGGCCGCCATTTTCGCGGTGGCCTGCTTGCCCTCCCGGCCCCAGCCACCGGTTTCGCGCAGGTTCACGAAGCGGATGGGGCGCTCGTCCAGTGCGACGGCGCCTTCGGTCTGTTCGGACAGTTCGGCAAACAGTCGCTGCTCCTGGGTGCAGGCCACAATCAGGTCCTCCCGGCTGCGGGTGGCCCGCTGGAAGGCTGGTGCTTCGCGGCGACACAGGGTGGTGTGTACAGCCAAGGGCTCGTCGAGCACGCGGCTCAGGGCCTCGCCGTCCAGCGGCAGGGTGCGGTTGCAGTTGCAGATGAGCGTGGTCATGGTTGTCGGGGGACGTGGGTCGGGGCGGATTCCGGTGCCGACTCAGGGCCAGGCGTGGTAACTGCCCCGGGTGATTGGTCCAGCGGTGCTGGCCCGGGTTCGGGGTCGCTGGATGGCGTAGCAACGGGCGAGACCTGCTCGTCCTTGGGTTCGTCGAACAGCTTCATGAACTGGGCGCTCACCAGTTTGCGCGCCAGGCTGGCGGGCAACGGGTCCGGCTTGGAATAGTCGTCGATGTAGATGTCCAGCCCGTCCATTTCGTTGAAGAACGGATCGGAAAAGAGTTTTTTCATCGCCGCGTTGCGCACATCGGGCGACACCTCGGGCGCCACAAACCGGCTGAAATCGGCATCGGGCGTCAGGGCGCGCACATCGTCCAGAGTAGGCAGGGGTGGTGCGGCTTCGGTACGGCGCTCCGTCTCCGGCAATGGTGGCGCAGTGGGCTGCCCAGGGGCAGCTGACGACTCGACGGCCCAAGGAGTCGGAATGGGTGCGGCGGCCACGGGGGTCGCGCCCATCGCCTGCCTGACGGGCCGGTCAACGGCCTGCGGCTCCTCCTGCCTGGCCTGAACCTTGCGCCGTGACCAGCGACTGAAAAACCCTTCGTCGTCAGCCATGACGACCTCCACCACGCACCTTGTCGGTGGTGATGCTCACGGGATTGCCGAAGCGGTCGGTCAGCGGTTGGAAACTGGCCGGGCGCTTGCGCCGCTTGGGTTCCGGCTGGTAATGCTGTTCCGTGAAACGGGCCACCCAATCGATCACGCCGGATGGGGCGGGTACCTGATCCACCCGCTCCTGGGCGTCGAGCCAGCGACCCGCGTCGTGGTAGCTCACAGTGACGATCAGGGGCTGCGGGAAGGCGTCGTCGGACTGCTCGTTCTCGAGCCGCCACAACACCCAGAAGCACGGATGCGGGGAAGTGAGGTTGAGGTAGTAGCCCTCCGCGTCATCGCGGTGCAGCGCCACCTCGAAACCCGGATACAGCCAGTGCGTAGTCCCCTCGGGCAACACCCCCTCGGGCTCGATGGGGATGGGGGCACTGGCGGCCCCCGGCTCGCCCAACGCAGGCAAAGTGGGCAAGTCCTCCTGGGGAAGCACATCGGCCAGCACCCAGCGAAAGGCCTGCCAGCGGCTCATGGGGCCCTGAACCGGCTCGCGGCGCATGATCACACCCACCTGAATGGCGGGATGGGTGGCGCCGATGGTCTCCTTGGATGCGTCCATAGCGATGGAACTGTACGGCATTGGCCGCGACAATTTGTCGCAACCCGCCCATCCACACACCTATTAGGGGATTATCCCGAGGCGCATCACCAGTGACGGCTCAGTACGTCTCTAGGTGCAGGCGCCCCTGTTTCCTCAGCTCGGCACCCAGGGCCTCCCAGTCCAGGCCGGCTTGCTGCGCCGCATCGCGCAGGGCCATGACCACGCCCTCTTCCATGCTCTTGAGACCGCAGACGTAGAAGTAAGCGTTCGGGTCCTGCAGCAAGGGCACCAGGTCGGCTGCACGCTCCCGCATGGCGTCCTGCACATAGCGTTTGGGCTGGCCGGGCACACGACTGAACGCGAAGTTGATGTCGATGAAGTCCTTAGGCAGCTTCTGCAGCGGGCCAAAGTACGGCAACTCCTGTGGCGTGCGCGCGCCAAAGAACAGCATCAGTTTGCCGCCTTCGAACTTGCCGCTGGCGCGCAGGCGGCGGCGCCATTCGGTCATGGCACGCATGGGAGCGCTGCCGGTGCCGGTGCAGATCATCACGATGCTGGACCGCGGGTGGTTGGGCATGAGGAAGCTGGCACCGAAGGGGCCGATCACCTCCACCTTGTCACCCACCTTCAGGTCGCACATGTAATTGGAGCCGACACCGCGCACAGGGTTGCCGTCGTGGTCTTCCAGCACACGCTTGATGGTCAGCGACAGGTTGTTGTATCCGGGGCGCTCGCCGTTGCGTGGGCTGGCCACGGAATACTGGCGGGCGTGGTGGGGCTTGCCGCGGTCGTCCAGCCCCGGTGGAACGATGCCGATGGACTGCCCTTCCAGCACCGGGAACGGCATGGCGCCGAAATCCAGCACGATGTGGTGGGTGTCGTAGTCGGAACCCACTTCCGTGACGCGCACGTTGCCCGTGACGGTGGCGGTGATGGTCTTCTCCGCCGCCTTGGGACCGTAGAGGTTGGTGTAGGCATGCGCCGCCGACCACGGGGGCACGGTGGCCCCGTAGACAGCACTGTTGAACACCGTGCCCTGGGCCGCAGCCCCCACCGATGCCGCCGACGACGTGGCGGCCGAAGCCACCGCCGCCTGGGCCTCCTCGGCCGCCGCCCGCACCTGGTCTGCACTGCCTCCCAGGGCCGCCAGCGCCTCGTCACTCAAGGCAGCGGGCAGTTCGTCCCAGCCGAGCTGCTCTTCCACGCTGTAGGCGCGATCGCGCGGCATGGTGCGCCAGTTGTCGATCGAGCCGGTCGGGCACGGCGGCACGCAGGCCATGCACAGGTTGCACTTTTCGGCATCCACCACGTAGTTGCGCGAATCGTGCGTGATCGCCTGCACCGGGCAGGTGGCCTCGCAGGTGTTGCAGCGGATGCAGATCTCGGGATCGATCAGGTGCTGCTGGATCAGGGCGGCGGTGCTCATGGCGTCAATTGAATCGCACGTACTCGAAGTTGACCGGCTGGCGGTTGATGCCCATGACCGGCGGCGCGATCCAGTTGGCAAACTTGCCGGGCTCGACCACACGGCCCATCAGGCTGGCCACATAGGCACGGTCCTGTTCGGTCGGCAGCCATTCGGCCTGCTTGGTGCCCCACTCGGCCTCGCTCACCACGCGGCCGTCCGGGCTGACCTTCACGCCGGCCAGGGTGCCGATGTTGCGGTGGAAAGCCTTGTGCGGCACCTTCAGGCGGAAGTCGATGCCGGCCTTCTCGATCAGACGGTTCCAGCGATCCACACCGGCCTTGGAGTCGGTGATGTAGTCGTCGCGCAGGACCTCGTTCAGGGCATTGAGCATGGGCACGTCCTTCTCGACCAGGGCGCCGTTCTGCACGTCCAGGATCTTGTAGGAGTTGCCCTTGAGCACGTGGTCGTCCGTGCGCTTGCCCTCTTCGTAACGGCCCTTCAACCCGGAGCTGTAGAACGTGGCGGCGTTGGAGGACTGGTCGGCCCCGAACAGGTCGATGGTCACCGAGAAGTGGAAGTTCAGGTACTTCTGGATGGTGGGCAGGTCGATCACGCCTGCGGCCCGCAGCTTGTTCACGTCGTCGGTCTTGAGCTGGTTCATCATCTCGCAGGTGCGGGTGATGACGCGGCCCACACCCGATTCACCCACGAACATGTGGTGGGCTTCCTCGGTCAGCATGAACTTGGTGGTTCGGGCCAGCGGATCGAACGCGGACTCGGCCAGCGCACAGAGCTGGAACTTGCCATCGCGGTCGGTGAAGTAGGTGAACATGAAGAAGCTCAGCCAGTCGGGTGTCTTTTCGTTGAAGGCCTCCAGGATGCGGGGGTTGTCGTCGTTGCCGCTGCGGCGCTCCAACAGGGCTTCGGCTTCCTCGCGACCGTCGCGCCCGAAGTACTTGTGCAGCAGGTACACCATGGCCCACAGGTGACGGCCTTCTTCCACGTTGACCTGGAACAGGTTGCGCAGGTCGTACTGGCTGGGGGCAGTCAGGCCCAGATGGCGCTGCTGCTCGACAGACGCCGGCTCGGTATCGCCCTGGGTAACGATGATGCGACGCAGATTGGCACGGTGTTCGCCGGGCACGTCCTGCCAGGCATCTTCACCCATGTGGTCGCCGAAGTGGATCTTTCGGTCCTGCTCGGCGGGGTTGAGAAAGATGCCCCAGCGGTAGTCAGGCATTTTCACGTGGCCGAACTGGGCCCAGCCCTGCGGGTCCACGCTGATGGCGGTGCGCAGGTACACGTCGAAATTCTGGGAACCGTCAGGGCCCATGTCCTGCCACCACTGCAGGTAGTTGGGCTGCCAGTGCTCCAGCGCGCGCTGCAGGGTGCGGTCTTCGCTGAGGTTGACGTTGTTGGGGATTTTTTCGCTGTAGTTGATGCCGGACATGGAAGTCTCCGAGAAGCAGAAACGCGGTGGAAATGGCATTCGGTTGCGGCGGGCTCCACCGGGAAACCCGCCACACAACGAGAGGTGGGGGCAGACGCGGGTCCTGTCGAACTGGGCCTTGTCGCCCTTGCCGTACACCTTGAGGGCCCCCTTGTCGCCTACGGCATTGGGACGCTGGAAGATCCAGTTCTGCCAGGCGGTGAGGCGACCAAAGACGCGGGTGAACATGTTTTCCTTCTGGGCAAAGCGCAGGTTGGCTTCCAGGCCGGTCAGGGCGTCGGGCGACATGGCGGCGCGCTGCTCCAGCTCCAGGCGGATCTCGTCGGCCCAGTCGATATCGTCCAGCGCGGCCGTGACCAGGCCGAGCCTGGCGGCCTCGTCACCGTCCAGGGCCTGGCCGATGGCGGCACGGGCAGCCCCCATGGGACCCTCTTCCTCGTAGAAACGGCGGGCCAGACGGGACTGGTCATTGACCATGGGGTAGGCGCCGAAGTTCAGTTCGCTCAGCTGCAGCGTGGGCTGCTGCTCGGGGGCATCCGGCAGCACCTGCATGTAGGCGCGGTCGGCAGCGAAGGCCAGCTCAGCCAGCGTGCCGGCAAAGCAGGAACCGGACTCGATCAGCGCAAACAGGCTGCGGCTGGACACGTCCAGACGCGCCAGCGTGCGGCGCAGCATACCGAGGGTTTCGTTGACGAACCAGTGATCCTTGTGGGCCTGCAGCGTGGCGTCCATGGCCAGCACGGCGGCCGGGTCACCCTCGGTCTTGAGCACCCAGGTGCCGATGTCCAGCTCGTTGGTGCGCATGTGCAGAATGGCGTCATCGAGTTCGCGCACCATTTCGAGCGGGTACCACTTGGCTCCGGCGGCCACGATGGCGGCGATGTCGGTGGGCTGGGCACCGGCGGGAGCCTTCACCGTGAAAGTGGCCTGTCGCTTGCTGCGGTCGATCTGCACCGTGACATGGGTGTAGATCAGTTGGTCGGCTTCGATCTTGCGGTTCAACGGGGTCAGCACCACGCCCTGCGCACCGGCACCGGGACGGGTGCTGCCGGCACCGTGCTTCTCCGCACGCTCGCGCACCACCTGCTGGAACTGCGCCGGCTTGGCAATGGCATCCACGAGGCGCCAGTCGACCGCCTTCTGGCCACGCACCCCCTCGACGCTGGTGCAGAAGATGTCGGCCAGGTCGTGGCGCACCTTGCGCTTGTCGGTCACACGGGTCAGGCCGCCGGTGCCGGGCAGCACGCCCAGCAGCGGCACCTCGGGCAGGCTCACACTGGAGGAACGGTCATCGACCAGCACGATGTCGTCACAGGCCAGGGCCAGTTCGTACCCCCCGCCGGCACACGCACCGTTGAGCGCGGCCACGAATTTCAGGCCGCTGTGGCGGCTGCTGTCTTCGATGCCGTTGCGCGTTTCGTTGGTGAATTTGCAGAAATTCACCTTCCAGGCGTGGGTGGACAGGCCCAGCATGAAGATGTTGGCGCCGGAGCAGAAGATGCGGTCGCGCAGGCTGGTGACGATCACCGCCTTGACCTCGGGATGCTCGAAGCGGATGCGCTGCAGGGCGTCGTGCAGCTCGATATCCACCCCCAGGTCGTAGCTGTTGAGCTTGAGCTTGTAGCCGGGACGCAGACCACCGTCTTCGTTGATGTTCAGTGCCAACGTGGCCACCTCACCGTCAAACGACAGGGTGACATGCTTGTACTGCGCTGGATCGGTCTGGTAATCGACACGCGGATTGGTGGCAGGATTCTGGCTCATGGGAAGGCTCCTCGACGGCTCAACAGGGGAAGAAATGCACGTTACTGCATGCGATGCATGAATAATACTGCATGTTTTTGCACGTCGTCAAATGAATTTTAATTCATGACATCAGGACAAACCCTAGGTTTCAGGCTGACGCCTCCAGCAGGTGGCGAACGTCCTGGCGCAACTGCGCAAAGGCTTCGTCCAGTGAATAGGCACTGGTGTTGAGCGTCAGATCGGCCTTGGAATAGAAAGCCGATCGACCTTCGAGAATGCGCTTGAGGTCTTCCAGCGCCTCGCGACTCGCGGCCATGGGTCGCATGTCGCCCTGGGCAGCCACACGCCTGAGGTGATCGGCCGGATCGGCCTGAAGCCACACCGTGGTGCAGTGCTGCAGCAGCAGGTTGAAATTGGCCGAATCCGACACCAGACCGCCCGGCGTGGCGATCACCACCTCGGGATAGATCTGGATGGCCTCTTCCAACGCCCGGCGTTCGTAGCGGCGATAGGCGTTGGTGCCATACAGGTTGTGGATCTCGCTGATGCTGCAACCCGCGAACTGCTCGATCTCCCGGCTGAGTTCGATGAAAGGATAGCCCAGATCGCGCGCCAGACGCTCTCCAAGAGCCGATTTACCAGCCCCACGCAAGCCAATGAGCGCAATGCGAGCCCTTCGCCCCTGGGCATCGACACCAGAGCTGCCAAAGAGCTCGACCAGCTTCATGCGCGCACGCCGCAAATCACCCTCGTCGCGGCCCTGCAACAGCTCCCGGATCAGCAACCACTCTGGCGAAGAGGTGGTCACGTCTCCCAGCAGCTCGGCAAGCGAGCACTGCAGCGCCCGCGCCACCTGCAGCAGCACCAGGATGGAGGCATTGCCCGAACCGTATTCCAGGTTGGCCAGATGACGCTCAGACACATTGGCGGCCAGCGCCACCGCCTTGCGGGTCATGCCCTTGCGTGAACGCAGGGTACGCACACGCTCCCCCAGCGCGACCAGAAACGGACTGCGCTGCTCTCCTGCCTCAGCGCCCTCCAGCGCTGCCCCCAAGGCGTCCACGGCAGGCACGCCCAGGCCGGTTTCGATGGTCATTTCTGTCATGACATCTCGTCGTTGGTTTGAAACATCCGTGGACCAAGGGAAAACCCTTAATGATTCGATCCACCCAAAACATGCACTTTAATGCATACTTGCAAGCAGGCACGATAATGCATTTATACCGCCTTTGGCGTGCACTGAACAGCCTGTCCCTCCACCGAGCCCAAACATGAACCCCACACCACTGCTTCCCAACCACCTCGCCGGCCGCTGGCAACACGGCCAGGGCGAAGGCACGCCCCT
>JAUVXK010000182.1 GCA_030603635.1 Burkholderiales bacterium | reverse complement strand
GGCATCGTTCCGGGCAACAACGTCGGGGCCGGCACCACCGAGGCCAGCCGCCGCCGCGAACAGGTGATCAATTACGAGGTGGACCGCACCGTGTCGGTGACGCGGGGCTCCACCGGCAACATCCGGCGGCTGAGCGCTGCGGTGGTGCTCAATCACGTCGAGACGACCGACCGGCGCGGTCAGGCCAGTTCCGCCCCGCTGCCACCCGAACAGATGGAGCAGATCAATGCCCTGGTGCGCGAGGCCATTGGCTTCAACCCGCAGCGCGGCGATTCGGTGAACGTGCTCAACGCCGCCTTCACCCGCACCGAGGCCGAGACGGTGGACACGGTTTGGTGGAAACAACCCGATACGGTGGAACTGGCCCGGAGCATGGCCTGGCCGCTGGGCATGCTGCTGCTGGGGCTGATCCTGTTCCTGGGCATGGTGCGTCCGGCGCTGAAGATGATGTCAAGCCCGGCCGAGCGACCAGGCGACAAGGGCGAGGAGGCCACGCGCACCACCGGGCTGCAGCTCGACGCGGTCGTGGATAATGAGACCCAGCGCCCAGGCCTGCCGGCGCCGACGCCCAACGAGGTCACGGCGGAAATGCTGAGACTCGAGGACGCCAAGCGCCTGGCGAAGGAAAATCCCGTCGCGGTGGCCAACATCGTGCGGGGCTGGATGTCGGGCGAAGCCGCCTAGGCCCATGGACGCCCGGAGGTGAACGCACATGGCTGACACAGACGACGGACTGCAGGACGCAGCGATCTTCCTCATGTCCCTGGGGGAAGAGGAAGCGGCCGAGGTGTTCAAGCACTTCTCGCCCAAGGAGGTCCAGCGCCTGGGCGAGACGATCGCCCGCATGCGCGCCGTCTCCAAAGAGAAGGTGGACGACGTCATCGACAAGTTCACCCGCGAGGCAGCTTCCCAGAGCCTGCTGGTTTCAGACACCGACAACTACGTCCGCGCGGTGCTCAAGCGTGCCCTGGGCGACGACAAGGCCACCCTGCTGATCGACCGCATCCTGCAGGGGGGGGACGTATCGGGCATCGAGAGCCTGAAGTGGATGGACCCGATTTCGGTGGCCGAGCTGCTGCGCAACGAACACCCGCAGATCCTGGCGGCCATTCTCGTGCACCTGGATCAGGACCATTCCGCCAACATCCTGCGCCAGTTCACCGAACGCACCCGCAATGAGGTGATGCTGCGCATCGCCACGCTCGAAGGCATTCAGCCCACGGCCCTCAAGGACCTCAACGAGGCGCTCTATCAGGTACTGGCCGGTGGGGACAAGATCCGCAAGAGCTCCCTGGGCGGCGTCAAGACGGCCGCCGAAATCATCAACCTGCTGGGCAGCAGCCTGGAAGCCACGGTGGTGGACTCCATCCGCGAAAACGACCCGGATCTGGCCCAGAAGATCATGGACAAGATGTTCACCTTCGAGGACCTGTTGAAGCTCGACAACAAGGCCGTGCAGATGGTGCTCAAGGAAGTGGCCTCCGACGCGCTGGTCATCGCACTCAAGGGCGCCAGCAGCGAGCTCAAGGAAAAAATCCTGGGGAACATGTCGAGCCGGGCGGCCGAAGCCTTGCGCGAAGACCTGGAGTCCCGCGGACCGGTGCGCCTGTCGGAGGTGGAAACCCAGCAGAAGGACATTCTGAAGGTGGTGCGCCGACTGGCCGACGAAGGCCAGATCGTCCTGGCCGGAGGTGGAGACGATGCCTTCGTCTAGCCGCGCCACGCACTACCACCGCTTCATTCCCAGCGAGGAGGTGCAGGCGGTGGAAGCCTGGGTGTTCAAGCCGGTGGACGGAAGCGAGCCCGAAACCACCGGTCCGACTCCCGAGGAGGCCCCTCCCAGCCTGCCGCCCGAAGCAGTGGAAGACATCCGCCAGCAGGCCAGAGCCGAAGGTTTCGAACAGGGCCGGCTGGCAGGTGCCCAGGAAACCCGAGATGCCCTGGAGAAACAGCTGCAGCGTCAGACACGTGAGCAGGCGACCCGGGTGGCCCATGTCATCCAGCAGGCGCAGGAAGGGTTCGACCGGATCGAACACGAATTGGCGGACCAGTTGCTTGAACTGGCCTGCGACATCGCTCGCCAAGTGGTGCGCCGGGAACTCGCACTCGATATGGAGCCGCTGCGGGCCGTGGTGCAGGAAGCGCTGTCGCTCGCGGTGGACGACGGCCGCCCGGTCACCCTTCGCCTGCACCCCGACGACGCGACTCTGCTCCAGTCAGCCGAAACGGAGTTGCAGACGCCGCTGCGGGTCCAGATTCAACCGGACACCCAGATCACCCGCGGTGGCTGTGTGGTGGAGAGCGCCCACGGGGCGGTGGACGCGCGCGTGGAGAAGCGATGGGCACGCGCGGTGGCCAACCTGGGGCTGGAAGCGCCATGGCAGCCCGGGGAGGACGCCGATGTCTGACACCCCAAACGACCGGCGCTGGCAACAGTTCCTGACCGTGGCCCGGCAGGCAGCCAGCCAGCACACGCCCCTGGAGACCAGTGGCAAGCTGATCCGCCTGGCAGGACTGGTGCTGGAAGCCGAAGGCGTGAAGGCCCCCGTGGGCTCACAGTGCGTGATCGACACACCCGAAGACCCCGACACCGCCGTGCTGGCCGAAGTCGTCGGGTTCAGCGGTGAGCGCGCCTACCTCATGCCGGCGGGAGACGTGCAAGGGCTGTCAAGCGGCGCGCGTGTGCGTCCACTGGCACCCTACCGCCCCAGGCCCCGGCTTGGCCAGGAACCCAAGCCCCTGACGGTGAACGACCGCGGCGTATTGCGCCTGCCACTCGGCAAAGGGCTGCTGGGGCGGGTGGTGGACGCGCATGGCCACCCGCTGGACCACCATGGGCCGCTGCAAGACATTGAGGTCGAACCGATGGACCGGGCCCCGATCAACTCCATGGACCGAGCCCCGGTACGGGAACCGCTCGACACCGGGGTGCGCGCCATCAACGGCCTGCTCACCGTGGGACGCGGGCAACGCCTGGGCCTGTTCGCCGGCTCGGGGGTCGGCAAAAGCGTGCTGCTGGGCATGATGGCGCGCTACACCCAGGCCGACGTGATCGTGGTCGGCCTCATCGGTGAACGCGGCCGGGAGGTGAAGGAGTTCATCGAAGACATTCTGGGCCAGGACGGCCTGGAGCGCTCGGTGGTCGTGGCGGCGCCGGCCGACTCCCCCCCCTTGCTGCGCATGCAGGGCGCCCACTACGCCACGGCAATTGCCGAGCGTTTCCGCGACGACGGCCTCAACGTACTTCTGCTCATGGACTCGCTGACCCGCTATGCCATGGCGCAGCGCGAGATTGCCCTGGCCATCGGCGAACCACCCGCGACCAAGGGCTACCCCCCAAGCTGTTTTGCCAAGCTGCCGCAACTGGTGGAACGCAGCGGCAATGGCCCGGAGGGCAAGGGATCCATCACCGCCTTCTACACCGTGCTGTCCGAAGGCGAC
>JAUVXK010000201.1 GCA_030603635.1 Burkholderiales bacterium | reverse complement strand
CGTCGTGCCCCACAAAGACGAGTTGCTCTATGTGGCCGTGGCAGAAGCCAAGGCCCTGTTCAATGCGGGCTACCGTCCGCCACTCAAGCGTCTGTTCCCGGTGGGCGGTCGCTCGGCCAAGGCCACCATCCTGGGTTCGCTTGTGAACATGCGCGATGGTGGCTACGTCAGCCAGCACGATTTCCACATCGCTGGCCTGATCGCCAATGTGCTGACAGGCGGTGACGTCGAAGCCGGCACCCTGGTGAGCGAGGAATACCTGATGAAGCTGGAGCGTCAGGCTTTCTGCAGTCTGATCGTGCACCCCAAGACGCAAGCGCGCATCCTGGGCATGCTGTCCACCGGCAAGCCCCTGCGCAACTGAAGCGGAGACCCGAGATGAAACAAGTTCAAGACGCCTACATCGTCGCGGCCACCCGCACGCCCATCGGCAAGTCGCACAAAGGCTATTTCAAGCATACCCGGCCCGACGACCTTCTGGCACACGTGCTGCGCTCGGCGCTGGCCCAGGTGCCCAACCTGGACCCGGCCACCATCGAGGACGTGATCTGTGGCTGCGCCATTCCCGAGGCGCAGCAGGGTCTGAACGTGGCGCGAGTGGGCGCGGTGCTGGCTGGTTTGCCCAAGAGCGTGGGCGGCATCACCGTCAACCGCTTCTGCGCCTCTGGCCTGAGCGCGGTGCAGATGGCTGCCGACCGCATCCGCGTGGGCGAGTCCGACGTGATGATCGCCGCTGGTGTGGAAAGCATGAGCATGGTGCCCATGATGGGAAACTCGCCCAGCCTGTCGCCCACCATCTTCGCCAACACCGACAACGTGGAAGACTACGGCATTGCCTACGGCATGGGCCTGACCGCCGAGAAGGTGGCACAACAGTGGAAGGTGACGCGCGAAGCACAGGATGCCTTCGCCCTGCAATCGCACCAGCGCGCTCTGAAGGCGCAGGCGGCTGGTGAGTTCGCCGACGAAATCACGCCGGTGGAGGTGACCCAGCGCGACCTGGACCTGGCCAGTGGTGAGGTTCGCTACTCAACCCGTACCGTCAGCCTGGACGAGGGCGCCCGCCCCGACACCTCTCTGGAAGGCCTGGGCAAACTGAAACCCGCCTTCGCCATCCCCCGCCGCGCCGACCTGACGCCGACCGGCCTGGGTTCGGTGACGGCCGGCAACAGCTCGCAGACATCGGATGGTGCTGGCGCCCTGATCCTGGCCAGCGAAGCGGCCGTCAAACGCTTCGGACTCACGCCACTGGCCCGTTTCGTCAGCTACGCCTCGCGCGGGGTGCCGCCCCACATCATGGGGATCGGCCCGATTGAGGCCATCCCGGCAGCGCTCAAGGCCGGTGGGCTGTCGCAGAACGATCTGGACTGGATCGAGCTGAACGAGGCGTTCGCGGCGCAGTCACTGGCGGTGATGAACCAGCTGGGCCTGGACCCGGCCAAGGTCAACCCCATCGGCGGGGCGATCGCACTGGGCCACCCGCTGGGAGCCACCGGGGCTATCCGTTCCGCGACAGTGGTGCACGCGCTGCGTCGCCACAATAAGCGTTACGGCATGGTGACCATGTGCGTGGGCATGGGCCAGGGCGCTGCGGGCATTTTTGAACGCGTCTGAGGCCCTCGACACCACCAGACGTTGCCTACCAGCCCGGTCCATACCGGGCTTTTTCACGATAATCGATCGCCAACCGGAGACTTTTCCCCATGTCCGACATCCTCGTTCACACCGAAGACGGCGTCACCACGCTGACCATCAACCGTCTGGCCCGCAAGAACTCCCTGACTGCCGCCATGTACGCCAGCCTCGCCGACGCGCTCAAGCAGGCCCAGGCCGATGCATCCGTGCGCGTGGTGGTTTTGCAAGGCGATGAAACCGTTTTCAGTGCCGGCAACGATCTGGGGGATTTCCTTCACCAGCCTCCAGCCGGCGAAGATGCACCGGTATTCCGTTTCCTGCACAACATCGCCAGCTTTCCCAAACCCCTGGTGGCAGCGGTGTGCGGGCCGGCCGTGGGCATCGGCACCACCATGCTGTTCCATTGCGACCTGGTGTACGCAGGCGACAACGCGGCGTTTTCCATGCCCTTCGTCAACCTGGGCCTCTGTGCCGAGGGTGCGTCCAGTTTGCTGGCGCCGCAGATGTTCGGCTACCACCGTGCCGCCGAGGCGCTGCTGCTCGGCGAACCCTTCTATGCCGAGGCGGCGCTGGAAGTGGGTTTGGTCAACAAGGTGCTGCCGCCGACCGAGGCCAACGCCTACGCCGCACAGGTGGCCCGCAAGCTCGCCGCCAAGCCCTTGAGCTCGCTGGTCGAAACCAAGCGCCTCATGAAAAAAGGCCAGCAGGCGCAGGTGCTCCAGGCGATGTCGGAAGAAGGGGCTGTTTTCGGCCGCATGTTGCGTGAGCCGGCGGCCAAGGAAGCGTTTGCCGCCTTCATGGAAAAGCGTGCCCCACGCTTTCACTGAAAGCGCCAACCGGATTTCACCAAGGTATGAGCAAAACCATCGTCCATCCCCCGGCACAGCCGGTGGTGTTTGAGCCCGAGTTCATCGAGGGCGTGCGGCAGATCTTCGAGGAAAAGATCGTCTTCAACACCGTGCTGGGGCTCAAGATCACCGCCATCGCCCCGGAGTTGGTCACCGCCCGCATCGACATGCGTCACGAGCTGGTGGGGCACTTT
>JAUVXK010000005.1 GCA_030603635.1 Burkholderiales bacterium | reverse complement strand
GTGTTGACCCCGGCCTTCTTGGTCACGGCCATGGAGATGGCGGGGCGCCCGTCGGACGAGGCGTATTGGGAAGCCGGTGCCCGCGCCTGCTCGATGCGGGCGACCTCACCCAGGCGAGCCCCGGCACCCGGCCGGCTGGATGAGGCCACGGGCAGCGTGGCCAGGCTGACCGGGTCCACCTGCACGCCGCGCAGACTCACCGACCAGGCGCCGTCCTCCGTCTTGAGCGTGCCGGCCGAGGTGTCGCGCCACCAGGCGCGCAGCGCATCGGCCACGTCACCTGCGGTAAGGTGGCGCGCGGCCAGCGCCGCCGCATCGGGGCTGACGAGGATTTCCGGGTCGCGCAGCCCCGAGGCGAAGACCTGGTCCACACCGCCCATGCGCTCCAGATCGGACTTGATGCGGCGTGCGTTCACGCGCAGCGTTTCGTCGTCGGCCTGGCCCATCAGGCGGATCGAGGCGGTGGGAAAACCGTTGGAGGTCGTGATTTCGAGGATGCGTGGCTCGCGTGCCTCGTCGGGCAACTCGCTGGCAGCCTTGTTCTGGATCTCCCGCCGCAGGTCGTTCATGCGCTTGTCGAAGGTGCGTTCGTTGATCTCGCGAAACCGCACCAGCATGCTGGAGACGTTTTCCCGCGAGTTGGAGATGACGAAACGCACATCAGCCACGCCTTGGATCGCATCCTCGAGTGGGTTGGTGACCAGCCGTTCGACGTCTTCCGCACTGGCGCCGGGCAGCACCGTGGTGATGTTGACCCAGTTGAAGTTGATTTCCGGGTCCTGCTCGCGTGGCATCTGCAGGTAGCTGACGAAGCCGAGCAGCATTACCACCACAAAGGCGATGTTGGCCAGCGGGTGGTTGGTCAGCATGGTGCGCATGAATCGCATCGTGGGCTCCGCGTCAGTCGATGGACTGGCCATCGTTGAGCGCAGCCTGGCCGCGGACCACGATCAGCGTTTCGGCCGGCAGCGTAGTGGGTGCCGCACGGCCTTCCTGCGCACCGGACAAGGGCACGAACCGCGCCACACGGCCTTCCTGAACGAACACCCCCAGAGCTTGCCCCCGCTTGACGACCAGGCTGGCCGGGATGTGCGGGCTGGGATCCTGCCACAGAAGCAGGCCGCTGGAGCCCGGTGGCAATGCGGTCGCCTCAGTGAAGCCCAACCGCACGGTCTGTGTGCGGCTGCCCGACTGAACGGTCCCCGCCACCCGCAGCAGCCGCACGGAAAGGCGCTCGGTCTGACCCTGGACCTGGAACTGGGCTCCCGTGGCTCGGCGCAGGCCGGGGACGTCCGTCGGCGGGACACTGGCCTGCACCTCGGCCGCGCCTGTCTCGGCCAGCACCATCAGCGGGGTGCCGGGCGACACGGCTTCACCCTGCTGCACGGTGCGCTGCGCCACGGTGGCGTTGAACGGCGCCCGGATGGCGGTTTTCTCCAGCTGCCGGCGGGCCGAGGCCAGCTGCGTTTGGGCGGATGCCAGTTCGGCCCTTTGCAGGGCCACCTCGGTTTCACGCTGGGCCAGGGCCTCCTGAGAAAAGAAGCCTTGGGCGACGAGTTCGCGGGCCCGGGCCAGTTGGGCCTCCCCAAGTCGCAGACGCGCCTGAGCCGCCTCCACACCTGCTTCGGCACGCTGGACACCGAGTTCGGAGTCCCTGGGGTCGATCTGGACCAGCAGCGCCCCGCGCGTGACCGACGCCCCGACATCCACGGTCCACCGTGTCACCGTGCCCGCAACTTCCGCCGTCAGTCGTGACTCGTTGCGCGCCAGCACCTGTGCCGGGGCGGAGCGTTCTGGGAACTGCCAGATGCTGTCGAGACGCGCAGTCCGGACATCCGGTGTCTGGGCCGCCGCGGGCCTGGTCCAGGGGGCGGCCAGCACAGAGGCCAGAAGCAGGCCCGTGACGGCAAGGTGCCGGGGCTGACGGCGAGTAAGCCAGGTAAGCGCAGTGATCATGGGCGATTATGGGTTGGGGCGGCTGCAGTGGAACCGATGGACAAGGAGCGACGCCACACACCCCAGAGCAGCAACGGCCCGTCGGCCATGGTTAGGCGGGGGCGTTGCGACCAGGTGCGGCCGCGCAAGGCATCAATTTTGTCAAGAATTCGCAGGCCGCCCTGAACGACCAGCCGCAATTCCCATCCGGCACGACCGGGAAGGCGGTAGGCGAGGGGGGCGCCCTGTGTCATCAGGTGCCGGGCCTCGGCGCTCAGCTCCAGCACGAGAGCCTCTGCGGCCGGGTTAGGACTCCCACGGTTCAACAGGTCGGCGGGGTCCACGCCGTGGCGGTCGAGCGCATCGGTGGGAAGGTACAGGCGGCCGCGCGGCAGGTCGATGCCGAGATCCTGCCAGAAGTTGATGAGTTGCAGGGCGCTGCAGATGGCGTCGCTCTGTTGCAGCGACACCGGGTCGTGGACGTCGTACAGATGCAGGAGCAGGCGCCCCACCGGGTTGGCCGAACGCGAACAGTAGTCGAGCAGGGCGGGCATGTCGGGGTAGCGCAAGCCGGCTGCGGTGTGGTGCACGTCCTGCTCAAAGGCATCCAGCAGGGCGTGCAGCAGACGGGGGGGCAGCCGGTGATGCCGGATTTCACGGGCCAGCGGTGCAAAAACCTGCGGCCACCGTTCGAACGCCGGTGTGGAAAGGGTCTCAGTGTCGTTCGCGGCGCTACAGGCCTGAACCAGTTCGGCGCGGTAGGCGTGCAGGTCGGCCAGGCGTTGTGCCGCAGGCGCGTCACCCTCGTCGGCCAGGTCGTCGGCCGTGCGGGCGAAACGGTACAGGGCCACAATCGGCGGGCGCAAAGCGTGCGGGCACAGCCATGAGGCGACGGGGAAGTTTTCGTAGTGATCGACGCCTTGCATGGGATTCACCGATGATGCAATTATGCCCGTGCCCCGTGTCGATTCCATGACGAGGCGGTTGCCCCCGTCGGAGCGCTTACAATAGCCGGTTTGCCGCGTCTGCCTTCGGGCGGATGCATGGCATTGATGGCCCGCGCGGGTGGCGAAATTGGTAGACGCACCAGGTTTAGGTCCTGACGCCAGCAATGGTGTGGGGGTTCGAGTCCCCCCCCGCGCACCAGCAACCTTTCCAAGACCCCGAATTCCCAGAGGCAGCCGCCCGCTGCCCTGTGCCCCTACAGGAGAAAACCATGGCAGTGAACGTTGAGACCCTGGAAAAGCTGGAGCGCAAGATCACGCTCGAGTTGCCGGTGGATGTCATTCAGAAGGAAGTCGAAAACCGCCTCAAGCGCCTGCAGCGTCAGGTCAAGATGGACGGTTTCCGCCCTGGCAAGGTGCCGCTGAGCGTGGTGGCCAAGCAGTATGGCTATTCCGTGCACTACGAAGTCATGAACGACAAGGTTGGGGAGGCCTTCAACGCTGCGGCCCTGGAAGCCCAACTGCGCATTGCCGGCACGCCGCGCATCAACGAGAAGGAAGGCGCGCCCGAAGGCACCGTGGCGTTCGAAGCCATTTTCGAGGTGTTTCCCGAAGTCAAGATCGGTGATCTCACCGAAGCCGAAGTCGAGAAGGTGGCGGCTGACGTGAACGATGCGGCCATCGACCGCACGCTCGATATCCTCCGCAAGCAGCGTCGCACCTTCGGCCAGCGCCCGGCCGAAGAAGTCGCCCAGGATGGTGACCGCGTGACCATCGACTTCGAAGGCAAGATCGACGGTGAGCCGTTCGAGGGCGGCAAGGCCACCGGGTTCCAGTTCCTGGTGGGCGAAGGCCAGATGCTCAAGGAGTTCGAAGATGCGGTTCGTGGCATGAAGTCTGGCGAGTCCAAGACCTTCCCGTTGAACTTCCCCGAGGACTACCACGGCAAGGACGTGGCCGGCAAGCAGGCGGATTTCCTGGTCACGCTCAACAAGGTGGAAGCCGCCCACCTGCCCGAGGTGGATGAGTCTTTCGTCAAGTCCCTGGGCATTGCCGATGGCACCGTGGATGCCCTGCGCGCCGACATCAAGAAAAACCTGGAGCGCGAAGTCAAGTTCCGCGTGCAGGCCCGCAACAAGGCTGCCGTCATGGACGCCCTCGTTGCCAAGGCCGAACTGGACCTGCCCAAGGCCAGCGTCGAGGCCGAGGTGCAACGCCTCATCGAAGGCGCTCGCGCCGACCTCAAGCAGCGTGGCGTGAAGGACGCTGACCAGGCGCCCATCCCGGCCGAGCTCTTCCAGGAGCAGGCCGAGCGCCGCGTGCGCCTGGGCCTGGTCGTGGCCGAGCTGGTCAACGCCAATGGCCTGCATGCGAAGCCCGAACAGATCGACGCCCACGTCAGCGAGCTGGCCGCTTCCTACGAAAGCCCGGCCGATGTGGTCCGTTGGTACAAGAGCGACAATCGCCGTCTGGCCGAGATCGAGGCGATTGTGATCGAGAACAACGTGACCGAATTCGTGCTGGCCAAGGCCAAGGTCACCGACAAGGCACTCAGCTTCGATGAGCTGATGGGGCAGGCCTGAGGCCAGCGACAGCCGGGGTGAGCCCTGGCGTCGATCACACGGGGCGGAGTTTTCCGCCCTTTTTTGTCGCTGCCTGGCGGGGCGTCTCCCGCCCGGCCGCCGTGGCTTTGCCGCATTGGTTACAGTAGCGTTGTTCAGCCTTTCAAACGGAGCACAAACAGATGAGCGCATTGGACGCACAGAACCTGGGCCTGGTGCCCATGGTGATCGAGCAATCGGGCCGTGGCGAGCGGGCCTACGACATCTATTCCCGCCTGCTCAAGGAACGCGTGGTTTTCCTGGTGGGGCCGGTCAACGACCAGTCCGCCAACCTCGTGGTGGCGCAACTGCTGTTCCTGGAGAGCGAAAACCCCGACAAGGACATCTCGCTCTACATCAACTCGCCCGGCGGCTCGGTGAGCGCCGGCATGTCGATCTTCGACACCATGAACTTCATCAAGCCCGACGTGTCCACGCTCTGCATGGGCATGGCCGCCAGCATGGGCGCCTTCCTGCTGGCAGCTGGTGCCAAGGGCAAGCGCTTTGCTCTGCCGAACTCGCGCGTGATGATCCACCAGCCCTTGGGCGGTGCACAGGGGCAGGCCACTGACATCGAGATCCACGCCCGCGAGATCCTGCGCCTGCGTGCCGATCTCAACCGCATCCTGAGCGAGCGCACCGGCCAGCCGCTGGACAAGATCGAGCGTGACACCGAGCGCGATTACTTCATGGCTGCAGCAGAAGCCGCCGAGTACGGTCTGGTGGACAAGGTGATCGACAAGCGCGGCGCCTGAGCCGCCACTGGCGGCCTGCCGTATCATCCCCAGTCAGAACCCCTTTCCCGAGACAGCAGCAAGGCAACCCCACATGGCCGATAAAAAAGGCGCTCCCAGCGAAAAAACCCTGTACTGCTCTTTCTGCGGCAAGAGTCAGCACGAGGTCAAGAAGCTCATCGCAGGCCCCTCGGTGTTCATCTGCGACGAGTGCATCGACCTGTGCAACGACATCATCCGCGACGAGTTGCCGCCCACCACCGTGGGCAAGCAGGGTGACGGCGATGCCCTGCCGACGCCGCTGGAAATCAAGCAGCACCTGGACCACTACGTCATCGGGCAGGAAGCGGCGAAGAAAACGCTCTCCGTGGCGGTGTACAACCACTACAAGCGTCTGCGCCACAAGGGCGCTTCGAAAAAGGACGACGTGGAGCTGGCCAAGAGCAACATCCTGCTGATCGGTCCCACCGGTTCCGGCAAGACGCTGCTGGCCTCCACCATGGCGCGCATGCTCAACGTGCCCTTCGTCATGGCCGACGCCACCACGCTGACCGAAGCCGGCTACGTGGGCGAGGATGTGGAAAACATCATCGCCAAGCTGCTGCAGACCTGCAACTACGACCCGGAAAAAGCCCAGCAGGGGATCGTCTACATCGACGAAATCGACAAGATCACCCGCAAGTCCGAGAACCCCTCCATCACCAGGGATGTGTCGGGCGAGGGCGTGCAGCAGGCGTTGCTCAAGCTGATCGAAGGCACCCTGGCTTCTGTGCCCCCGCAAGGAGGGCGCAAGCACCCGAATCAGGACATGCTGCAGGTGGACACCTCCAACATCCTGTTCATCTGCGGTGGGGCCTTTGCGGGTCTGGAAAAGGTGATCGAGAGCCGCACCGAAGCGTCCGGCATCGGTTTTGGCGCCGCCGTCAAGAGCAAGCAGCAGCGCAGCCTGACCGACGTGTTCGCCGAGGTCGAGCCGGACGATCTGGTCCGTTTTGGCCTGATTCCCGAGCTGGTGGGGCGCCTGCCCGTGGTGACCGCCCTGGCCGAGCTGGGTGAAGACGCGCTGGTCGACATCCTCACCGAACCCAGGAACGCCGTGGTCAAGCAGTTTGCCCAGCTGCTGCACATGGAAGGTGTCGAGCTGGAGGTGCGCCCAGCGGCGCTCAAGGCGATCGCCCGCAAGGCGATCAAGCGCAAGACCGGTGCCCGGGGGCTGCGTTCCATCCTGGAACAGGCGCTCATGGACACGATGTTTGAACTGCCCAGCATTCGCAATGTCGAAAAGGTGGTCGTGGACGAGTCCACCATCGAGGAGGGGAAACCCCCCTTGCTGGTGTACCAGGAAGCCGCCCGTCAGGCCTGACTTCCCGGGGCGGCGGCGCGTGGCGCCCAAGCCCCTGTTGGCAAGCGGGTTGAACTGGCCGACTTCAGCCCCACTTGCCCGATTCAGATTGAGGTAAGAAGATGTCAGGACACCCCACTCTCCCTAGCCAGCCCGTGACGCTGCCCCTGTTGCCTTTGCGCGACGTGGTGGTGTTCCCGCACATGGTCATTCCCCTGTTCGTGGGTCGCGCCAAGAGCATCAAGGCGCTGGAAGCCGCGATGGAAAACGAGCGCCGCATCATGCTGGTGGCGCAGAAGACCGCCGCCAAGGACGAGCCCGCCCCCGAAGATATGTTCGACATGGGTTGCGTGGCGAGCATCCTGCAGATGCTCAAGCTGCCCGATGGCACCGTCAAGGTGCTGGTGGAAGGCGTACAGCGCGCCAAGGTGCTGGGCGTGCAGGAAGGTGAAACCCACTTTCATGCCGAGGTCGCGCCCGTCACGCCCGAAGACGAGCAGGTCCAGGCCAACCCCACCGAATTGGAGGCATTGCGCCGTGCCGTGATGCAGCAGTTTGACCAGTACGTCAAGCTGAACAAGAAAATTCCGTCCGAGATCCTCACGTCCATCGCCAGCATCGACGACGCAGGCCGACTGGCCGACACCATTGCCGCCCACTTGCCACTCAAGCTGGAGGCCAAGCAGAGTGTGCTGGACCTCGATGTCATCACGCACCGACTGGAAAACCTGTTCGCCCAGTTGGAGCGAGAGGTCGAGATCCTCAACGTGGACAAGCGAATCCGTGGCCGCGTCAAGCGCCAGATGGAGAAGAACCAGCGCGACTTCTACCTGAACGAACAGGTCAAGGCCATCCAGAAGGAGCTTGGCGAGGGTGAAGAGGGTGCCGACATCGAGGAGATCGAGAAGAAGATCAAGCTCGCCAAGATGCCCGCCGAAGCCCGCAAGAAGGCCGAAGGCGAACTCAAGAAGCTCAAGCTGATGTCGCCCATGTCGGCCGAGGCCACGGTGGTGCGCAACTACATCGACGTGCTGACCGGCCTGCCCTGGAGCAAGAAGACCAAGATCAAGCACGACCTCGCCTACGCCGAGGAGGTGCTCAACGAGGACCACTACGGGCTGGAGAAGGTCAAAGACCGCATTCTTGAGTACCTCGCGGTGCAGCAGCGTGTGGACAAGGTCAAGGCGCCCATTCTTTGCCTGGTGGGGCCACCGGGTGTGGGCAAGACCTCGCTGGGGCAGTCGGTGGCCAAGGCCACGGGCCGCAAGTACGTGCGCATGGCGCTGGGCGGCATGCGTGACGAGGCCGAGATTCGAGGCCACCGCCGCACCTATATCGGCGCCATGCCAGGTAAGGTGCTGCAAAGCCTGAACAAGGTCGGCACGCGCAACCCGCTGTTCCTGCTGGACGAGATCGACAAGCTGGGCATGGACTTCCGCGGCGATCCGTCATCGGCGCTGCTGGAGGTGCTGGACCCCGAGCAGAACCACACCTTTGGCGACCACTACGTGGAAGTGGACTTCGACCTGTCGGACGTGATGTTCGTGGCGACTTCCAACTCCATGAACATCCCGCCCGCGCTGCTCGACCGCATGGAGGTGATTCGCCTCTCCGGTTACACCGAAGACGAGAAAACCAACATCGCGCTGAAGTACCTGCTGCCCAAGCAGCTCAAGAACAACGGCATCAAGGACGGCGAACTGACCGTGACCGAGGACGCTGTGCGCGACGTGGTGCGTTACTACACCCGCGAGGCGGGCGTGCGTTCGCTGGAGCGCGAGCTGTCCAAGATCTGCCGCAAGGTGGTCAAGGGCCTCCTGCTCAAGAAGTACACGCCGACCGTGGTGGTGAACGCCGAGAACCTGAGCGAATTCCTGGGCGTGCGCAAGTTCACCTACGGGCGTGCCGAGCAACAGAACCAGGTGGGTCAGGTCGTGGGCCTGGCCTGGACCGAGGTGGGTGGCGACCTGCTGACCATCGAGGCGGCCTTGATGCCTGGCAAGGGCAACGTCATCCGCACCGGCCAACTGGGTGATGTGATGAAGGAGTCCGTGGAGGCTGCACGCACGGTGGTGCGCAGCCGCGCGCGCAACCTGGGTATCAAGGACGAGGTGTTCGAGAAGAAGGACATCCACATCCACGTGCCCGATGGCGCCACGCCCAAGGACGGCCCGAGCGCGGGTGCGGCCATGACGACGGCCATGGTGTCGGCGCTCACCGGTATCCCGGTGCGTGCTGACGTGGCGATGACCGGTGAGATTACCCTGCGTGGCGAGGTGACGGCGATCGGCGGCCTCAAGGAGAAGTTGCTGGCGGCGCTGCGTGGCGGCATCAAGACGGTGATCATCCCTGAGGAAAACGTCAAGGACCTCGCCGAGATTCCGGACAACGTCAAGGAAGGCCTGGAGATCGTTCCGGTGAAATGGATCGACAAGGTGTTGCAGCTGGCGCTCGAGCGCCTGCCCACGCCGCTAGCCGAGGAGGATTTGGCGGCTGCTGCGGCTGCGGGGACGTCCGCGGGCGGCACCGTGGAGGCCATCAAGCACTGAGAAAAATCTTTGCCGCCTTTTGACGAGGCGGCAAAAATCGGTATAGAATAATGGCTTCAGACGATGCGAAGGAAACGCAGCAAAGACTGAAAAATGCGGGAATAGCTCAGCTGGTAGAGCGCAACCTTGCCAAGGTTGAGGTCGCGAGTTCGAACCTCGTTTCCCGCTCCAGTATCCTCAAAGGGAAGCCAAGGCTTCCCTTTTTTATCCGGTGCGAACCGGGTTGGCCCCATAAGGCGCGGTAGCAAAGCGGTTATGCACCGGATTGCAAATCCGAGTAGGTCGGTTCGACTCCGGCCCGCGCCTCCAGCGTACCAGGTCCCGTTTCATGTAAGCGGGGCAATGCGGGAATAGCTCAGCTGGTAGAGCGCAACCTTGCCAAGGTTGAGGTCGCGAGTTCGAACCTCGTTTCCCGCTCCATGCAAACCCAAGGGGGAAGCCATCGGCTTCCCCCTTTGTCTTTTCCTCACCGACCCAGCAGGGTGGGCTTCCCGTTTCAGCGGGTGGCCACGGGCGTCTTGCTGCTGGCTTGTGCGGTGCGGGTACTTGTGGTGGCGGTCTTGCTCTGCGACACGCGGTTGGTCGGGGGGCGATCAGCGGCGGTGGCCGGGTTGCGTCCGTGCACCATGAGCACCTGACCGATGCGGATCGGTTGGTTCGGGCGCAGGTTGTTCCAGGCCTGCAGATTGGCCACGGACACACCATGGCGGCGGGCGATCGCCGACAGGGTATCGCCAGCGCGGACCGTGACCCGCTGGGCGCGCGCGGCCACGGCTTCGGGCACCAGAAGGATCTGACCATTGTCGGCGATGTGCTCGGGCACGTCGTTGTCGAGCTTGCCCTGGCGCGGAACGAGGACTGTGGAGCCGGCGCGCAGCATCATGCGCGGCGGAATGCGGTTGACTTCGCGCAGTTGGGCTTCAGTGAGCTGGTGCTGTCGGGCCGCTTCCGCCGTGGTCATGTTGCGCGGGACACGCCAGGCGGTCCAGGTGGCGGTGGGGCCGTTGTGCTGGCGCAGCCGCTCCTCGAACAGCGCGGCGTTGTCCCAGGGAAGCAGCACCGTAGGCGTTCCAGCGGCCATGATCACCGGTTTGTTGTGCGAGGGGTTGAGCTGGCGGAAGTCGGACAGGCTGACATCGGCCAGTTCGGCGATCAGGGCCACGTCCATGTCGCGGTCGAGGGTGACGGTGTCGAAGAACGGGTGGTTGCCGACCTTGGGCAGACGCACGTTGAGGCGCTGTGGGTCGGCGATGATGTTCTTGACGGCCTGCAGCTTGGGCACGTAGTTGCGTGTCTCGTCGGGCATGCGCAGGTCCAGGTAGCCGGTGTCCAGCCCGGCGGCGCGGTTGCGCTGGATGGCCCGCGAGACGTTGCCATTGCCCCAGTTGTAGGCAGCCAGGGCAAGGTGCCAGTCGCCGAACATGCGGTGCAGCCGTTCCAGGTAGTCGAGTGCCGCCCGGGTGGAGGCGAGTACGTCGCGCCGATCGTCGCGGAAGGCGTTCTGTTTGAGGTCGAAGTCGCGCCCGGTGGCGGGCATGAACTGCCACATGCCCGCCGCCCGGGCGTGGGAAACGGCCTGCGGGTTGAACGCGCTCTCGATGAACGGCAGCAGCGCCAGTTCCTGGGGCATGCCACGGCGCTCCACCTCTTCGACGATGTGGAACAGGTATTTGCTCCCCCGGTCCACCATGCGCTGGATGTAGTCGGGCCGGCTGGCGTACCACTGTTCATGGTGGCGCACGAGGTCGGTGTCGAGGTCGGGGATCGCAAACCCCCGGCGCAGGCGATCCCACAGGTCTTGTGGTGCCTCCAGCGTGGCCACGGCCACGGGGGTCGGTGTTGACGGGGCGGTGGTGATCGATTGGAGTGGGCCGTTCGGGATCACAGGGGAGGATTTCGCCGTCGGCCGGGTTGTCATGGAGGCGGTGACCTCCGCACTGTGCGCGCTCTCAGGGGTGTCTGTGGCGGTTGGGCCGGGCAGGCTGGCACATGCCCCCAGGACCATGGGCCCAAGGAGCATGACGCCGAGACGGGTGAGGGACAGGCGCAGAGGGTGGGCGGATGGAGGCGTCATGAGGGCTGGATGAGGTGTAAGCGGTCCGGTCAGCGGAAGCGGTCTTTCCAGGCACGCAAGGCGCCAAAGACACCGGCGTCGTCGCTTGGCAGCGGACCCTGTTGGCTGAGCGCGGTTCGAACCGAAGGTTCCCGGCTGCGCAGAAAGGGATTGATGGCCCGCTCCTGGTCGAGGTGGCTGGGCAGGGTGGGGCGGCCGGCATCGCGTTCGCCCTGGCACCAGCGTTGGTACTGGGCGAGCGAGGGGTTGTCGGGTTCGACGGCCTGGGCAAAGCGCAGGTTGGCGAGCGTGTATTCGTGGGTGCAGCAGACGCGGGTTTGGCCTGGCAGGGCGGCCAGGCGATCGAGCGAAGCCAGCATCTGGGCCGGCGTGCCTTCGAACAGGCGACCACATCCCCCGGAAAACAGCGTATCGCCACAAAACAGCAACGGTTTACCGTCCACGTCGGGGCAGAAGTAGGCGATGTGGCCGGCCGTGTGACCGGGCACGTCGATGATGTCGAAGGTCAGGCCGAGCAGCGAGACCTGTTCGCCGCCACAGAGCCGCTGCACCCCTTCTGGCAGGGATTCATAGGCTGGCCCCCAGGAAGGCGCGCCGGTGCTGGCCATGAGTTCGGTCACGCCCCCCGTGTGGTCGGCATGGTGGTGGGTGATCAGGATGCCGGCCAAGGCCAGCCCCTGCGCTTGCAGCCATGCCGTCACCGGGGTCGCATCACCAGGGTCCACCACGAAGGCCCGTGTGCCGTCGTGCAACGCCCAGATGTAGTTATCTGTGAACGCGGCGATGGGGTGTAGGATGCGCATCCGATGATGATAAGGCGGTAAGGGCTGTGCTGGAACGTTTTCTCGATGCATTGTGGCTGGAGGATGGCCTGGCGGCCCACACCCTGGCGGCCTATCGCAGCGACCTGCAGCAGTTCGCCCACTGGTTGGCCGATACCGGCCCCGAAGGTGCCCGGGCCGGACAAGCGAGCCGGGCGCTGCAGGAGGCCACCGAGGCGGATGTGCTGGCCTACATGGCCTGGCGCCACGGGCAGGGCAAGGCCACGTCGGCCAATCGCCGACTGACCGTGCTGCGGCGCTACTACCGCTGGGCGCTGCGGGAAGGCGTCGTCCAGGCAGACCCGACGCTCAAGCTGCTGCCGGCGAAGCGCTTGCAGCGCATGCCCAAGACCCTTACTCAGGCGCAGGTGGAGCAGTTGCTGCACGCCCCCGATGTGGCCGAGCCGCTGGGCCTGCGGGACCGTGCCATGCTGGAGCTCATGTACGCCAGCGGACTGCGGGTGAGCGAGCTCGTGGGGCTGAGGCTGTACGAGCTGAGCCTGGCCGATCAGGTGCTGCGTGTGCAAGGCAAGGGCGACAAGGAGCGCCTCGTGCCCTTCGGCGACGAGGCCTTGCACTGGCTCCGGCGCTACATGGACGAGTCCCGCCCGGTCATCCTGGCTGGGCGCTTGTCGGACGACCTGTTCGTCACCGCGCGGGGCCACGGCATGACGCGCGTGATGTTCTGGACACTGGTCAAGAAGCATGCCCGTGCCGCGGGGGTGGACGCCCCCTTGTCGCCGCACACCTTGCGGCACGCCTTCGCCACTCACCTGCTGAACCACGGTGCCGATCTGCGAGCGGTGCAGATGCTGCTCGGTCATGCGGACATCTCCACCACCACCATCTACACCCACGTGGCGCGCGAACGGCTCAAGCAGTTGCATGCGCGGCACCACCCGCGCGGCTGAGGCCGTGGGTCAGACGACCTGCTGTTGCAGATAGTCGAGTTCGGCCTGGGAGAAGCCGGCCCGGCGCCTTGCCTCGTCGTTGAAGGGCGGCTTGAGGCGGGGCGCGCTATGGCGTCGCGCCAGCACGCGGTAATGGGCCACCGGGTCCAGTCCTTCATGTTCGCAGAGCCAGCGGTACCAGTGGTTGCCGATGGCGACATGCCCCACCTCGTCGCGCAGAATGATGTCGAGCAGGGCCACTGTCTGCAGGGCTGGTGACGTGCCCGAGCGGCGCAGCTTGGCTTGGATCAGTGGGGTGGCGTCCAGCCCCCGGGCTTCCAGTGTACGGGGCACCAGGGCCATGCGGGCGACGATGTCGTCGGCGGTTTTCTCGCACATGAGCCAGAGGCCATCGTGGGCGTCAAAGTCGCCGTAGTCCCATGGTTCGGATCGTCCCGGATGGGGCAGGGTACGGAGATGCGCGCGCAGTAGGCCAAAGTGGTACGCCTCTTCGGCGGCCACGCGCAGCCAGTCGAGGTAGAAGGGGTGCGGCATCCCGGGAAATCGCCACACCGCGTCCAACGCCAGGTTGATGGCGTTGAATTCGATGTGGCAGATCGAATGGATCAGCGCGGCGTGTCCTTCGGGGGTGAAGGGCGAGCGCGGCGGCACGCTGGCCGGGTCGGTCAACGAGGGGCGCGCCGGGCGGCCGGGCAGGTCAGGCAGAGGCTGGAGCGTGGTGTCGGCATCCAGGTCAAGGTCACTGGTCTGGGCGTGCAAAGCCTCCACCAGGCGGCATTTGTCGTCAATGTCGGGGCAGCACAGGGCCTGAAGGGCCGCTGCGCGCAGTTCGGGGGCGTGCATCCTACAATTCTACGGATGAGCACATACCAACTTGACGACGACGCACCTCAGGTGCATCCGAGCGCCTTCGTGGCCGACAGCGCCCAGGTCATGGGCGCTGTGACGCTGGAAGAAGACACCAGTGTGTGGTTCGGGGCCGTGTTGCGTGGCGACACGGAGCCCATCACCGTGGGGCGAGGCAGCAACATTCAAGACGCCAGCGTGGTCCACGCCGACGTGGGTTATCCGGTGGTGATCGGCGAGCGTGTCACGGTCGGTCACCAGGTGATGCTGCACGGCTGCACCATCGGGGACGAATCGCTGATTGGCATTGGGGCGGTGGTGCTGAACGGTGCCCGCATCGGTAAACATTGCCTGGTGGGGGCGGGCTCGCTGGTCACGGAAGGCAAGGTCTTTCCTGATGGCTCGTTGATCATGGGCAGCCCTGCCAAGGTGGTGCGCCAGCTCACCCCCGAGCAGATCGACGGGTTGCGTCGCAGCGCCGAACACTACGTGGCCAACGCCCGTCGCTTCCAGGCCGGGCTGAAGAAACTGGACTGAATCCGTGTCTGAACTCCACAAGTTTCTGTTCGAAGGCTTGCCGGTGCGTGGCATGCTGGTGCGTCTGACCGATGGCTGGCAGGAGCTGCTGCAACGCCATGCCCAGTCGGGCGGCTATCCGCGCGCGGTGTCCGATCTGCTCGGCGAGATGTCTGCTGCCGCGGTGTTGATGCAAGGCAACATCAAGTTCAACGGTTCGCTGGTGCTGCAGGTGTTCGGCGACGGCCCGGTCAAGGTGGCGGTGGCCGAGGTGCAGCCGGACTTCACTTTCCGTGCCACGGCCACGGTGCTCGGCGAAGTCGCCGATGGCGTGCCGCTGAGCCACATGGTCAACGTGAACAACCAGGGGCGTTGCGCCATCACCCTGGACCCGAAGGAGCGCCTGCCCGGCCAGCAGCCCTATCAGGGCGTGGTGCCGTTGTTCGGCGACCGGCGTGAGAAGCTGGAGCGCATGAGCGACGTGCTGGAACACTACATGCTGCAGAGCGAACAGCTCGACACCCGGTTGGTGCTGGCGGCCAACGAGCACATTGCTGCCGGGCTGCTGATCCAGCGCATCCCCACCACCGGCGAGGCCAACCTGTCCGGCACGGCCGCCGCCCAGGCCCGGGAAGACGCGATCGGCCGCAACGAGGACTACAACCGCATCGCCATGCTGGCGACCAGCCTCAAGCCCGAGGAATTGCTCACACTGGATGCCGACACCATCCTCCACCGCCTGTTCTGGCAGGAACCGATCCAGCGTTTCGAACCCGCCGAGGGCGTGCTGCGGCCCCGTTTCGGGTGCACCTGTTCGCGCGAACGGGTGGCGGGCATGCTGGAAAGCCTGGGAGTGGCCGAGGTGGAGGACATCCTGGTCGAGCAAGGGCAGGTGGAAATCGGCTGCGAATTCTGTGGCGCTCGCTACGTGTTCGACCCTGTGGACGCGGCGCAGATATTCCTGAACCGGCAGGACCGACCCCCGGCCTCATCTCAGGTGCAGTGAGCCAGCGGCCTCAGCCGGCTCGCTGAGCCAGCAGGCGCTGGAACAGGCGGTGTTCGCAATCGGGGTCGGAGCAGGCTTCGCAGCGCCACAGGGGGCGCTGGGGCGGTGGCGGTGTGGCTTCCATGCCCAGCAGGCGCCGCAGCGGTAGCCGGTGCGAGCCATCGAGTGGATGCAGCACCTGATGCGTCAGCCCACGCGCATGCAGAAGGGCACGAAAGGCGTGCTCGTTGTCTGAAACGACACGCGACGCACCTTCGCCCGCCAGCAGCACCAGAACGGTGGCGTGGGTGGCGAGGACGGTGTCGAGCGCTGGAGGCAGTGCGGTAGGTGTGGCCCAGCCGGCCACCGACCCGCGCCAGGGTGGAGGTAGGTCCGCCACCAGGGTGGGAGCCTCTTCGCCGAGCAGCCACCAGCGCTGCATGGGGTTCATGGTGGGTTGCGCTGGATCTGCACGAAGATCTCGTTGGGCTTGACCATGCCCAGGTCATGGCGCGCCAGCTCCTCGACCATGTCCAGTCCTTCTTGCAGGTCGCGCACCTCGTTGGCCAGCTGCTCGTTGCGCTGCCGCGCTTCGGCGTTGGCCGCCTCCAGGGCCTGCAGATCGGTACGCCATTCCCGCACCTGTGGCACGCTGCCTCGGCCCCACCAGAGTTGGGTATGCAGCACCACAAGCAAGCCCACCAGCAAGGCGGCGACCCAGCGGGCGTTCATGGTGCGGCTACTCGTGTGGGGGCTTCAGGCACTCAACGCAGGTTGTAGAACGCGTCCCGGCCAGGGTAGGAGGCCACGTCGCCCAGGTCCTCCTCAATGCGCAGGAGTTGGTTGTACTTCGCCATGCGGTCGGAGCGGCTCATGGAGCCGGTCTTGATCTGGCCGGCGTTGAGGCCCACGGCGATGTCGGCGATGGTGGAGTCTTCGGTTTCACCCGAGCGATGGCTGATGACGGCGGTGTAGCCCGCGCGTTTGGCCATTTCGATGGCCTCGAAGGTCTCGGTGAGCGTCCCGATCTGGTTGATCTTGATGAGGAGGGAGTTGGCGATGCCCTTGCTGATGCCGTCCTTCAGGATCCTGGTGTTGGTGACGAACAGGTCGTCGCCCACCAGTTGCACCTTCTTGCCCAGGCGCTCGGTCAGGTGGGCCCAGCCGGCCCAGTCGCCTTCGTGCATGCCGTCTTCGATGCTGATGATGGGGTACTTGTCGACCCAGGTGGCCAGGATGTTGGTCCACTCTTCAGCAGTCAGCGTCAAGCCTTCGCCTTCCAGGTGGTACTTGCCGTCCTTGTAGAACTCGCTTGCGGCGCAGTCCAGGCCCAGGGCGATCTGTTCACCTGCGGTGTAGCCGGCTTTGTCGATGGCTTCCAGGATGAGCTGGATGGCGGCCTCGTGGTTGGCCACAGAGGGCGCAAAGCCGCCTTCGTCGCCCACAGCGGTGCTCATGCCCTTGTCATGGATGATCTTTTTGAGCGCATGGAACACCTCGGCACCCCAGCGGACCGCTTCGCGGAAGGTGGGCGCACCCACAGGCAGGATCATGAATTCCTGGATGTCCAGGTTGTTGTTGGCGTGCGCACCGCCGTTGATGACGTTCATCATGGGCACAGGCATCTGCATGCGGGTGCTGCCCCCAAAGTAGCGGTAGAGCGGCAGACCGGCTTCCTCGGCGGCGGCGCGGGCCACGGCCATGGAGACGGCCAGCATGGCGTTGGCGCCCAGGCGGGACTTGTTGTCGGTCCCGTCCAGGTCGATCAGGGTCTTGTCCAGGAAGGCCTGTTCGGACGCGTCCAGCCCCAGCACGGCTTCGCTGATTTCGGTGTTGATGTGCTCGACGGCCTTGAGCACGCCCTTGCCGAGGTAGCGGTTCTTGTCGCCGTCGCGCAGCTCGATGGCCTCGCGGCTGCCGGTGGACGCGCCCGACGGCACGGCGGCGCGGCCCATGACGCCGCTTTCCAGCAGCACGTCGCACTCGACGGTGGGGTTGCCACGGTTGTCCAGGACTTCGCGGCCGACGATATCAACGATTGCGCTCATGTGGTGTACCTTCTGAAATCAAAAAACAAGGGTGGTCGAAGGGTTCAGACCCCTTCGACGGCAAACATGCGGATGCTGCCCGCGCCTTCGCGCACCTGGCGGGCGTGGGTGTAGGTGTCGGAATGGTAGTAGGCCTCTGCGGTGGCGATGTCAGGGAAGCGCAGGACCACCACGCGCTGGGGGTTCCATTCGCCTTCCAGCGGAACAACTCGGCCGCCGCGGACCAACACCTCGGCGCCGAACTCTTGCATGGCCCGGGTGCTCCACTCGCGGTAGGCCTTCATCTGCTCTTCGTTGGTGATGGTGACTTCTGCCACGATGTAGGCACTCATTGGAAATCGTTCTCCAGAAACGGCTGTTGTTTGGTCACGGTGTCCAGCGCCACCAGGGTTTCGAGCAGGGCCTTCATGTGGCGCAGGGGAACCGCATTCGGTCCGTCCGACCAGGCTTCGGCTGGGCGGGGATGGGTTTCCATGAACAGGCCGGCCACGCCTGCCGCCACGCCGGCGCGGGCCAGCACGGGCACCATGTCGCGCGCACCGCCACTGCTGGCGCCCAGGCCGCCCGGTTTCTGCACCGAGTGGGTCACGTCGAACACCACGGGAGCACCGGATTGGCGCATTTCGGCCAGGCTGGTCATGTCGGCCACCAGGTTGTTGTAACCGAAGCTCACGCCACGCTCGCAGGCCAGAAAGCGGTCTTCCGACAGGCCCGCTTCGCGGGCGGCATCGCGGGCCTTGTCGATCACGTTCTTCATGTCCCAGGGGGCGAGGAACTGCCCCTTCTTGATGTTCACCGGCTTGCCCGACTGGGCCACGGCGCGGATGAAATCGGTCTGGCGGCAGAGGAACGCCGGGGTCTGCAGCACGTCCACCACGCTGGCCACGGCGGTCACTTGCGATTCGTCGTGCACGTCTGTCAGGATGGGCAGACCGGTCTGACGACGCACCTCGTCGAGGATTTTCAGGCCGGCGTCCAGCCCCACGCCTCGCTTGCTGCTGCCGGAGGAGCGGTTGGCTTTGTCGAAAGAGCCCTTGAAGATCAGCGGGATGCCCAGCGGCGCGCAGATCTCCTGCAGCCGGCCAGCAACCTCCATCGACATTTCCAGGCCTTCGATCGAGCAGGTCCCGGCGATCAGGAAGAAGGGGCGGTCCAGTCCGACCTCGAAGCCGCAGAGTTGCATGTTCAGCCTTTGCGCTGGTGCTGGGTCAGCCCGGCCTTGACGAAGGCGTTGAACAGCGGGTGGCCGTCCCAGGGGGTGGATTTGAACTCGGGGTGGAACTGCACGCCCATGTACCAGGGGTGCTGATCGCGTGGCAATTCCACGATTTCGGTCAGGTGCTCGCGCTGGGTGATGGCCGAGATCACCAGGCCGGCCCCGCGCAGGCGGTCCAGGTATTGCGTGTTGGCCTCGTAGCGGTGGCGGTGGCGTTCGGTGACCACGGCGCCGTAGATGTCGAAGGCCAGCGTCCCCGGTTGCACGTCGGAACTCTGGGCGCCCAGTCGCATGGTGCCGCCGAGGTCGGAGCTGGCGTCGCGCTTCTGGATGGAGCCGTCCGCGTCTTGCCATTCGTCGATCAGGGCGATGACGGGATGAGGCGTGGAGGGGTCGAATTCGGTGGAGTTGGCGTTGGCCAGTCCGGCGACGTGGCGGGCAAATTCGATGGTGGCCACCTGCATGCCCAGGCAGATACCCAGGTAGGGCACCTGGTTTTCGCGGGCGTAGCGGGCGGCGGCAATCTTGCCTTCGGTGCCGCGCTTGCCGAAGCCGCCGGGCACGAGGATGGCGTCGAAGGGTTTGAGCACCTGGGCGACGTCTTGCGATTCCAGCGTTTCGGAATCGATGTACGAGATGTCGACCTTGACATGGTTTTTCATGCCGGCGTGGCGCAGCGCTTCGTTCAGCGACTTGTAACTGTCCGACAGATCGACGTATTTGCCGACCATGGCGATGCGCACCGTGCCTTGCGGGTTCTGCACCTCGTGTACGAGGTCGTCCCAGCGCTTGAGGTTGGCCGGTGGCGTGTTCAGGCGCAGCTTGTCGCAGATCAGGCCGTCCAGACCCTGTTCGTGGAGCACCCGGGGCACCTTGTAGATGGTGTCCACATCGGGCATGGAGATCACGCCCCATTGCGCCACGTTGGTGAAGAGGCTGATCTTTTCCCGTTCCTCGTCGGGGATGACGCGGTCGGCACGGCAGAGCAGTGCGTCGGGCTGGATACCGATTTCGCGGAGTTTCTGCACCGTGTGCTGGGTGGGCTTGGTCTTGAGTTCGCCGGCGGCGGCGATCCAGGGCACGTAGGTTAGGTGCACGAAGGCGGCCTGGTTCGGCCCCATGCGCAGGCTCAGTTGACGCACGGCCTCCAGGAAGGGCAGGGATTCGATGTCACCCACCGTGCCACCGATCTCCACGATGGCCACGTCCACGGCGTCGGGGGTGCCAACGCCGGCGCCACGCTTGATGAACGCCTGGATCTCGTTGGTCACGTGCGGAATCACCTGCACCGTTTTGCCCAGGTAGTCGCCGCGGCGCTCTTTCTCAAGCACGGACTTGTAGATCTGGCCGGTGGTGAAGTTGTTGGCCTTCTTCATCCGGGTGGTGATGAAGCGCTCGTAGTGGCCCAGGTCCAAGTCGGTTTCGGCACCGTCGTCGGTGACGAACACTTCGCCGTGCTGGAACGGGCTCATGGTGCCCGGGTCGACGTTCAGGTACGGATCCAGCTTGATGAGGGTGACTTTGAGGCCGCGCGATTCGAGCAGCGCGGCCAGCGAGGCGGAGGCGATGCCCTTGCCCAGCGAGGACACCACGCCACCGGTCACGAATACGAATTTGGTCATGTCGCAGGCGGACCAAGGCGGCCCGCGGGTGAGGAAATGGGAATTATAAAAGCCGGTGGTACATTTCCGCCCATGAACGACCTTGCCGGCAAACACATCGTCTTGGGCCTCACGGGGGGGATCGCCTGCTACAAATCTGCGGAACTGTGCCGCCTGTTGACAAAGGCCGGCGCCACGGTACAGGTGGTGATGACCGAGGCCGCCATGCAGTTCATCAACCCTGTGACCATGCAGGCGCTCAGCAACCGGCCCGTGGTGACCAGCCAGTGGGACGCACGGGAGCCCAACCACATGCCTCACATCAACCTGGGGCGTGAGGCAGATGCGATATTGATCGCGCCGGCCAGTGCCGACTTCATGGCCAGGCTGGCGCATGGTCGGGCCGATGACCTGCTGTCGCTGATGTGCCTGGCCCGCCCCCTGGAGCAAGTCCCCCTATTGCTGGCCCCGGCCATGAATCGCGAGATGTGGGCCCATCCTGCCACGCAGCGCAATGTCAGCCAACTGCAGGCCGACGGTACCGTGGTACTGCCGGTGGGGCAGGGCGACCAGGCCTGTGGCGAGGTGGGTGACGGCCGCATGCTGGAGCCCCAGGAACTGTTGGATCTGCTGGTGGCTCATTTTCAGCCCAAGGTGCTGGTCGGACACCGTGTACTGGTCACGGCCGGGCCCACGTTCGAGGCCATTGACCCGGTCCGGGGCATCACCAACCATTCCTCGGGCAAGATGGGTTTTGCCGTGGCCCGTGCCGCGCTGGAGGCCGGGGCCGAGGTGACGCTGGTGGCGGGCCCCGTGCACCTGCCCACGCCATGGGGGGTGCGGCGCCTCAATGTTCAGTCTGCACTCGACATGCAGACTGCCGTGCAGGCCGAGGTGGGCCGGGCCACGGTGTTCGTGGCCGCCGCCGCTGTGGCCGACTGGCGGCCGGCCAGTGCTTCGGATCAGAAGATCAAGAAGGACGGCAGCGGCCTGCCGCCAACGCTGGCGTTCGTGGAGAACCCCGACATTCTCGCCGGGGTCGCCGCCAGCGAGCGTGCCCGGCAGGGTGAACTGTTCTGCGTCGGCTTTGCCGCCGAAAGCCATGACCTGGAGGTCCATGCCCAGGCCAAGCGGGTGCGCAAGGGCGTGCCGCTGTTGGTGGGCAACATTGGTCCGGCCACTTTTGGTCAGGACGACAACGCCCTGCTGCTGGTGGACGAGCACGGGTGTCGAGCGGTGCCGCATGGTCCCAAACTGGCGCTGGCCCGTCAGTTGGTCGCCGAGATTGCCCGTCGGCTCGGCCGGGGCGCCTGAGCCTGGGGGGCTTTCGGCGCACGCCTGCACCTGCAGGCAAAGCGTCGTAAAGTCGGGTGTTCCGTGGCATTGCGTCACCCCTTACAGGAGACTTCTCATGAGCAAGCTTCCGTTCGAACTGGATGTCCATGCACTGGTGCCGGGCCGTGGCACCGAAGCCGGCGCTACCCGCCGCACTGCCCTCAAGGCCGCGCTGGGTGTGGGTTATGCGGCGTCCACCCTGCCTGTCATGGCACAGACCGCGATCAAGACGCCTGCCGATGGCCTGACCGTGGGTGAATTCACGATCCAGGTCGCTGGCCACGGTGTACCGGTGTACCGGGCAGCCCCCGCTGGCAAGACCGGGCTGCCGGTGGTGCTCGTGCTGTCCGAGATCTTCGGGGTGCATGAATACATCGCCGATACCGCACGCCGCTTTGCACAGGCAGGCTACCTCGCCCTGGCCCCGGAGCTCTTTGATCGCCAGGGAGACCCCCAGAGCTATGGCGAGATCGCCCGCCTGATCGCCGAGGTCGTCTCCAAGGTGCCAGATGCGCAGGTGGCGGCCGATCTGGACGCCTGCATCGACTGGGCCGCTGCCAACGGCGGCGACGTCAACAAGGTGGGTGTGACCGGTTTCTGCTGGGGTGGTCGTCAGACCTGGCTGTATGCGGCGCATCAGCGCCGCATCAAGGCGGGAGTGGCCTGGTACGGGCGCCTCGTCGGTCAGAGCAACGACTTGCAACCCCGGCATCCAGTGGATATTGCCAAGCAGCTGCAGGGTCCGGTGTTGGGTCTGTATGGTGGTGCCGACGACGGCATTCCGCTGAGCACCGTCGAACAGATGAAGGGCTTGTTGGCCCAGGGCAATGCCGCTTCCAGGGCGTCCGAATTCGTGATCTACCCTGATGCACCCCATGCCTTCCACGCCGATTACCGGCCAACCTACCGCAAGGAAGCGGCCGACGACGCATGGAAGCGCTGCCTGGCCTGGTTCAAGCGGCACGGGGTTGCCTGATGCCTGGCGCGGCAGGGCTTGACGGTTCAGGTAAAGTCGTTTTCAGATAAACGATATATCCAACTTCATGACCTTGTTCGCGATTTTGCTCGGGACCATCGTGGCCGGGGTGGGCAGCGTCTGGCTGGCCGCCGTGATCAGTCTGGGCGTGCTGGCCCGCTACACCCAGCACATGCTGAGTCTGGCGGCCGGGGCTTTGATGGCAACGGCTTTCATGCACCTCTTGCCTGAGGCGTTCGAGAGCGCAGCTGGTGCTCACGACCTGTTTGCCCTGTTGCTGGTGGGGCTGGTTTTCTTCTTTCTCCTCGACAAGGCAGAGCTCTGGCACCACGGGCATGAGCACCATCACTTGCCCGCACGGAGCCCGAATGGACATGTCCACCATGTGCATGCCAGTGCCCATGCGCACGCTGGTGGGCACCACCATCATCACGGTCACGTCCATGGTGAGTCCCGCTCCGGTGGATGGAGCGTGCTGGCCGGCGACAGCGTGCATGCCTTTGGTGACGGCATTCTCATCGCTTCGGCATTCCTGGCGGATGTCCGCCTGGGCGTGGTGGCGGCCCTGGCCGTGCTCGCGCACGAGGTACCGCATCACATGGGCGATCTGGTGGTGCTACGACAGACCTCCGGTACCCGGCGGGCAGCGATCATCAAGGTGTCGATGGCCGGTACCGTGACGGCCGTGGGCGGCCTGTTCGGGTACTGGCTGGTGAACAGGCTGGAGGACTATCTTCCCTACTTTCTCGTGCTGGCTTCCAGCAGTTTTGTTTATGTGGCGCTGGCGGATCTGATCCCACAGTTGCAAAAGCGTCTCACATTGCGTGAAACGGCTGCACAGGTGGCATGGCTGGCGGTGGGGATCGGCCTGGTCACCGTGGTCAGCGGATTGGCCCACTCACACTGAGGCGGCTACCGCAAAACCGGGGAGTCATCCCCGTGCGCACGGCAGGCCTGGGGTGTTGCACCACTCGCTCCAACTGCCGGGAAACAGGGTCGCCCGCCCCAGACCCGCAAGTTCCATGGCCAGCAGGTTGGGGACCGCCGTGATGCCGCTCCCGCAGTGGTGCACCACGCCACTTGGTTCGCGGCCCGCGAGCAGGGCGTCAAACTCGGCACGCAGTTGGGCGGCAGGCTTGAAACGCCCATCGGGCAGGAAGTTGTCGCTGAACGGGCGATTGAGTGCGCCGGGGATGTGGCCCGCCACGGGGTCCAGCGGTTCGGTCTCACCACGGTAACGGGCGGGTGCTCGGGCATCGATGACGGTTTGCCCCGCCGTGCCGAGCTGTTGGGCCAGGGTGTGGGCGCCCATGGTCAGTGCCAGCGGATCGCGCAGGGAGAAATCGCTGGGCGTGGGGGTGCTGGATGACGGGCCGGTTTCGATGGCGCCACCGGCGGCACGCCAGGCGGGCAGGCCACCGTCCAGCGCGGCCACGGGTTCGTGCCCGCACCATTTCAGCATCCACCACAGCCGGCCGCAGTACTGCATGCCCTGTCGGTCGTAGACCACGGCCTGCATGCCTGCACCGAACCCCTTGCTGCGCAGGCGGGCGGCAAAGGCGTCGCGTGAGGGCAGGGGGTGCCGTCCACCGGAGGCGGCATCGGCTGAGCCGGTGTGCTCACTCAGGTCACGCTCCAGGTGCATGTACACCGCGCCAGGGATGTGCGCTTCGGCGTACAGGGAGTCCCCGGCTGCAGGGTTCATCAGATCGGCGCTGCAATCGAACACCATCAATGGTTGGCCGCTGGCCTGCAGGGCCATCAACTGCTCGGCGGTGATGAGGGTGGTGTACGGTGTCATGCGTGTTCCTCCGCAGGCATTTTGGGGACGGCGCGTTCGCGCAGGAAGGTGGCGGCGATGCCGCTGGCCACGATCACCGCCATGCCCAGCCAGCCGACGAGTGGCAGTTGGTCGCCGAACACGAGGATGCTGTAAGCCCCGGCGAAAGCGATGCCGAAGTATTGCAGGTTCGCCACGACCAGGGTGGCTCCACTGGCGTAGGCGCGCGTCATGCACAACTGACCGAGTACCGCCAGCAGGCCGATGGGCAGCAACCACAGCGCGCTCGGCCAGGTCCAGGCGTTGAAACCGAACAGGACCATGCCGACCAGACCGACCAGCGTGGCCCCGATGGAAAAATAGAACACCGTGCGGCTTTCCGGTTCCCCCGCACGCGCAAGCGCCGCCACCTGCAGATAGGCCAACGCCGACACCAGGCCCGACATCAGCCCCGAAAGCCCGCCGAGCACCTGCTGCTCGTCGAATGTGGGGCGCAGTACCATGGCCACCCCGGCGAAGCCCGCCAGCACCGTGAGGAACAGCGGGCCCTGCTGGCGCACCGGAGCGCTCGATTTTTGCAGCAGCAGTGCGCCACCGAGCAGAAAAGCCGCGATCCAGATGCTGCTCATGTAGTTCAGCGTCATGGACGTGGCCAGCGGCAGCACCGAGATGGAATAGAACCAGGTGACCAGCGCCGTGACCCCGACCACGCTGCGCCAGAAATGCATCATGGGGACCTGGGTGCGCAGGGACACCCCGCGCGAGCGGGTGAGAAAGATCAGGAACACGACCCCGATCATGCCGCGATAGGCGACGATCTCGAAGCTGTTGAAGTGGTCGGAGGCAAACTTGATGCACACCCCCATGGTCGCGAAGAGAAAAGCGCCCAGCACCATCCAGAGGGCCTGGATGGTCTGGACACTGTGGGGGCGTGCGTGGACTGGGGTGATGATTTACCCCGGCAGATGCCCGCCCAGGCGGGCGCGGTACCACTCGTGGAAGTGCTGCATACCGTCTTCCATGGGGCTCTGGTAGGGGCCGACCTCGTTCGCGCCACGTTCCAGCAAAGCCTTGCGGCCAGCGTCCATGCGCTCGGCGATCTCGTCGTCTTCGATGCAGGTTTCCATGTAGGCGGCTCGTTGCGCTTTCATGAATTCGGGTTCGAAGGCCACGATCTCTTCAGGGTAGTAGAACTCCACCATGTTCAAGGTCTTGTCCACGCTGAGGGGGTGCAGGGTGGACACGGTGAGCACATGCGGGTACCACTCCACCATGATGTGGGGGTAGTAGGTCAGCCACACGGCACCCTGCTCGGGCAGTTCGCCATTGCGGTACTGCATGAGCACGTCGTGCCACTTCTGGTACACCGGGCTGCCGCTCTTGCCGAGCAGGTTCTGTATGCCCACGGTCTGCACCGAGTACTCGGGCTTGAACTCCCACTTCAGGTCGTCGCAGGTCACGAAGTTGCCCAGTCCGGGGTGGAAGGGCACGACGTGGTAGTCCTCCAGGTAGACCTCAATGAAGGTCTTCCAGTTGTAGTTGCAGGTGTGCAGTTCCACGTGGCCCAGCACCATGCCGTCGAAGTTGAGGGTGCTGCGTGGGCCCATGTTGGCCAGATCGGCCTCGATGTCGCGCCCATTGTCCTCGAACAGCAGGCCGTTCCATTCGCGCAGAGGGTAGCGCTGCAGGTTCAGGCAGGGGTCCTGGGCGAAGTGGGGGGCACCGATGAGTTCACCCAGATTGCCCATGGCGGAGCCGCCGGCATAGGTCCAGCGATGCAGGGGGCAGACGATGTTGCCACCCGCGTGCCCGCTTTGGTTTTCGCCGAGGTTGCCGCGGCCCTTGAGCATGACGGCCTGGCGATGGCGGCAGACGTTGCTGACCAGTTCCACGCCATTGGCGGTGCGCACCAGTGCACGGCCCTCGCCCTCCTGGGGCAGGGCAAAGTAGTCACCCACGTTGGGTACGGCGTTCATGTGCCCCACATAGCGGGGCCCGCGCTGAAAGATGGTCTCCAGTTCGCGCCGGAACAGCGCCTCGTCGAAGTAACTGGAAACGGGCAATTGGCTTGCGGCCTGCTGCAATTGAAGACTCAAATCAGACATGGTGGTCCTGACCTAAAGACTCCCCCTATGAAGGGGCAGGGAAGCGCTTTGATTGATACGAATGAACGGATCAGCGCGGGAAGGGTGAAACAACTCCCATTGAGTTGAAAAAGGGACCGGGATTGTACCCCGGGGGTTCTCGCGCAGGGGGAACTGTGAACCCAAAGTAGTAATGTCCCCTGTGCCCAAAATACAAATGTCCCCTTCGAGGATTTGGGGGATATGAGATGGTGGCGGATGCGAGGGTGATGTTGAGTGAACGAGAAGCGAATCGACTGGGTGTGATTCAGCGTGTGGTGGGCGGTGCTGTACCTCAGGCGCTGGCGGCCCAGCAACTGGGCTTGTCGGTGCGACAGGTCAAGCGGCTGTGTCGTGACTACAAGAGGGACGGGGCGCAAGCGCTGGTCAGCAAACGCCGGGGCCAGCCCAGCAACCGCCGCATTGCGCCCGAGCGCAAGAACGCCATCCTGGCGCTGGTGCAGCAGCACTACCCGGACTTTGGCCCTCAGCTGGCCAGCGAGTACCTGCTGAGCCAACATGGGCAGCGCATCAGCGCCGAGACCTTGCGCGGCTGGTTGATCGAAGCCGGCTGGTGGAAGGCCAAGAAGCGCCGTGCTGCCCGCCAGCACAGTCCTCGCGAGCGCCGGGGGCGGCGCGGCGAGCTGGTGCAAATCGACGGCAGCCACCACGACTGGTTCGAGGGCCGTGCCGACAAGTGCTGCCTGATCGCCTTTATCGATGACGCCACCGGCGAGGTGCTCGCTGCGCGCTTCTTTGCCGGCGAGACCACACAGGCCTACCTCGCGCTGCTGCAAGCGCACGTCAGCTGCTGCGGGGTGCCGCTGGCGTACTATAGCGACCGCCACAGCATCTTCACCAAACACGACAGCGAAGACCCCGAGCCCACGCAGTTCGAGCGCGCCTTGCTGCAGTTGCACATCGAGCCCATCTGCGCGCACAGCCCGCAGGCCAAGGGCCGGGTGGAGCGGTTGTTTCAGACCCTGCAGGACCGCCTGTGCAAAGCCATGCGGCTGGCCGGTATCAGCGACAGACAGGCGGCCAATGCGTGGTTGCCAGGCTACCTGGCGCAGCACAACGAGCGCTTTGCGCTCGAACCACGCGAGCGTGAAGACGCCCACCGCCTCTATACGGGCAGCGAGCAGGCGCTGGCACGGATTTGTTCGGTACACCACCAGCGCACACTCAGCGCCCAGCTGTCGTGCCAGTTCGAGGGCAGCCAGATTTGGATCACCCCAGGGCAGCCCCATGCACCCCAAGGCCGATCGAAGGTGGATATTGCCCAGTACGCCGATGGGCGACTGGAGCTGCTCTACCGGGGGCACCCCCTGGCGCACAAAGCCTATGTGGTGCATGAGCACCTGGCTCGCAAAAAGCTGGCCGATGGCAAGAGCGTCAACCAGCGAGTCGATGTGCTGAGCCAGGAGAGACGAAAGATCGGCAAGCTCAAGGCATTGATCGACATGCACGACAGCATGCGGGCACAGGGCATACAGCAGCCAGACACCCACGTCAGCACGCCCCCGCTGGGGCAGGCTGGCTACGGGCTACGCCCAGCGCAACCCAGCCCCAGCGGTTGAGCCTTCAACACCAATGTCCCAGACCTCAGGGGACATCTCTATTCGGCTCAGAAGGGGACATCTCTATTTTGGGTTGACACTCGCGCAGGGGGAACTGTGGTTCAGGCGATACGGTTGAACCACCACAGCGACAGGCCGGCCGACATCAGAGCCAGCAGGGCGCCAAGCAGGGCCAGCAGACCGGAGATTTCCGTTTCCTTCTTCTCCAGGGTGAGACTTGAGCCCAGCGCCTGGTAGACCTGGCGCAGGTTATCGGCCGTGCCGGCGTAAAAATACTCACCGTGGGTACGCAAGGCCACTTCCTTGAGGGTTTCTTCGTCGAGTCGCACGCGCATCGACCAACCCTCGAAGCCGATGGTTTCCCCCTCCACCGTGCCCACGCCCACGGTGTAGATCTTCACTCCGCGCTCGGCGGCCATCTGGGCGGCTTGCAGGGTGTCCACCCCGGTGGTGCGCTGGCCATCGGTGAGCAGGATGATGGCTGCCGAGCCGTAGGAGCCTGGTGGCACCGGCTGGTGGGGAGGGCGCTCGGCCGTGGATTGATCGAGGGATCGCCCCCGTTGGGGCGATTGGCCGTAGAGGATGTCAGCGAGGTCGATGCCTTCGTCCGGGAAGATCTCGGCCAGCGACACCACGATGGCGCTGCCGATGGCCGTGGCGCGCTGGAGCTGGAAGCGGTCGATGGCGGCGGCCAGGTCTTCGCGGTTCAGGGTGGGCTGCTGCACCACCTGGGCGGTGCCGGCGAACGCCACGATCCCGACCTTGATGTGGCGTGGCAATTCGGCAAGGAAGGCCTTGGCGGCATTCTGTGAAGCCACCAGACGGTTGGGCTCAACGTCGGTGGCCCGCATGCTGCCAGACACGTCCATGGCCAGGATGATGGTCTGCTGGCTGTTGGGCAGAACGATCACGGCAAAGGGCCGGGCCGCGGCGAGGAGCATGGCGGTGAGTGCCATCAGGAAAAGCACCGGTGGGACGTGGCGGCGCCAGCCTCGGCCACCCATGGCCTCCTTGACCAGTGACAGGCTTGCGTAGCGCAACGCGGTCTGGCGCTTGCGCCGTAACAGCAGCACATACACAAGCACCAGAAGGGGTACGGCCAGCAACAGCCAGAGCAACTGGGGCCAGAAGAAGGTCAGCGGCAGGTTCATGCGGTTCTCACTCCGGGGGGCCGGCGCTTGCGCAGGGCAGACAGCCGAAGCAGGGCGGTGCCCAGGTCGTCGTCGGTCGAGAGCTCCAGCGTGTCCACGCCGGCGCGCACCAGAGCCTCGCGCAGCCGGGTTTCGCGCTCCGAGGCCAGACGCTGGAAGCGTTCGCGAAAACCCTGATCATGCGTGTCCACCCAGAGGCGTTCACCGGTTTCGGCGTCGTACAGGGGGAGCAGCCCCAGATCGGGCAACTGCAGTTCCAGGGGGTCGAACAGCCGCACGGCCAGCACATCGTGCCGCACCGCCAGCTGACCCAGGGGCTGCTCCCAGCCCGGGGCGCTGATGAAGTCCGACACCACGAACACCGCGCTGCGCCGACGCGCAAACTGGCCTGCGGCATGCAGCCACTCGGTGAGTCGGGTGTTGCCCCTTGCGTCGGGCTGGGCATGGGCGCGCTGGGCCTCGGTGAGGGTTTGAATGAGGCGCAACACCTGCTCACGACCGCCCCGTGTGGGCAGCATGCGCGTGGGGCCGGCGCCATAGATGAGCGCACCCACCCGGTTGCCATGGCGCGTCAGCAGCCGGGCCAGCACGGCCACCCATTCCCGCTGTACCTGTTGTTTGCTTCGTTCCCCGGAGCCGAAGTGCAGCGAAGGGCTGGCGTCGATGACAAACCAGACGGTAAGGTCTCGGTCTTCAAGGAACTGCCGGACGTGGGGGGACTGCAGGCGGGCGGTCACGTTCCAGTCGATGCGACGCACGTCGTCGTGGGGCTGGTATTCGCGCAGGTCCGCCAGATCGAGTCCGCCGCCGCGCATCAGGGTGCGGTGTTCGCCCTGGACCTGACCGTCCAGCCGTCGCAGCACGGTCCACTCCAGGCGGTGGAGCAGGGCTTCGGCCTCGCGCGGATGAACGGGAGTCGCCGTATCTGACGGCGTGTGGCCGGGGGTCGTTTCGTTGGCCGCTTGTCGTCGCCTCCACCACATGGCCGGCTCCTCAGGCAACCTTGGCCATGGCCTCGTGGGCCAGCGGCTTGGCCGGTACCGGAATGCGGCCCATGATGCGGTCGATCAGGGCATCGCTGTTCAGCCCCTCGGCCAGTCCCTCGTAGGAGAGGACCAGCCGATGCCGCAGGACATCGGGCACCAGGTCGGTCATGTCTTCGGGCAGGGCGTAGGTGCGGCCACGCAGCAGGGCCAGCGCACGGGCCCCCTCGGTGAGCGAGATCGTCGCGCGTGGGCTGGCGCCGAAGGTGATGAAGCGCTGCAATTCACCCAGCCCATGGTCCTGCGGTCGGCGGGTGGCCGACACCAGCTTGACCGCATACTGCACCAGTGACGGGTCCACGTACACCTGGCGGCAGTGCTGTTGCAGGGTGGCCAGCTGGTCGGTGGTGGCCACGGCCGCGATGTCGATGCGCGGGCCGGTGACACGTTCGACGATGACGGCCTCCTCCTCGTCGGTGGGGTAGTCCACCAGCACCTTCATCATGAAGCGGTCCACCTGGGCCTCGGGCAGTGGGTAGGTGCCCTCGGTCTCGATGGGGTTCTGGGTGGCCATGACCAGGAACGGCTCGGGCACCCGGTGGGTTTCGCCCGCGATGGTGACCTGCCGTTCCTGCATCACCTCCAGCAGGGCGCTCTGCACCTTGGCCGGAGCGCGGTTGATTTCGTCGGCAAGCAGCAGGTTGGTGAACACGGGGCCCAGCGTGGTGCTGAACTCGGAGGTCTTCTGGTTGTAGATGCGGGTCCCGACCAGGTCCGCCGGCACCAGGTCGGGGGTGAACTGAATGCGCTTGAACCCCCCGTGCACGGCCTGGGCCAGCGTCTTGACGGTGAGCGTCTTGGCCAGGCCCGGCACGCCTTCGACCAGCAGGTGGCCCTGGGCCAGCATGGCCACCATCACCCGTTCCAGAAAGCGGTCCTGCCCGACGACGACGCGCTTGACCTCGTACAGGATGCGTTCCATCCGTTGGGCCTGATCGGTGGGGGTGCTGCTCATGGGGGCCTTTCTGGTGGGTTAGAACGGGGGCAGGCCGGCGGCTTGGGCGGCGTTTTCGATCGGCACGGCGAACCCGATGCCGACAAAGGTGCGCTGGCGATTCGGGTTGTAGATGGCGGTGACGATGCCCACCACCTCGCCGCTCATGGTGGCCAGGGGGCCGCCGGAGTTACCCGGATTGGCGGCGGCATCGAACTGGATGAGGTTGTGCATGGTCACGTCGCCATCGGGCGAGGTGAAGGAGCGTTGCAGCCCCGACACCACCCCGGATGAGACCGAAGGCCCGATGCCGAACGGGTGGCCCACGGCCACCACCTGGTCGCCGGGCAGGAGGTCGGCGGTGGTGATCATGGTGGCGGGGATCAGGTCATCAGGCACCTCATGGGCCTGGAGCACGGCAAGGTCGTTCTCGGCCTGCAGGCCGACCAGGCTGGCTGTGGATTCGGAGCCGTCGAAAAAATCCACCCGGATCGTGTCGGCGGTGGCCACCACGTGCAGGTTGGTCAGGATCACGCCCCGGTCCACGATCACCACCCCTGTGCCCGTGCCATGCTCGACCAGCTCGCCGGAAGTGGGGTGCCGCACCAGCGCCGTCACCCGCACCACCGATGGGATCACAGCCTCGTAGGCACGTGCAGCCGGAGAAGGCAGGGTATGGGTGTTGAGGGCATGCAACACGGCCTCGTCGATGGCGCGCTGCGTCAGCGGCGGCTGCGTGGGCAAGCGCCATCCTCCGGCAATCAGCAGCCCGGCCAGCAAGGCGGCCAGCGACCAGGGCAGGGTCGCCAGTCGCCAGTTGGGCCGCAATCGCTGGCTGATGGCCTGCAAGCGGGATGCCGGCCCGACACCCGCGGCCTCGCTGGCAGCGATCGGTGGTGCCGGGGAAGGCACGTCCATGTGGGACGAGCGCGCACTGCTGTAGAGCGGGGGGCGCTTCATCGCAGCGGGGCTCCGGTGGCGAGTCGCATGTTCAACTCCCGAAACTGGAATCCAGAGACCATTGTCTCAGTTGTGACCAAAAAATCCAGTAGGGCCCGAAGTCCCCGGCCATTCACCCGGCAAGCCCCATGTCCTGTCCACGCGATCGGGGCTTCCGCCTAAAATGGAATGTTTCCCGCAGCCGTTGCCGCAAAGCCGGATACACGCCCATTGCCATGCCCAAACCCCCCTCCACGTCCCAGGCCGCCGATCTGCCCGACACCTACGAAGCCGCCATGCAGGAGCTCGAGGCACTCGTGTCCCGGCTGGAGGCCGGCCAACTCCCGTTGGAGGAACTGCTCGTGCAATACGAGCGTGGGGCCGCGCTGCTGAGTCTGTGTCGGGCCAAGCTGGACGCTGTCGAGCAGCAAATTCAGGTGATGGACAACGGTGAGCCCCGTCCCTGGACAGGAGCTGCAGGATGACACAAGTGCCGATGACGCCTTTCAAAACCTGGGTGGAAGACGCTCTGTCCGCTGTCGAATCTGCCTTGCAGGCGTGGTTGCCGTACGATGCCCCCGCCGGTCTGGGAGACGCCATGCGCTACGCGGTTCTGGACGGTGGCAAGCGCCTGCGGCCCTTGCTGGCGCTGGCTGCAGCCGAGTCGGTGGGCGGTGACCGGTCCCCCGCAGTCATGCGGGCGGCCTGTGCCGTCGAACTGATCCATGCCTACTCCCTGGTGCACGACGATCTGCCCTGCATGGACAACGACGTGCTGCGGCGCGGCAAACCCACCGTGCACGTTCAGTACGGAGAGGCCCAGGCTCTACTGGCGGGTGACGCCCTCCAGGCCCTGGCCTTCGAGTGGCTGCTTGACATCCCCGATGAAGCCCTGGCTGCACGCCTGTCTCGTTGCCTGGCCCGTGCGGCCGGCCATGCCGGCATGGCCGGCGGGCAGGCCATCGACCTGGCGGAGGTGGGGCAGGTGCTGACCCAGGCCCGCCTGGAAGAGATGCACCGCCGCAAGACCGGTGCCCTGCTGCTGGCCAGCGTGCAGATGGGGGCGAAGGCGGCTGGTGCCGACGAGCGCGCGCTGGCAGCGCTGACGACTTATGGCGAGGCCCTGGGGCTGGCCTTCCAGGTCGTGGACGACGTGCTCGACGTGGTGGCCGACACCGCCACCCTGGGCAAGACCGCCGGCAAGGATGCCGCCGCGGACAAGCCCACCTTCGTCTCGCTGCTGGGGCTTGATGGCGCGCGGCGGTATGCCGACACCCTGCTCGACCGGGCGCACGAAGCGCTGGGCACCGGCGGTCTGACGCGGGCCGATCGTTTGCAACATCTGGCGGACTGGGTGGTCCGCCGCACGCACTGATTGCCAGCGCGTGACCACACAGGGAAGACGGCTCATGAACGGTTTGCTCGATACCATCCAATCCCCGGCCGACCTGCGGCGCCTGCCACGACAGCAACTGCGCCCGCTGGCGGACGAACTGCGCGAATTCCTGCTGCACAGCGTGGCCAGGACGGGTGGACACCTCAGTTCCAACCTCGGCACGGTGGAGCTGACGGTGGCGCTCCATTACGTGTTCGACACCCCGCACGACCGCATCGTCTGGGACGTCGGCCACCAGACCTATCCGCACAAGATCCTGACCGGGCGGCGTGAGCGCATGCCCACCCTGCGCCAACTGGGTGGCATCAGCGGTTTCCCGGTGCGCACCGAAAGCGAGTACGACACCTTCGGCACCGCGCATTCCTCCACCAGCATCTCTGCGGCGCTGGGCATGGCCATGGCCGCCAAGCTCAAGGGCGAAGACCGGCACGCCATCGCTGTCATCGGCGATGGGGCCATGACCGCCGGCATGGCCTTCGAGGCGCTGAACAACGCGGGCGTGGCGGACGCGAAGCTGCTGGTCATCCTGAACGACAACGACATGTCCATCAGCCCGCCGGTGGGGGCGCTGAACCGTTACCTGGCACAGCTGATGAGCGGTCGCTTCTATTCCGCCGCCAAGCAGATGGGCAAGCAGGTGCTGAGCGTGGCACCGCCGCTGTTCGAGCTGGCCAAGCGCCTGGAAGAGCAGGCCAAGGGCATGGTGGTGCCGGCCACGCTGTTCGAGAAGTTCGGCTTCAACTACATCGGCCCCATCGACGGGCACGATCTCGACTCCCTCATTCCCACGCTGCAGAACATCCGCGAGCTCGACGGTCCGCAGTTCCTGCATGTGGTCACCCGCAAGGGGCAGGGGTACAAGCTGGCCGAGGCCGACCCGATCGCTTATCACGGCCCCGGCAAGTTTGACCCCAAGGTCGGCCTTCAGCAGCCGGCGCAGGCGCCCAAGCCCACCTTCAGCCAGGTGTTCGGCCAGTGGCTGTGCGACATGGCCGGGCACGACCCGCGCCTCGTCGGCATCACCCCCGCCATGCGCGAAGGCTCGGGCATGGTGGAGTTCCACCGCCGGTTCCCGGCGCGCTATCACGACGTCGGCATCGCCGAGCAGCACGCGGTGACGTTTGCGGCAGGGATGGCCTGCGAAGGGCTCAAGCCGGTGGTGGCCATTTATTCCACCTTCCTGCAACGCGCCTACGACCAGATGATCCACGACGTGGCGTTGCAGAACCTGCCGGTGGTGTTTGCGCTTGACCGGGCGGGCATCGTCGGTGCCGACGGCCCGACCCATGCGGGAGCCTACGACATTCCGTTTGTGCGCTGCGTGCCCAACATGGCCATGGCCTGCCCAGCCGACGAGGCGGAGTGCTATCGCCTGTTGTCCACCGCTTTTGCCCAGAACCATCCGGTGGCGGTTCGCTATCCGAGGGGGGCGGGGATCGGCGCCCCCTTGCCTCAGGACCTCGAGGGCCTGCCTTACGGCAAGGGCGAGGTACGCCGCCGGGGCAACCGCATTGCGATTCTGGCCTTTGGCACCTTGCTCTACCCGGCGATGGACGCCGCCGAAGACCTGGATGCGACCGTGGCGAACATGCGCTGGGCCAAGCCGTTGGACGAGGATCTGGTGATGGAACTGGCCGCCAGCCACGATGTGCTCGTGACGCTGGAGGAGGGCGCAGTTTCCGGAGGGGCGGGGGCTGCGGTGCTGGAGTGCCTGCAGTCGCGCGGATGCGAGAAGCCCGTGCTCATGCTCGGACTGCCCGACCGGTTCATCGAGCATGGCGATCCAGCCAAACTGCTGTCCATGCTGGGGCTGGATGCATCAGGCATCGCGGCGGCGATCCGGGATCGCTTCCGCATCCAGGGGGTTCCTTCGCCAGCATTGAAAGTTGTGAATGCCGCTGAGTGAGTCTTTGATATTTTTTCAAACCCCGAAACAATGAAACTAGGGTTTGTACGGCCGTGGAGGGCCGATCCGGACGCCTAAAATTCGCGGCACCCGGTCAGACACGTCCGTCAAAGCCGGCCCGTCATAAACTCTCACACGTTCGGAGTCATACATGGATCGTCGATCACTCATCAAGAATGCCGGTATTGCTGGTGTGCTGGCTGCGGGCGCCGCCCCGGCCATCGTCAGCGCGCAGCCGGCGGTTCGCTGGCGTCTGGCATCAAGCTTCCCGCGTGCCCTCGACACCATTTTCGGTGCCGCTGATGTGTTCGCCAAGGCGGTTTCCGACGCCACCGGTGGTCGTTTCCAGGTGTCGGTGCACCCCGGCGGTGAACTGATGCCCGCGTTCGGTGTGGTGGATGGCGTCCAGGCCGGTACCGTCGAGTGTGCCCACACCGCTCCCTACTACTTCTTCGGCAAGGACGACACGTTTGCCATCGGTACCGCCATTCCTTTCGGTCTGAACAGCCGCCAGCTGACCGCCTGGTTCTACGACGGCAACGGTCTGAAACTGTTCCGCGAGTTCTATGACGCCTACAACATCGTGAACTTCCCGATGGGCAACACCGGTGCTCAGATGGGCGGCTGGTACCGCAAGGAAATCAAGTCGCCGGCTGACCTGCAGGGCCTGAAGTTCCGTGTCGGTGGTTTCGCCGGCAAGGTCATGAGCAAGCTGGGTGCCGTTCCGCAGAACATCCCCGGTGGCGAGATCTATCAGGCGCTGGAGCGTGGCACCATCGACGCCGTTGAGTGGGTGGGTCCGTACGACGACGAGAAGCTCGGCTTCCAGCGTGTGGCTCCGTTCTACTACTACCCCGGCTGGTGGGAAGGTGGTGCGCAACTGGACCTGTACGTCAACAAGGCGGCTTTCAATGCGCTGTCGAACGAGTACAAGGCCATCGTGACGGCCGCCGCCTCGCATGCCCACACCACCATGCAGGCCATGTACGACGCCCGCAACCCGCAGGCCCTTAAGCGCCTGGTGGCTGGTGGCACCAAGCTGGAGGCGTTCCCGCGCTCCGTCATGGATGCCGCTTTCCGCGCCTCCATGGAGCTGTACGGTGAACTGAACGACACCAACCCGCGCTGGAAGAAGATCTACGAAGACTATTCGGCCTTCCGCCGCGACGCCAACCTGTGGTTCCGCTTCACCGAAGCGCGTTTCGACAGCTACATGCAGGCCGCACGCCTGTAAACTTGCCCGTCATCGGTCAAAATCGGACGCCCCGCTGCCGTGCGGGGCGTTTTGTTGTCCGGTGCGGCAAACGAACTCTTTGCTTTCGAACGAGTCACGGATCGATCGGGTCTGTGAAGGTATGCTCCTATGAAATTCCTCCTGCTTTTTTCGCGTGCGGTTGACACCCTCAACGGCGCGGTTGGCAAGTTGATGATGTGGTTTATCCTGGCGGCCACGCTGATCAGCGCGGGCAACGCCATCAGTCGCTACGCGTTCAGCGTCAGCTCCAACGCCTACCTCGAAATCCAGTGGTACCTCTTCGGTGCCGTGTTCCTGCTGGGTGGAGGCTACGCCTTTCTTCGCAATGCCCACGTCCGCATCGACGTGGTGGCCAGCCGGTTGTCGGCCCGCGCGCGCAACTGGATCGACGTGATCGGCATCGTCGTTTTCCTGCTCCCCCTGTGCTACATGATCGCCAAGATGGGCTGGCCCGTGTTCGAGCGGGCCTGGCACAGTGGTGAAGTGTCCTCCAACGCCGGAGGCCTGATTCGCTGGCCCGCCTACCTGCTGATTCCCATGGGCTTTGCCCTACTGGGCCTGCAGGGACTGTCGGAGCTGATCAAGCGCTTCCATTTCCTGTACGGGGGTGGACCGGACCCGCTCGACCACACCGGACCCAGCGAAACGGAGATGCTGGCCAAGGAAATCGCCGAATCGGAAAAAGCCGCGAAGGCCGCCTCTAACGGGGGGCAGGCATCATGATCGAATTGCTCACCAACAATTTTGTGCCCCTGATGTTTGTGGGGCTCTTCCTGTTCCTGATCATGGGGTTCCCGGTGGCGTTCTCGCTCGCCGCCACGGGACTCTTTTTCGGGCTCATCGGCATGGAGCTGGGCCTGTTCCCGGCCAGCCTGTTCAACGCCTTGCCGCTGCGGGTCTTCGGCATCATGCAGAACGACACGTTGCTGGCCATCCCGTTCTTCACGATCATGGGCATCGTGCTCGAGCGCAGTCGCATGGCCGAAGATCTGCTGGAAACCATCGGTCAGGTCTTTGGTCCGGTCCGTGGTGGCCTGGGCGTGGCCGTGGTCCTGGTGGGAGCGTTGCTGGCCGCCACCACAGGCGTGGTGTCGGCCGCCGTGATCTCCATGGGCCTGATCTCCCTGCCGATCATGCTGCGCTATGGTTACAACCGTTCGATCGCCACAGGTACGATCACCGCGTCCGGCACCCTGGCGCAGGCGTTGCCGCCCTCGCTGGTGCTGATCGTCCTGGCTGACCAGCTCGGCCGCTCTGTGGGTGACATGTACGCCGGGGCACTGATTCCCGGCCTGATGCTGGTGGCCCTGTACCTGCTGTTCATCTTCGGCGTCGCGATCGCCAAGCCCCACTGGGTGCCCGCACTGCCGCCGGAGGCCCGCATCTACAACGAGCCCAACGGCGCCAGCGGTCACAAATCGCTGATCGTCCTCATGGGGTTGTCTGCGATCGTGGGTTACGCCTGGTCGGTGGTGCACAACGACCTGTTGAAGCAGTGGCTTGGCCGGACCCAAGACGCGCCTCGTGACGAGACCTTCATTCTTTCGCTCATGATGGCCGCCCTCTTCGCGCTGGGGCTGGCATTGATGAACAAGCTGTTCCGGCTGAACCTGGTGTCCCGCCTGGCGCAGCAGGTCACATTCGTGCTGATCCCACCGCTGCTGCTGATCTTTCTGGTCCTGGGTACGATTTTCCTGGGTATCGCCACGCCCACCGAGGGCGGTGCGATGGGTGCGCTGGGGGCGCTGATCATGGCTTTCGTGCGTGGTCGACTCTCGTTCACGGTGCTCAAGCAAGCACTGGAGAACAGCACCAAGCTGTCGATCTTCGTGATGTTCATCCTGATCGGTTCGACCGTCTTTGCGTTCACCTTCAACGCTGCCGACGGTCACATCTGGGTCGAGCACCTGTTCGACAAGCTGCCCGGAGGTCAGATCGGCTTTCTGATCTTCGTGAACATGCTGGTGTTTGCGCTGGGCTTCTTCATCGATTTCTTCGAGATCGCGTTCATCGGGGTGCCGCTGCTGGCCCCCGTGGCCGAAAAGCTCGACATCAACCTGATCTGGTTTGGCATCATCATTGCCATGAACCTGCAGACGTCGTTCCTCACGCCGCCGTTCGGCTTTGCGCTGTTCTACCTGCGCAGCGTGGCGGCCCGCAATGACTATGTCGACCAGGTGACGAAGAAGCCCATCAAGCGTGTGACCACCGAGCAGATCTACAAGGGGTCGATCGCCTTCATCATCCTCCAGGTGATGATGGTGGCGCTGTTGATCTGGCAGCCTACCCTGGTCACGGGACAACTGGAAGCGCCGGTGGAAGTCGATGCGGAAGCGGTGCGCCAGCAACTCCTCAACATGCCGGGCCTGGATTCCGGCTGGGGTGAGTCCAGCAATCCCTGGGGTGATCCAGAAGAGGAACAGGAGTGAGGATGCGGGTGGATTGCCGCATCCTTGACAAACGCCTCCGTGACGCACTGCCGGCCTATGCCACGGCTGGCAGCGCGGGGCTGGATCTTCGTGCCTGTTTGGACGAGCCCCTGACGTTGGCGCCCAACGCCTGGCAACTGGTGCCGACAGGCATGGCCATCCATCTGGAGGATCCGGGCTATGCGGCGTTGATCCTGCCCCGTTCGGGGCTAGGGCACAAGCATGGGATCGTGCTGGGCAATCTGGTGGGGTTGATCGACAGCGACTATCAGGGGCAGCTCATGGTGAGTGCCTGGAACCGCAGTGGCGTGGCCTTCACCATCGAGCCCATGGAGCGGATCGCGCAACTCGTGATTGTTCCGGTGGTGCAGGCCCAGTTTCGCCTGGTGGACAACTTTGCTGCCGCCACCGAGCGCGGTGCTGGCGGCTACGGCTCGACGGGGCGCGGCTGACCCTTGCCCACGGACCGCCCTTCAGAAGTCGAGCCGGAAGAACCCGGTGCCCAGCGTTCCCTGGCCCACTTCGTCCACAGTCGCCTCGCGCACGTGGTGGATCTTCAGACCCACCCGAAGCGCGATGCCGGCCAGGGGGTGATTGGCATCCAGCACGACATGCTCGGGATAGATCTCGCTGACAAAGAAGATCTTGTCTGACGGAGCCTGCGGGTTGCAACCCTCGGGGAGTCCTTCGAAGGCCATGCCTTCTTCGAGATCTTGAGGAAAGGCCGAACGGGGTTCCAGGAACAGCAACTGGTCGTTGTAATCCCCGAAGGCCTGTTCGGGTTCGAGATGGAGCTCCAGTTCGTCACCCGCGGCATGGCCCTGTAGGGCTTCATCGATCTTGTCGAGCAGGTCGTGTCCACCCACCAGAAATTCGACTGGCTCGTCGAGCTGGTCCAGGATGTCGCCCAGGGTGTCCTTGAGTGTCCAGGTGAGGGCAACCACGCATTGGGGGGTGACACGCATCGGTTCGGATGTAAGGGTGTTTGCAGGCATGGGCAGGTCAGGTCTTGGGTCGGGGGCTTCAGGTCGCTGGCTGACCGGCAACTGCCGCCAGCACGGCCCGGTTGCGGCCACTGTGTTTCGCTTCATAGAGTGCGGCGTCGGCTTCTCGCAGCAACGCAACGCCTTCGCTGACCGTGGCCGGGATCCTGCTGGCCACACCGATGCTCAACGTGACATGGGGTGCCACGTCCGAAGCACCGTGTGGCAGGGCCAGGGCTTGCAGAGCCTGCACAATCCGCTCGGCTACCCGGTGGGCGGTCGGGCCATCGGTGTTGGGCAGCAAGGCGACCAGTTCCTCACCGCCGTAGCGGGCCAGAAAATCGGTCGCACGGTGGAGTGTACGACGAACCGTCGTGGCCACCGTTTTCAGGCAGTCGTCTCCAGCCTGGTGTCCCCGCGTGTCGTTGTAGCGCTTGAAATGGTCCACATCCATCATCAGCACCGCCAGCGGCCATTGCTGGCGCCGGGCGGTGGCCAGCTCCTCGGCCAGGCGCTCGTCGAAGTATTTGCGGTTGGGGATGCCCAGCAGACCGTCGGTCCGGGAAAAGGCCTTGAGCGTCTCGTTGGCGATGACGAGCTCCTCGTTGACCTGCTGCAGTTCGCGGGTGCGCTCCTGGACACGCTGCTCCAGCAACCGGCTGGCGGTGGCAAGGTCGTTGTTCTGCTCGGCCAATACCCGGTACAGGTTACTCACCATGCGCAACAACGATTGCATGGCAGGGTCGGCCTGCCGGTTTTCCAGATCGAATGCTGTCTGGCTGTCGTGTCCCTGGCGGATCATGCCGATCTGCCGGGCCATGGACTGGTCCATGCCCAGGACGTGCAGGCCCAGCCAGGCCGTGAGGAAACCGATGATGGTTTCCGCCGGACGATTCAGGCGCTGCCGCGTTTCCCACATGGTGTGAACCTGCTGGACGAACTGTTCATGCAACTGCTGGTGCACATGGATGTGCCGGGCATCGATGCCTTCGGTTCGCATGAGGGCTTCTTCGTGACTGAAGTGCAGGTGGGCGTAATCGATCAGTCGCTCGAAAACCTGCTGGTGCGACGCAGTGGCCTGTTCCCCTCCGTGAAAGAAGCCCTGATTGAGCTCGTTGAACAGATCGACGAGCGAATGGTGCTGCTCGTCCACCTCGGTTATGCCCGTGAGCATGTTCTGGTCCCAGACGAAGGTGTCCATTCTTGTTCTCTCCTGGGTTGAATTCGGTGACACGACGGCCTCCGGATGCCAAGGGCTGCGGCAGCTTTTGCATGACAATTGTCCCATGACTTCTTTCTCTGCGACCGTTCCTGTCCCCCCGTCTGTCGACGTTCCCACACCGCTGCTGGCTGGCTTGACCCCACGCCAGTTCATGCGTCGTCACTGGCAACGCAAGCCGTTGCTGATCCGACAGGCACTGCCGGGTTTTGAGCCGTTGCTCAGCCGTGCCGAACTGTTTGCGCTGGCCGCACGCGAGGAAGTGGAGTCCAGGCTCATCGTCCATGAGCCGGATGGAGGATGGCGGTTGCGCCACGGTCCCTTCGGCCGTACCGCCTTTCCCCCGTTCAAGCGACCCGGCTGGACCTTGCTGGTGCAAGGGGTGGACCTGCATGTGGATGCGGTGCATCGGCTGATGCAGCGTTTCCGCTTCGTGCCGGATGCCCGGCTCGACGACCTCATGATCTCCTGGGCGAGCGAGGGCGGCGGGGTAGGGCCGCACGTGGACAGCTACGACGTGTTCCTCCTGCAGGCGCATGGCCGCCGGCGCTGGCGCATCGGTCGGCAGAAGGACCTTCGGCTTCAGGAAGGGGTGCCGCTCAAAATCCTGCAACGCTTCGAGCCCGAGGAGGAGTGGGTGCTGCAGCCCGGGGACATGCTTTACCTGCCGCCACTGTGGTGTCACGACGGCGTCGCAGAAGAGGGCGAGTGCATGACCTATTCCATCGGTTTTCGTGTCCCGCAGCGCGGGGGGCTGGCGGCGGAACTGGTGCATCGGCTCGCCGACGAGCACGAGGACGCCGCCTTGTACCGCGATCCATCGCAGTGCGCCACCGACACCCCGGCGCGCCTGCCCGAGGCGATGGTCGAGTTCGCCCACACCAGCCTCGCCCGCCTCGTGGCCGACGACGACGGAGTCCGACTCGCCCTGGGAGAAATCATGACGGAGCCCAAGCCCCGCGTCTGGTTCGACCCGCCCGTACAACCCTGGCAAACCGCTGCTGTGGAGCTGGACCGCCGCACCCGCATGCTCTACGATGACCGCCACGTGTTCATCAACGGTGAAGCGCTGCGCGCTGGTGGCCGCGACGCTCGCCTGATGCGGGAGCTTGCTGACCAGCGTCACCTGTCCGAACAGACGGTGCAGCAGGCGAGTACCGACGCCCAGACCGTGCTCGCCCAGTGGCATGAGGCGGGCTGGCTCCATCTGAAAGGAGACGCCATTGAATGAGGACAACGCCTTGCCCGAGGGGCGTTTCACCGGGCAGGCTGATTTTCAGCGGTTGGTGCGGCAGGCTTTCGCAGTGGCGCCGGCGCGTGGATGGCGCGAGATGCGGCTGGCCGCTCCAGACTTTCTCGATTGGCCCCTGGGCGAGCGCGAGGTGGTGGACAGCCTGACCCGCTGGATGCAGTATGGTGGCACCCTGCACATGATGGCGGCAGATTTCAAGGGTCTGGTGGCGCATGCGCCGCGTTTCGTTCGCTGGCGCCAGGTTTTCGACCACCGTTTCGAGGCTCGAACCTGGCCGCAAGCGGGGCTGGGCGAGGCGGGGTTGCTGCTCTGGACCCCGGAGTGGGTGGTGGTGGGGTTGGATGCGGCGTCCTGCACCGTCGTGGCCACGACGGATGCATCGCGTCGCGCGCAGCTGCGTCAGGCTTGGGATTCCGCTTGGCAGGTTGCCACAGCCGCTTTCCCCGCGACGGTCTTGGGGCTCTGAATGTTGCTATTTGGCAACGCAATCGAGGGCTGTGAAAAAATTTTTTCTTCGGGTTAACCCGGGGAATCCGGCGGGATTATGATTCGCTCCGCGCTGGTGCATGGCGGTTGATTCTGGTGCATGAGCGACGCTCGTTTCTGCCCCATCGGGAAGGCGGAAGCAGTGAGGAATGACGTCCCGGCCCTATTATTTTTTTCACCCAAATGAACAAGTCTGTTTTGATCGCTGCCTTGCTGGCAGCTGTGGCTCTGGCTGCCTGTGGCAAGAAGGAAGAAGCTCCCGCACCGGCCCCGGCACCTGTTGTTGAGCAGGCCGCTCCCGCTGCTGAGGAAGCCAAAGAAGAAGCCGCTGAGGAAAAAGCCGAAGGCGAGACCGCTGCCGAAGGCGAAGCCAAGGAAGAGCAGAAGACCGAAGAGAAGACTCAGTAAGCTTCTCGTCAGCTCGATGCGGACGCCCATCCCGACCGGATGGGCGTTTTGTTTGGTGGGTGCCGTGGGAGCGGAACCCCGCGCTGTCGTCGGCCGGTTATGCTGTCGTTACAGGCCGTTTCACGCATGCACCCCGATCTTCCGTTCTCCCGTACCCGCACGCTCACCCTGTTCGCCTACGGCTGGAGCGCGGTGGGGTTCGAGCGCCAGGCCCACCGCTGGAACGCCCTGCTGGACCATCGAGGCTTTGATCTGCAGACGTTTCCCAGCAACGTCCGTCTGCTGGGCTTCGACATCGAGCGGTATGCAGACCGGCTGGCAGGCCAGGCCCGGCATTCAGGATGGTCGGCTGCAACTTCCACCCATGAGCAGTTCGGTAGTCTGGTCGCTTCGCTGCTGGCCGAGCGCATGGGGTGGCCGGGTACGCCGGTGGAGGCCTTGCTGGCCTGTCAGCACAAGCTGCACGCCCGCAACGTGCTTGGGCGCGTGGCGCCGGAAGCCAACCTGCGGTGCATTCCTCTGGAGGTGGACTTTGGCGATCCCATTCCCGAGGTTCTGGACTATCCGCTGTTCGTCAAGCCGGTGAAAGCGGCCTTTTCGGTTCTGGCCAAAGAAGTGCACGGCCGCGTGGAACTGGAGCAGCACACCCGGTTCGGCTGGGCCGAGCAGTGGGTGATTCGTCGGCTCGTGGAGCCTTTCGAGCGTGTGGCTCGGTCGCGTCTGGGCACGGACCAGACCGCCCATGGCCTGATGGTGGAGGAACCGGTTCGGGCGCCGCAGTACAACCTGGACGGTTACGTTTTTCGCGGTGATGTCCGAGCCCTGGGCACTGTGGATGCGGTCATGTACCCGGGTACCCATGCCTTCATGCGCTTCGAGCTGCCCAGCCGGCTTGCGCCGGCTGTCCAGGCGCGGGCGCTGGACGTGGCGCGCCGCTTTCTGTCGGCGGTGGGATTCGACCATGGCCAGTTCAACATGGAGTTTTTCTACGATGAGCGCAACGACCGGTTGACCGTGATCGAGTTCAACCCGCGCATGGCCTCACAGTTCTCCGACCTCTACCTGAGGGTGCGGGGCATCGACTTGCACGCGGTGGCCCTGGCCCTGGCGCATGGGATGGACCCGGCCGAATTGCCGCTTGCCGTGCCGGTGGGAGGCGCAGCCGCCAGCCTGGTGTACCGCGTGTTCGCCCCTGGGCAGTCCTGTCCGCAGCCGACCCGCGCCCAGCAACGCGCATGGCAGGAGCGATTCCCTGGGGCACTGCTGTTCACTTACCCCAAAAGTCGACGTGCGCAGGCGCGGGATTTCAAGTGGCTGGGCAGCCACCGTTACGGCATCATTCATCTGCATGGACGCGATTTCGCCGATCTGCGGCGGCAGGCGGAGGAGGCCAGCATCTGGCTGGGCTGGCGTCCACCGTATGAAGGCGCGTTGACCGGTTGGAGCCCCGCAGCCCCGACACTCAGACCAGCTTCTTGACCAACACCTTGCTGCGGCGGTCCCAGTTGTATTTGCGCTTGCGTGCTTCGGGCAGCCAATCGGCATCGACCGGCGCGAAGCCCCGTTTGATGAACCAGTGCATGGTGCGGGTGGTGAGCACGAAGATGCTGTCCAGCCCCATGTAACGGGCGCGCTGCTCGATGCGCTTGAGGACTTTTTCTCCGTCGCCCTGGCCCTGAGCCTGAGGGGAGACGGTGAGGGCGGCCATTTCGGCCGTCTTGGCCTCGGGGTAGGGATACAACGCCGCACAGGCAAAGATGACGCCGTCGTGCTCGATGATGGTGTAGTTGGCCACGTCGCGCTCGATTTCGGTGCGGCTGCGCTTGACGAGCGTGCCGTCTTTCTCGAATGGCTCGATCAGCTGAAGGATGCCGCCCACGTCGTCGGGGGTGGCTTCGCGCAGGCTTTCGAGTTTTTCGTCTACCACCATGGTGCCGATGCCGTCGTGCACGTAGACCTCCAGCAGCAGCGAGCCGTCGACCGCGAACGGGATGATGTGGCTGCGCTCGACGCCTCCCTTGCAGGCTTTCACACAATGCTGCAGATAGAAACCCACGTCGGTGGGCAGGTGGCTGGGCGGATTGCCGGCCAGGATGCGTTCGGCCTCGGCCAGGGGGAGTTCGGTGTCGATGGGGTTGTCGTCCCCGACGGGTTCGCCGGGCCTCATCCGTATGCCGGGAATTTCGGTCAGGAACAGCAGCTTGTCGGCCTGCAGGGCGATGGCGACGCTGGTGGCGACTTCCTCCATGGTGAGGTTGAAAGCCTCACCGGTCGGGGAAAAGCCGAACGGCGACAGCAACACCATGGCGCCCATGTCGAGCGTGCGCATGATGCCGGCCACATCGACCTTGCGCACCATGCCCGAGTGCTGGAAGTCGATCCCGTCCACGATGCCCACCGGCCGTGCGGTGATGAAGTTGCCCGAGATGACCCGGACGGTGGCGCCGGCCATGGGGGTGTTGGGCAGGCCCTGACTGAAGGCGGCTTCGATTTCGTAGCGCAACTGGCCGGCGGCTTCCTGGGCACAGTCCAGGGCCACGCCGTCGGTGATGCGGATACCGTTGTGGTACCTGGCTTCATGGCCTTTGGCCTGAAGCTGCTCGTTCACCTGGGGCCGAAAACCGTGCACCAGAACAATGCGCACGCCCATGCTCTGGATGAGCGCCAGATCCTGCGCCAGGTTGGGCAGCTTGCCGGCGGCAATGGCCTCGCCCGGCAGGCCCACGACAAAGGTCTGGTTGCGGAATTTGTGGATGTACGGGGCCACAGACCGGAACCAGGGAACGAAGGTGAAGTTGAAAACCGTGGACATGGGGCGTGAGCGTGAAGGCTGGCCATCGGGCGACCAGACCCCAAGGATAATCGCAAGTTTGCTCCCCGCTCCGTTTTCGCCTGCTTATGGCCGAACCTTTGAAGATCGAATTCCCCGAATCCCTGCCCGTCTCCGGCAAGCGCCACGAGATCGAGGCCGCCCTGCGCGAGCATCAGGTCGTCATCGTCTGCGGTGAAACCGGTTCCGGCAAGACCACCCAGTTGCCCAAGATCGCGCTGGCCATGGGACGGGGGCGCGTGAATGCAAAGTCGGGAGAGCGTGGGCAACTGATTGGTCACACCCAGCCGCGCCGCATTGCCGCCAGTTCCGTGGCGAGCCGCATTGCCGAGGAGTTGCGGACGCCGCTGGGCGAGGTGGTGGGCTACAAGGTGCGCTTTCACGACCGGTTGAGCAAAAGCGCGTCGGTCAAGCTGATGACCGACGGCATCCTGCTGGCCGAAACGCAGACCGACCCGCTGCTCAAGGCCTACGACACGCTGATCATCGACGAGGCTCACGAGCGCAGCCTCAACATCGACTTCCTGCTGGGCTATATCAAGCAGATCTTGCCCCGCCGGCCGGATTTGAAGGTCATCGTGACCTCGGCCACCATCGACGCCGATCGCTTTGCGCAGCACTTTGCCTCCCGCAAGGGGCCGGCGCCGGTGCTGATGGTGTCGGGCCGTACCTACCCGGTGGAGGTGCGCTACCGCCCTTTCGAGGAAAGCCGCGAGTTTGACCTGAACGATGCCATCGCCGACGGGGTGGACGAGCTGTGGCGCGGTGGCGCGCACAACGGTGACATTCTGGTGTTCCTGCCCGGCGAGCGTGAAATCCGCGAGGCCGCCGACCACCTGCGCAAGCATCTCAGCCACCTGCCGGTGCTGCGCAACGCCGAGGTGCTGCCGCTGTTTGCGCGGCTCAGCCAGGCCGAGCAGGACCGCATCTTTCACCCCGGGCGAGAGCGGCGCATTGTGCTGGCCACCAACGTGGCGGAAACCTCGCTCACGGTCCCGGGCATACGCTACGTGATCGATGCGGGCACGGCGCGGGTGAAGCGCTACAGCCTGCGCAGCAAGGTGGAACAGCTGATGGTGGAGCCCATCAGCCAGGCCGCCGCCAACCAGCGCGCCGGGCGCTGCGGCCGAGTGGCCGACGGCATCTGCATCCGCCTGTACGACGAGAACGACTTCAACGGCCGACCGCGATTCACCGACCCGGAAATCCTGCGCTCTTCCCTGGCGGCGGTGATCCTGCGCATGAAGTCGCTGCACCTGGGCGCCGTGGAGGATTTTCCATTCCTGGAAGCGCCCAGCCGCCGGGCCATCACCGACGGTTACCAGTTGTTGCAGGAACTGGGCGCCATGGACGAGGCCAACGAACTCACAAAACTGGGCGCCGAGCTGGCCAAGTTGCCGCTGGATCCGCGCGTGGGCCGCATGATTCTGGAGGCCCGTGACCGCCAGGCGCTGGATGAGGTGCTGATCATTGCCAGTGCCTTGAGCGTGCAGGACGTGCGCGAGCGTCCCATGGAGGCACAGGCCCAGGCCGATCAGGCGCACGCCAAGTTCGACGACGAGAAGAGCGAATTCACCAGCACGCTGAAGCTGTGGAAGTGGCTGGACGAAGCCCGAGGCGGCAAGACACCCAAGAGCCACACCGCCCAAGCCGCTGCGCAGGCCGCCGATGGCACGCCCACCCACAAGCTGTCCAACCGGCAGTACGAGGCGCTGCTGCGTCAGCACTTCATCAGCGTGCGGCGGGTGCGCGAGTGGCGCGACATCCACAGCCAGTTGCACACGGTGGTGGCCGAGCACGGCTGGAAGCTGAACACCCTGCCGGCCAGCTACGAGCAATTGCACCTGTCCATGCTGGCCGGGTTGCTGGGCAACATCGGCTGCAAGCACGACACGGAAGACGTGTACCTGGGCGCGCGCGGTATCAAGTTCCATCGCCATCCGGGTGCGCATCTGAGCAAACGGCCCGGGCGCTGGATCGTGTGTGCCGAACTGGTGGAGACCACGCGACTGTTCGGGCGCGGCATCGCCGCCATTGAGCCGCAGTGGCTGGAACAGGTGGGCGCCCACCTGCTGAAAAAGCAGATGCTGGACCCGCACTGGGAAAAAAAGGCCGCCGAGGTGGTGGCCTACGAGCGGGCCACCCTGTACGGACTGGTGGTGTACAGCCAGCGCCGGGTGCATTACGGCCGGGTCGACCCGGCGGGAGCCCGCGAACTGTTCATCCGCGAAGCGCTGGTGGGTTCGCTGCACGAAGACACCTGGCCCGCCGAGTGGGTGGGGCGGCTGCCGTTTCTGGCGGCCAATCGCAAGCTCATCCAGAAGGTGCAGGAGCTGGAGCACAAGTCTCGTCGGCAGGACGTGCTGGTGGACGACGAACTGATCGTCGCCTTTTACGACGCCCAACTGCCCGAGACGGTCAGCAGCGGGCGTGAACTGGAGCGATGGTGGCGCGAGGTGTCCCGGTCACAGCCCAAGTTGCTGCACCTCACCCGCGACGAGCTGATGCGCCACGAGGCGGCCGGGGTGACGAGCAATGCCTTCCCCAAAACCGTGAAGCTGGGCGGGGTGGACTGCAGCGCCACCTACCTGCACGAGCCCGGTGATCCCAAGGACGGGCTGACGGTGACCGTGCCGCTGTTCGTGCTCAACCAGGTGAGCGACGAACGCTGCGAGTGGCTGGTGCCCGGCATGCTGAAGGACAAGATCCAGGCCTTGCTGAAAAGCCTGCCGCAGAAGCCCCGTGCCCGGCTGGTGCCGTTGCCGGAGAGTGCGGAGCGACTTGCCGCGATACTGGCGACACCTGAACATTACGCCCAGGGCAGCCTGACCGACGCCCTGTTGCAGGAAGTGCGTCAGCTCACCGGACTGGATGTGAAACGCACCGACTTCAAGCTCGACATGCTGCAGCCCCACCACTTCATGAACCTGCGCGTGGTGGACGAACACGGCAGGCAGTTGGGCCAGAACCGCAACCTGCCCGCGCTCAAGGCAGAGTGGGGCGCGAAGGCGCGTGGGGCGTTCCAGGCCCTGGCGGGATTGCGTTTGCAGGGCGGTGCGGCCGGGCAGGCGGCAGGGTGCTCGCCTGCACAAGTGCCGCAACAGACAGCAACATCAGGTGGTGTACCCAGCCAGGGCAAGGACGGCGCTGGCACGTCCTCCAAGGCCACCGTTGCGTGCAAAGGGAGCCAAGGACCTGCGGCACCGGCCCCTGCAAAAACCGGGGTGGCGTCTGACGCCAACGCCCCGCTGGACGGCGCGCAACGCTATACAGCCTGGACCTTTGGTGAGATGCCCGAGCTGCTCGAAATCCGCCAGCGTGGCCAGACGCTCATTGGCTTTCCAGCCCTGGTGGACCAGGGCGATGCGGTGGCCATCGAGGTGTTCGACGACCCGGCCGTGGCTGCCAGCAAACACCGCGTCGGCCTGCGCCGCCTGTTTGCCCTGCAGGTGCGCGACGCCCTCAAGTACCTGGAAAAGAACATCCCCGAGTTGCAGAAGATGGCCGTGGCCTACATGCCGTTGGGCACGCTGGAGGAGTTGCGCACCCAGATCATCGACGTGGCCCTGGAGCGTGCCTTCCTGCTGGAGCCCCTGCCCACCACCGAATCGGCCTTCCGCCAGCGCCTGGACGAAGGGCGAGGACGTCTCACCCTCATTGCCAACGAGGTGGCACGCCTGTCGCTCAGCATCCTCCAGGAGTACGCAGCGGCCACGCGCAAGGTGAAGGACAGCAAGGGCGCCACCGATGCCGTGGCCGACATCCAGCAGCAGCTGCAGCGGCTG
>JAUVXK010000023.1 GCA_030603635.1 Burkholderiales bacterium | reverse complement strand
CTTTTGCCAGGCCACTCCCCAGGCCAGGGCGAGCAGCAACAGGCCATGCACACCGAGGGCCAAGGTCAATGGCCCGCCCCAGCGTCCGGGGGCCGGCGGGTTCAGGTTGAGGTCGTCACCACGGGCCTGCATGACTTCGCGCTCCAGACGGCGTTCAGCGGCCTTGCTGCACCGACAGGCCGACCCGCAGGATCCCCGCACGCTGCAGTGCATCCATGGCTTTGATCACCTCGTCGTATTTGACATTGCGGTCGGCGGTGATGATCACGGGCGCAGCGGGCTGGTCTGGTGATGGCTGGCCTTGCAGTTCTCGCACCCTGGTCACCAATTCACCGGCAGACACCCGCGCGCCTGCCCCGCTCGCCGAGCCTTCCTTGATCTGGAGCTGGCCTTCGGCGTCGATGATCACCTGGACGAACCGGTCCGGTTGGCGCGTCGCCTGACCCACCGTGGGCAGCTCGATCTGGCTGGGCGAGATCAGTGGCGCGGTGACCATGAAGATGATCAACAGCACCAGCATCACGTCGATGAAGGGCACCATGTTGATCTCGCTCTTGGTGCGGCGGCTGCGGCTGCGCGAGACGACGGCGGGCATCGGTGGACTCCTTCAGCGGCCTGCAGCGGGCTGCATGCCGGGGGCGGTGCCCGTGTTGGCCACGTTCCGGTGCAGGATGTTGGAAAACTCGTCGATGAAGCTTTCCATGCGGTTCGCCGCGCGGTCGATGTCGTGCGTGAAGCGGTTGTAGGCCACCACGGCGGGGATCGCGGCAAACAGACTGATCGCGGTGGCCACCAGAGCCTCGGCAATGCCGGGAGCCACCGTGGCGAGCGTGACCTGGGTCAGGGCCGCCAGGCCGGTGAAGGCGTGCATGATGCCCCATACCGTGCCGAACAGGCCCACGTAAGGCGAGACGGAGCCCACAGACCCCAGGAAGGACAGGTTGGTTTCCAGCGCATCGACCTCTCGCTGGTAGCTGGCCCGCATGGCCCGCTGGGCGCCTTCGATGAGCGCATCGGGCTGGGTGATCCGGCGGTCCCGCAGTTTGTGGTACTCGCGCATGCCGCTGGCAAAGATGCGTTCGGTAGGGCTGCCATCGCGGGCGCTCTGCACCGCGGCCTGGTACAGATCGTTCAGGTTGGCGCCGGACCAGAATTCTCGTTCGAAATCCTCGGTGAGGCGCCGCACGCGCTTGAGCGTGAACAGCTTGCGGAAGATCGCCGCCCAGCTGAGGATGGACACGCTGATCAGCAGCAGCACGACGGCCTGCACCACCCAGGTGGCGTCCAGCATCAGCTGGATGACGGAAAAATCGTGGTTCATGGATTCTGTAACACGTGAATGATGGACGCCGGTATCCGGCCGGGGCGCATCTGTGCGGCATCCACCCAGCCTATGCGGATGGTGCCTTCGCACAGCAGTTCCACGGGTGCGCCGTCGCGCAGACGCCAGGCCTCCTGCTGCAGTGTCATGGAAGCGCGTCCAAGTTCCGTGACCCGTGCACTGACCTGTAACACATCGTCAAGGCGGGCAGGGCGGTGGTAGCGCAGTTCCGTCCCGCCGACCACGAACATGCCACCGGTTTCGTCACGCAGGCGCTGCTGCTCCACTCCCAGGCTTCGCAGCCATTCGGTACGCGCACGCTCGAAGAACTTGAGGTAGTTGGCGTAGAACACGATGCCACCGGCATCGGTGTCCTCCCAGTACACCCTCACGGGCCAGGTGAAAACGCTCACGGCCGGTTCAGACGGGGGGGGCGTCGGCGGGAGGGGCCGTGTCGGGCCGGCGGGCCGGCTTGCCGATGCCCTGGCGCTGGTCCCGCTCCACTTCCAGTGCGCGCCACTGCGGGGCGAGCTGGTTCAGCACACCGTTGACGTACTTGTGCCCGTCCGTGCCCCCGAAGGATTTGGCCAGCTCGATGCATTCGTTGATCACCACACGCCAGGGCACGTCGGTACAGTGACGGAACTCGTAGGCGCCAATCCACAACACGCCGTGCTCGATGGGGGAGATCTCGGCCAGCGGGCGGTCGAGCAGGGGCGCGATGGCGGCATCGAGCTCGGCGGCTTCGGCGATGCAGCCGTGCAGCAGCGCGTCGTAGTGGGCGCTGTCGGCCTTGTGGAAACCACTCAGGTCGCGGGTGAATAGGTCGATGTCCTCGGCCCCATTGCGGCCCACCAGGTGTTGGTAGAGCGCTTGCAGGGCGAATTCGCGCGCGCGGGTGCGGGCGGATTTTTCCGAGGCCTTGCGTTGTCGTTCGGCAACGGGTGCGGCAGGGGTCTTCATGAGCGGTCCACGGCTTGCAGCAGTCGGGCCATTTCCACGGCGACCTGGGCCGCGTCGCGGCCCTTGTCGTCCTGGCGGGCCACGGCCTGCGACAGGTTTTCGGTGGTGAGGATGGCGTTGGCGATGGGGATGTGGTGGTCCAGCCCGACGCGGGTCACACCGGCAGCCGATTCGTTGCACACCAGCTCGAAGTGATAGGTTTCACCACGGATCACGCAGCCCAGCGCCACCAGCGCGTCAAAACGTTCGGTTTCGGCCAGGGCCTGCAAGGCCAGCGGGACTTCCAGCGCACCGGCGACCTGCACGTGTTCGATGTGGTCTTGCGCCACCCCCAGCTGCAGCAACTCGTTGCGGCAGGCCGTCACCAGCGCATCGGTGATGCCCTGGTTGAAGCGTGCCTGCACGATACCGATCCGCAGCCCTGCGCCGTCCAGCGCACCGGCGCTGCCTTTGTTTGCACCCAACATCTGCTTATCCTTCCGTCTTGTTCAAGAAACCGACCACTTCCAGGCCGTAGCCGGCCATGCTGGGCATGCGGCGTGGCGTGCCCAGCAATTGCATCCTGTGCACCCCGCACTCGCGCAGGATCTGTGCACCAATGCCGTAGGTGCGCAGATCCATGCGCCCGCGTTCGGGTGCCTGGGCGGAACGCGCCGTGCCGTCGAACTGGGCCAGCAATTGCTCGGCGGTTTCCCCGCAGTTGAGCAGCACCACCACGCCTCGCCCCTGTTCGGCCATGTGGCGAAGGCTGGTTTCCAGTGTCCATGAATGCATGGAACGGCCCACTTCCAGTGCGTCCAGGACGCTCAGCGGCTCATGCACCCGCACGCTCACCGTGTCGTCGGCGCTCCACTGCCCCTTGACCAGGGCGAGATGCACGGCGCCTCCCGTGTCGTCGCGAAAGGCATGCGCCTGGAACTCGCCAAAGGCAGTGTTCAGCGGGCGTGTGCCGATGCGACGCACCAGGCTTTCGGTGCGGCTGCGGTACTCGATCAGGTCGGCGATGGTGCCGATCTTGAGCCCGTGTTCGGCGGCAAAGACCTGCAAATCGGGCAGGCGGGCCATGGTGCCGTCGTCCTTCATGATCTCGCAGATCACGGCGGCAGGCGTGCAGCCCGCCATGGCCGCCAGGTCGCAGCCTGCCTCGGTGTGGCCGGCGCGCATGAGCACGCCACCATCCACCGCCTGCAGCGGGAAGATGTGACCTGGCTGGACCAGATCTTCCGGGCGGGCGTCGGGGGCCACCGCCGCCTGCACGGTTCGGGCACGATCGGCAGCGGAGATGCCGGTGGTCACGCCCTCGGCGGCCTCGATCGAAACCGTGAAGGCCGTGCCCATCTTGGTGCCGTTGCGCGGCACCATGGGCGGCAGTTTCAGGCGCTCGCAGCGCTCGCGGGTGAGGGTGAGGCAGATCAGGCCGCGGCCGAACCGGGCCATGAAGTTGATGGCTTCAGGCGTGACGTGGTCGGCCGCCAAGACGAGGTCGCCCTCGTTCTCGCGGTCTTCTTCGTCCACGAGGATGACGATGCGGCCGGCCTTCATGTCGGCGACGATGTCCTCCACCGGCGAAATGCCGACCGGTGGCAGGGTGGGGTGAGGGGCGTTCATGGGGAAATGGCCAGTGGGTGTCAGTGGGGGACGGGGCTGAGGGAGTCCGCAGCGCCGAGCATGCGCTCGACATAACGCGCGATCAGGTCGATTTCCAGGTTCACCGCACTGCCGGGCGTGAGCGTGCCCAGGGCGGTGTGCTCCACCGTGTGTGGGATCAGGTTGATGCTGCATTCGCAGCCATCTGGCAGATCGGTGACGCGGTTGACGGTCAGGCTCACGCCATTGATGGTGATGGAGCCCTTGTAGGCCAGGTATTTGCCGAGCGACGCGGGCGCGAGCACGCGCAGTGCCCAGCTTTCGCCCACCCGAGCAAAATGGGTGACATGGCCGATTCCGTCCACATGGCCCGACACGATGTGCCCGCCCAGTCGGTCGTGGGCGCGCAGCGCCTTTTCCAGGTTGACGGGGCCGATCCGGTCCAGGCCGGCGGTCTTGTCGAGCGACTCGGCCGAGATGTCGATGGTGAATCGGCTCTGCGGCAGGTCGAGGGTGGTGACGGTCATGCAGGCGCCGTTGAGGGCGATGCTGTCCCCCAGTCCCACATCGTCAAGATAGCCGGACGGCGCCTCCACGGTGAGGCGTTTGCCGTGTTGGTCTGAAGAGCCGAGGGAGTGGACAGCGGCGATGCGCCCCACGCCGGTGATGATGCCGGTGAACATCCTGCTATTGTCGCAGGATTGGGCCGGGTATGCGGTCTAACGACGGACTTCGTCGACCAGCGTCTTGAACTCGTTGATGTCCTCGAAGCTGCGGTAAACGCTGGCGAAGCGGATATAGGCGACCTTGTCGAGCTTCTTGAGTTCGCGCATCACCATTTCGCCGAGTTGGTGGGAAGGCACTTCCCGGGCACCGAGGTTGAGCAGTTTTTCCTCGATGCGCTCCATGGCCGCATCCACCTGCTCGGTGCTGACCGGGCGCTTGCGAAGGGCAAGCGCAAAGCTGGCGCGCAGCTTGGAAGAGTCGTAATCGATACGCCGGCCGTCCTTCTTCACCACGGCCGGAAAGCTCACTTCGGGGCGTTCGTAGGTGGTGAAGCGTTTGTCGCACTGGGGGCAGCGGCGACGGCGGCGGATGAACAGCCCCTCCTCGGCCACGCGCGTTTCCACCACCTGGGTGTCGGCATGGCCGCAGAAGGGGCATTTCATGGCCTTACTTGTAGACCGGGAAACGGGCGGTCAGGGCATTGACCTTGGCGCGCACCGCCTCGATGTTCGCCGGGTCGCGCGGATTGTCGAGCACGTCGGCGATCAGGTGGGCCGTCAGGCGGGCTTCCTCGTCCTTGAAGCCACGGGTGGTCATGGCCGGGGTGCCGATGCGCACGCCGCTGGTGACCATGGGCTTTTCCGGGTCGTTGGGGATGGCGTTCTTGTTGATGGTCATGTGGGCGCTGCCCAGCACGGCCTCGGCTTCCTTGCCGGTGATGCCCTTGGCGCGCAGGTCGACCAGCATCACGTGGCTTTCGGTACGTCCACTCACGATGCGCAGACCGCGCTGGGTCAGGGTCTCGGCCACGATCTGGGCGTTCTTCACCACCTGCTGCTGGTAAGCCTTGAATTCGGGCATGAGCGCTTCCTTGAAAGCCACCGCCTTGGCCGCGATCACGTGCATCAGCGGGCCGCCCTGCAGGCCCGGGAAGATGGCGCTGTTGATGGCCTTCTCGTGCTCGGCCTTCATGAGGATGATGCCGCCGCGCGGGCCGCGCAGGCTCTTGTGGGTGGTGGAGGTCACCACGTCGGCGAACGGCACCGGGTTGGGGTACACGCCCGCGGCGATCAGGCCAGCGTAGTGGGCCATGTCCACCATGAAGATGGCGCCCACGTCCTTGGCGACCTTGGCAAAGCGCTCGAAGTCGATGCGCAGGCTGTAGGCCGATGCACCTGCAACGATCAGCTTGGGGCGGTGCTCATGGGCCTTGCGCTCCATGGCGTCGTAGTCGATCTCTTCCTTCTCGTTCAGGCCGTAGCTCACCACGTTGAACCACTTGCCGCTCATGTTCAGCGGCATGCCGTGCGTGAGGTGACCGCCTTCGGCCAGGCTCATGCCCATGATGGTGTCACCGGGTTTGAGGAAGGCCAGAAACACGGCCTCGTTGGCCGAGGCACCGCAGTGCGGCTGCACGTTGGCGGCGTCGGCACCGAAGAGCTGCTTGATGCGGTCGATGGCCAGTTGTTCAGCCACGTCCACGTATTCACAACCGCCGTAATAGCGCTTGCCGGGATAGCCTTCGGCGTACTTGTTGGTGAGCTGGGTGCCCTGCGCGGCCATGACGGCCGGCGAGGCGTAGTTCTCGCTGGCGATCAGCTCGATGTGGTGTTCCTGGCGCGCGTTTTCGGCCTGGATGGCGGCGAACAGTTCGGGATCGGTCTGTTCGATGAGGATGTGGCGGTCGTACATGGCAGTCCTGACGAGGTCGGTGGACCCGTGGCGGGAGTAGGGACATCACGGGCTGCCCAGGCGAACGGCTCAGGATCGCGGCGCCTGTCGACACCACGACTGTGCGCTCCCCCGTGGTGGCCCACGTCGGCCCGCAGCATCACCACTTGAAGGGCGTATGTCTGCAGCCTATCGCCAGTCGCGCACAGCCTGCGATTCTAGCTCAGGAGGCCTTGGCGACGGCGGGCAGGTTGTCCGGCTTGGCCTCAGCTTCCAGCTCGACGCCAGCCGGCACGGGTGTGGGCGCAGCAGTGGTGGCAGACGGGGTGCGGCGCTGGAACGCGTTGAAGCCCACGCGCTGCCCCTGGGCCACGCGTTGCAGGCGCTCGTGCTCGGACAACACCCGATCGATGTATTCGCGGCCATCGGTCGTGACCGCACCCACGTACAGTCGCAACCCCCCCTCAACGGAGCCGGCGCGGCGTATGGTTTCCTGCAAAACCATGGCGCCCACGCGAAGGTTGGTCAGCGGGTCGAAGGCCGCCATCGCGCCCCCGAACCCTTCGTACTTATCGGTGTGGACGCGTGTCATGACCTGCATCAGGCCGTGGGCGCCCACCGGGCTGGCCGCGAAGGGGTTGAAGCGCGACTCCATGGCCATCACGGCCAGAATGAGCTTGGGGTCCACGCCCACCTTGTGGCCCACATCGTAGGCTTCGGCCACCAGGGCGCTCAGTGGCTCTTTGGCGACACGGTATTTGCGACTCAGCCAGTCGGCAATCAGGGCCTGGTGTTCGGGCAGTTCGCTGGGGTCGGCCGCCGTCACCCGGTCGATGGCGGTGGGGTCGGCCACGACACCGTTGGCCGCGATCTGCCGGTCCATCAGCCAGCCGAATGCCATCTCTTCGACGCTGTCACGGATATGGGGCTGTGTCAGGAGGATGCCCGCCGCCAGGGCCAGCACGAGGCCCAGCAAGGCCATGCTGTTGCGGGTGACGGTCAGAAAGCCTTGCATCACGTCCGAGGCGGCCGTGTGGAGGCGTTGAAAAACCCCGCCGCGGCGGGGCACGTGTGGCGCTGTCATAGCACGCTCCTTTCTGGGTGTGGCCTGCAGCTTGTGAAGGCGGGCAGGTCGCACTCGATTGGGGGGTCGCCATTGAAAACCTTTTCGGGTCATCAACTTAGCCGGGGTCGGCAGCGTCCTAGGGTTAATACCAGGGTTGGTTTGGCGCGGATGGTACGGACTCGCAAATTACCTGTCAATACTTTAAAAATTGTTTTTTATTCCAATAAAGAATTAAAAGAAGGGATTTGAGGGGCTGGTCCCCCGTTGTTGGAAAAAAACAATGAAGCCGATAGCCGTCATTAAAAAAAACAGATGGGCAAATCCCCGTCCAACCGCTACAGTAAAAACCGTCTGCAGCAGCGCCTAACTGATCAGTTGTTGCAGGCCACTGCCCGCAGCGGGGTCCGCCCCGTTGCCTGGCAACAGAATGGAAGCAATCATTTGCTTCCGGCGTGGCGTGACGAGGAAACTCCGCCTCGCCCCTCGGCACAGGACTCGGTCCGGCCGATGACCCCGGTGGGTGCAGCCTGCCGGGGTCAATTCGTTTGTGGGGGGCGTCAGGCGCCGGTGGCGCGTCGGCGCACGGCGTCGATGTACGCCTGGCCGTCGGGTGGGCGCCCGCTGCGCTGGCTTTCCCACAGCATCTGTCCGAGGCACTCCATCACCTGGTGGTGCGCGTCGTGTAGCGAGTCCAGTCGTGCCGTCAGCAGTTCGACCGCCTGGCGGATGCCTGGTGGCTGGTCGATGGAGCACTGTTCACTGATGCTCAGGTGCATGGCCAGGTGGAGAAAGGGGTTTTCGCGGCCGGGTTCGACGGTCTGCATTTCGGCCAGGGCGCGATCGAGGTCGGACAGATCGGTGTGGTACTCGGGGTGCAGCCGGATCCACTCGCCGGCCAGCACTTCGATGGCTTCCATCGGAAGCTGGCGGGTGAGTTTGTCGTAAGTGCCGCAGAAGAAGCGCCGGACATCGGCCTGTGAGGGTTGGAACATGGCGGAATTGTCGCCGCTTCAGGCTTTCCAGGCAGGCAGAGCCCAGTTTCGCCACATCGCCAGCGCCCTCAGGCCGAAGGTCACGCCCACGCAGATCATCAGGGCCTGGCCGGCCGAGCCCGTCCACATCCACCAGCCCACGTAGGCCCAGCCCCCGATGAAGGCACAGACCGCATAGGGTTGGTGGTCCTGGAAGGCGCGCGGGATGTCGTTGCACACCACGTCGCGCAGGACGCCGCCGAACACGCCCGTGACCACCCCCATAAGCACCGCCACCAGAGCGGGCGAACCGGTGTGCAGGGCCTTGCTCACGCCGGCGGCCGCGAACAGCCCCAGGCCCAGCGCGTCTGGCCATTGCATGGCGCGCTCAGTGGGTTCGAAATGGCGGTGGCGCATGAAAGCCATGGCCGCGACGCACAGCCCCATCAGCAGCCACAGCCAGTGGACGTGCTCGACCCAGAAGAAAGGGCGTTGATCAAGGAGCAGGTCTCGCAGGGTGCCGCCACCAAAGGCCGCGAGGAAGGTGACGGTGAACACGCCCACTGCGTCGAGCCGCTTGCGCGCGGCGGCCAGCAGGCCGGAGAGGGCGAAGGCCAGCACCGCGGCCGCCTCGATGGCGATGCTCAGCCGGTGGGCCCAGACGGGCAGGTTGTCCATGGACACAGATGGTAGAGTGTTTTCCGTGAGCTTTGCACCCATCACCGATCCTTGGTTCTATGCCGTGGCCATCCCGGCGGTCCTGCTCATGGGCATCAGCAAGAGCGGATTCGGCTCCGGGTTCGGTTCCCTTGCCGTGCCGATGATGGCGCTGGCGGTGACGGTGCCCCAGGCGGCAGCCATCATGATGCCGCTGTTGCTCGTCATGGACATCCTCGGCATGGCGGCATTCCGGCGCGACGTGGACTGGCGGCTGTTCCGTTTTCTGGTGCCTTTTGCCCTGCTGGGCACGTTGATCGGCGCGCTGCTGTTCAAGTGGGTGGATCCGCGACTTGTAGCGGGTCTGGTCGGCCTGCTCACCCTGCTGTTCCTCGCGCAAAGGCTGTTGTTTCCGCCCCGGCCAGATGCGCCACCTCCGCCGCGCTGGGTGGGAGGCATCCTGACGGTGACCTCGGGATTCACCAGCTTCATCGCCCATGCCGGTGGCCCACCGCTCAACGCCTATGTGATCCCGCTCAAGTTGCGGCCCGTGGTGTTCACGGCCACCATGGCGTTCCTGTTTTTCGTGGTGAACCTGTCGAAGTGGGTGCCCTATGCCTGGCTGGGTCTGCTCGACTGGCGCAACTTCGCTACCTCGCTGGTGCTGATTCCGTTCGCGCCGCTCGGGGTCTGGGCCGGCGTGACGCTGGCCCGGCGCATCCAGCCCGTGCTTTTCTACCGGATGGTGTATCTCGGCATGTTTCTGACCGGTGTCAAGCTGGTGTGGGATGGCTGGTTCGGATAAGGTAACGCTTTTCAGGAGGGGTGACATGAGCGTGATCGTCGTGGCCAATCCCAAGGGTGGGGTCGGCAAGTCCACCGTGGCCACCAATGTCGCGGGCTATCTGGCCCGCCGTGGACACTCGGTGATGTTGGGCGACGCCGACCGGCAGCAGTCTTCCGGTCAGTGGCTGGCGCTGCGACCACCGCAGGCCCGGCCCATCGTCACCTGGGACGCCAGTGGGGGCGATGTGCTCAAACCGCCCCGGGGCACCACCCATGTCGTGCTCGATACCCCGGCCGGCCTGCACGGGAAGGGGCTGAAGGAGGTGCTCAGGCGCGCCGACAAGCTGCTGATCCCCCTGCAACCCAGTGTGTTCGACATCTTTGCCACCCGTGCCTTTCTGGACGAGCTGCAGGAGCGGCGTCGCTCCGCCGCGCTGGAGATCGGCGTCGTCGGCATGCGGGTCGACAGCCGCACCCTGGCCGCCGACAAGCTCCGCGCCTTCATCGAGTCCCTGGATCTGCCGGTGCTGGCCTATCTGCGCGAAACCCAGACCTACATCCATCTGGCCGCGCAGGGGCTCACGCTGTTCGATGTACAGCCCAGCCAGGTCCGGCGCGATCTGGCGCAATGGGAGCCGATCTGCCACTGGCTGGACCGTTGAGGGGCCGAAGTGGACTTGTCCCGCCGACGACAACCGGTCGGGGTCCGGGCGTTTAGAGTGTACGGATGCGATCCTTTGCCACCCTAGACGAACTCGCCGCCCTCGTGGGCCAGACCGTGGCCACGAGTCCCTGGCTGGACATCACCCAGGAACAGGTCAACCGGTTTGCCGATGCCACGGGCGACCATCAGTGGATCCACATCGACCCCGAGCGTGCCCGCCAGGGGCCGTTTGGCGGGCCGATTGCGCATGGTTTTCTGACGCTCTCTCTCATGCCCCGCTTCCTGGAGTCCTCGTTTCGGGTGGATGAGGTGCGCATGGGGGTGAACTACGGCATGAATCGGGTCCGTTTCACGGCGCCGGTGCCGGTGGGCAGCCGTCTGCGAGCGGTGCTGAACCTGAAGGCGTGTGAGCCCATTGAACCACGGGGGCGTCAGCTCACCTGGGATGTGACCGTGGAGCGCGAGGGAAGCGACAAGCCCGTCTGCGTGGCCGAATTCCTGGCGCGGCTATACGCCTGAGGCGCCGGCAAACCCCTGCTGCCGCCAGGCCTCGTAGGCCACCACCGCCACCGCGTTCGACAGGTTCAGGCTGCGCTGGCCTGCCCGCATGGGCAGCCGCAGGCGCTGTGAAGCGGGAAACGTCTCCAGCAGGTCGGGGGGCAGCCCGCGCGTTTCCGAACCGAACACCAGCCAGTCGCCAGGCTGGAAGGCGACCTCATGCACCGCCCGGGTGCCCCGGGTCGTCAGGGCGAACAGGCGGTCGGTGGGTGGCCGCTCGCGTTCGGTGAAGGCGGCCCAGTCGGCGTGCCGACGCACTTCGGCATACTCGTGGTAGTCCAGTCCGGCGCGCCGCATCAGCCGGTCTTCCATGGAAAATCCGAGCGGCTCCACCAGGTGGAGGGTGCAACCGGTGTTGGCGCACAGCCGGATCGCATTGCCGGTGTTGGGTGGGATTTCCGGGTGGACCAGGACGATGTGGAACATGGGGTCGCGATTATTCCATGTCCGTGTCGTGCGTCTCGGCTCCGGCATGAGACTGCGGCGGTGGGGTACGGGCAAACACCAGGGCGCTGACCGAAGAGGCGCCTGCTGCCTGCAGGTGAAGTGCAGCAGCTTGCAGGGTGGCACCGGTGGTCATCACGTCATCCACCAGTACCCATTGTCCGTGCGCCAGTTTGTTTTTCCATTGAGGGGCAACCCTGAAGGCCTCGCGCGCGTGCGCCGCGCGTTCTTCCTTGGACAGCCGGTGTTGCTGACGCTGGGTTTCCCGGCGCCACAGGGCCTCCGGGAACACGGGACGCTCCACCGCCTGCCCCAGGCTTTTGGCGAGTTCGGCGGCCTGGTTGTAGCCCCGGTCGAGCAGCCGGCTGGTGGCGAGCGGGATCGGAATCAGGCCATCGGCAACGGCCAGCAGGTGGATCGTCTGAGGGTCTTCCAGCATGAGGCGCGCCATGTGCCGTGCCCAGGCGGGCTGGGACTGGAACTTGAACTGCGCCACGATGCCGTCCCAGGGCCAGGCGTATGGAACCCGAGCGATGCAACGATGCAGCGTCGTGGGTCCGGACTCGGTGCAGCGGATGCACTGGGAAAGACCAGGGGCCAGCGGTTGAGCGCAGGACGGACACCGGGACAGGAGGCGTGCGTGATCCCGGCGGCAGGAGGGACAGAGGACGTCCTGCGTCCAGATGCGACAGAGCGCACACGCCGTCGGCGGCGTCCACCGCATCAACAGTTGCTTCAACCGGCCTCCCATGTCGCCACTATACTGGCTCCCCTGCCTGGATGCCCCCATGACCGATTCCGCTCTGCCGGGCCCTGTGCCCGACCTTGATCCCGTTGCTGCCCGTCGCTGGCGTGAGTGGCCGCGCGCCACCAGCCCCTGGCTCAGCGAGGAGGTAGGGCGGCGCATGGCGACCAGGCTGGACTGGATTCGTCAGCGGCCGGTGGCCTGGGTGGGTTGGAACCCGGTGCTCGGAGGCATTCAGGCGCATCGTGCGGTGGCGGCGCGCTATCCCGAAGCCCGGGTGCGGCTGGCCGGTGACGAAGGCCTGGATGCCTGGCGGGCGGCGGGGTTGATCCCGGTTTCTTCGGCAGGCGGAGGGCGTCCCTGGTGGAGCCGGTGGTTCGGTGCTCCTTCGGCAGGGCCTCAGGCGCCTTCCCCGGAGCCCGGTCAGGTCGACCTCCTCTGGGCCAACCTGTCGCTTCATTTGTACGACCAACCCATGGCCGTGCTGCAGGCATGGCACCAATGGCTGCGCACCGATGGTTTTGTCATGTTCTCTTGCCTGGGACCGGATACCCTGATCGAGTTGCGCCGCGCGTACACCTCGGCGGGCTGGCCCCCGCCCCTGCATCCGATGACGGACATGCACGACTGGGGCGACATGATGGTGGAAGCCGGGTTTGCCGAGCCCGTGATGGACATGGAGCGACTCACGCTGACCTATCCGGATGCCGACCGCCTGCTGGCCGATCTGCGCGAGGGCGGTCGCAACCTGCATCGGGCACGGAGCCCGGGCCTGGCGGGGCGCAGGCATGCCCGAGCGGTTCGGGACCTGCTGGACCGTTCGCTCCCGCGCAACCCGGACGGGCACCTGTGCGTGACGGTTGAAGTGATCTACGGCCATGCCGTCAAGCCGGCCCCACGGGCGCGGCTGAGCAGCAGCACACAGGTACCGCTGGACGATATGCGGGCCATGCTTCGACGTTCGCCGGGTGCAGGCCGCTGAGGTTCCCGGCCGTCGGGCGGGAACTTTTTCCCGGCCCCCTGCGTGGGATGATAAGTACGCTGCGAAAGCGCGGCTACAATTGACCTAGATCAAAAGCAGGCCGGCCGCAGGGGCGGCCTGTTGCTGTAAGGGACGGTCACGGACGCCCCCCTCGTTGCCTTGAGGGACACGACCGCCAGCAGCCAGCTGCGCACGGTGCCAGAGCGCGATCCCGGCACCGGGTCGCCCATGCGTCGCAGGTCAGGGAATGCCCCGACACGGGATGCTAGAAAAATTTGGTGTAATCGGCATTGATATAAATCAATGCTTATATTTGAGGCGAGAAAAGTGAGCACGATGAAGAAAGCAGTTCATTCGTTGCGCCGGCGTTGGGCCAGCGCGCAAGGCGCCGTGGCCACGATGTCGCTGGGCGCTGCGGCCTGGTGGTCCACGTCGGCCCATGCGGTCGGCAACCTGCCCGGCGGCCCCCAGGTCAATGGTCTCAACTTTCAGCCTGCCGCCAGCCGGATGGCCGAAGAGCTGCACAGCCTGCACTGGTTCATGCTCGCCCTGTGTGCCGTGATCTTCGTGCTGGTCTTCGGGGTGATGTTCTACTCCATCCTGAAGCACCGCAAATCGGTCGGCCACAAGGCGCAGGAGCTGCCTGAGCCGTTGTGGGTGGAGCTGGGCTGGACCATCGTTCCGTTGCTCATCGTGATCGGCATGGCGCTACCGGCCACCAAGCTGGTGGTTGCCCAGAAGGACACCACCAACGCCGACCTCACCATCAAGGTCACTGGCATGCAGTGGAAGTGGGGTTATGACTACCTCAAGGGCGAGGGCGAGGGCATTTCCGTGCTTCAGACCCTCGATCCGGAACACCGCCGCATCGCCGACGAGGGTGCCCGTGGCGTCAAGCTCGACGACTATCTGCTCAAGGTGGACAACCCCCTCGTGGTTCCGGTGGGCAAGAAGGTGCGCGTGATCACCACCGCGACCGACGTGATCCACGCCTGGATGGTTCCGGCCTTCGGCATCAAGCAGGACGCCATCCCCGGTTTCGTGCGCGACAACTGGTTCCGCGCCGAGAAGACCGGCGACTACTATGGTCAGTGTGCCGAGCTGTGCGGCAAGGAGCACGCCTTCATGCCCATCCACGTTCGTGTGGTCTCTCAGGACGAATACACCGCCTGGGTGAAGGAGCAGATGGAAATCATCGCGGCGAAGGCGGATGATCCGTCCAAGGTCTGGGCGCTGACCGATCTCGTGGCTCGGGGCTCTTCCGTCTATGCCGCCAACTGTGCCGTCTGCCACCAGGCCAACGGCCAGGGTTCCGGCCCCTTCAAGGCGCTGGACGGTTCGGCCATCGTGACTGCCGAAGACCAGTCCGAGTTCCTGCAGATCATGCTCAACGGCAAGGGCGCTATGCCTGCCTGGCGCCAGCTCTCCGATACCGAACTGGCCGCGGTGATGACCTACGCCAAGAACAGCTGGTCCAACAACACCGAGCGGCTGATCCAGCCTGCCGAAGTGATGTCGGCCCGGTGAGCACCAGTCAGAATGTTTGAAACGAGGAAAATGCCATGAGTGCAGTTCTTGATCACCACGACGCTCACGCGCACGATCACGACCACCACGCGCCCAGCGGCTGGCGCCGCTGGGTCTATGCCACCAACCACAAGGACATCGGCACGCTGTACCTGCTGTTCAGCTTTGTCATGTTCCTGTTCGGTGGTGTGCTCGCCCTGGGCATCCGCGCCGAGCTGTTCCAGCCCGGTTTGCAGCTGGTGAACCCCGAGCTGTTCAACCAGTTCACGACCATGCACGGTCTGATCATGGTGTTCGGCGCCATCATGCCGGCCTTCGTGGGCTTTGCCAACTGGATGATCCCGCTGCAGATCGGGGCTTCCGACATGGCCTTCGCCCGCATGAACAACTTCAGTTTCTGGCTGATGATCCCGGCGGCGATCATTCTGGCCGCGTCGTTCTTGATGCCTGGCGGTGCACCGGCTGCCGGCTGGACACTGTATGCGCCGCTGACGCTGCAGATGGGCCCGTCGATGGATGCCGCGATCTTTGCGCTGCACATCCTGGGTGCTTCGTCCATCATGGGTGCGATCAATATCATCGTCACCATCCTGAACATGCGCGCCCCCGGCATGACGCTGATGAAGATGCCCATGTTCTGCTGGACCTGGCTGATCACCGCCTACCTGCTGATCGCGGTGATCCCGGTGCTCGCCGGCGCGATCACCATGACGCTGACCGACCGCCACTTCGGCACCGCTTTCTTCAACCCCGCCGGCGGTGGCGACCCGGTGATGTACCAGCACATCTTCTGGTTCTTCGGCCACCCCGAGGTCTACATCCTGATCCTGCCGGCCTTCGGCATCGTCAGCCAGATCATCCCGGCCTTCGCGCGCAAGCGACTGTTCGGCTACACCTCCATGGTGTATGCCACCGCCTCGATTGCCATCCTGTCCTTCATCGTGTGGGCGCACCACATGTACACCACCGGCATGCCGGTGACCGGTCAGCTGTTCTTCATGTACGCGACCATGCTGATCGCCGTGCCCACGGGCGTGAAGGTGTTCAACTGGATCGCCACCATGTGGAAAGGCTCGATGACCTTCGAGACCCCGATGCTGTGGGCCGTGGGCTTCATCTTCGTGTTCACCATGGGCGGCTTCACGGGTCTGATCCTGTCGATGGCCCCGCTGGACCAGCAACTGCACGACACCTACTACGTGGTGGCGCACTTCCACTACACCATGGTGGCCGGCTCCCTGTTCGCGCTGTTCGGCGGCTTCTACTACTGGGCACCCAAGTGGAGTGGCGTGATGTACAGCGAGGTCCGTGGCAAGATCCATTTCTGGCTGTCGCTGATCTTCTTCAACATCACTTTCTTCCCGCAGCATTTCCTGGGCCTGGCTGGCATGCCGCGCCGCTACGCCGACTATCCGATGCAGTTTGCCGACTTCAACATGCTGTCGTCCATCGGCGCCTTCGGATTCGGGCTCATGCAGGTGTATTTCCTGGTTTTCATCGTGCTGCCTGTGATGCGCGGCCAGGGTGAAAAGGCTGCCCAGAAGCCGTGGGAGGCCGCGGAAGGCCTGGAATGGGAGGTGCCTTCGCCGGCTCCGCACCACACCTACGAAACCCCGCCGAAGCTGGATCCGACGGCAACCCGCGTGATCGGCTGATCAGGAGTGTCCCGTGCCGGTTTCGCCTGAAAAGCGCAGGAGCAACGTGAGGCTGGGGCTCATCCTGGCTTCCGTGGCCCTGGCCTTCATGCTTGGCTTCGTGGCCAAGTTTCTACTCTTCAGTGCCTGATTGAGCCCATGTCGTTGCGCAAGGAAAACCTGAAGATCGTTGGCAAGCTCGCGGTGGTGGCGGTGGGCATGTTTGCCTTCGGCTATGCGCTGGTACCGATCTATCGGGCCATCTGTGAAGCCACGGGCATCAACATCCTCGCCCTGTCGGAACGCAGCGTACCGGGGCTGACCCCCACGCTGCCTGCGAACACGCAGGTCGATACCAGTCGGACCATCATCGTGGAGTTCGACACCAACGTGCGTGGTCCCTGGGATTTTCGTCCCCTGGTGCGTTCCATGAAGGTGCATCCGGGGCAACTCACCACCGTGATGTACGAGTTCCAGAACATCCAGGGGCGGACCATGGCTGCACAGGCCATTCCCAGCTATGCGCCGCGACAGGCGGCACGGCATTTCAACAAGCTGGAGTGTTTCTGCTTCACGCAGTACACGCTGGAGCCGGGTGAGAAGAAGGAGTGGCCGGTGGCGTTCGTCATCGACCCGCGGATTCCGCGAGATGTCACGACGATCACGCTGTCCTATACCTTCTTCGAGGTGGGTGGCAAGACACCCGCAGCGCCGCAGGCATCGGTGGCGGTTGAGCCGCCCTCCATGGCGAAAGGGGGCAACGGTGAGCCGGGCCGCGTATGACCAGACGTCCGTCCGGGCGTCCGTCCGCGTGGTGGGCCACGGTGAAGGCCGTGCTCTGGAGTTTTCTGGGTTTGCGCCGCAGGAAAGATTTTCAGGAAGACGTCAAGCAACTCACCCCCCTGCACGTGGTGGCCGTGGGGTTGGTGCTGGCCTTCCTGTTCGTCGTTCTCCTGATGGCGTTTGTCAATTGGGTCGCCGGCTGAAGTGCACCAGGTTGCACCGGGTGGCCCATGCAGTATCGAATTCATAAGCGAAAGCAACAATAGGAGTGAGCATGTCAGCAGCAACGCATGGCACAACGCCGTACTATTTCGTGCCCGGTCTGTCACGGCATCCGTTCATGTCGGCGTTCGGGTTGTTTTTCGTCATCCTTGGGGCGGGCCAGTGGGTGAACGGATCGGCTTGGGCGCCGTATTCGGTGGTGTTCGGCCTCGTGTGGTGGCTGGTGGTCCTGTACCAGTGGTTCCGCGATTCCATCGCCGAGAGCGAGGGGGGGTTGTACGGTCGCAAGATCGACATCTCCTACCGTTGGAGCATGACCTGGTTCATCTTCTCGGAGGTGATGTTCTTCGGCGCCTTCTTCACCGCTCTCTGGTGGGCCCGTGCGCATTCGGTGCCGACGTTGGGCAACATCGAGCACGCGTTGCTCTGGCCGGACTTCCAGGCCGTCTGGCCGTCGGTAATGGCCGGCATGACCGCCTCTCCAGCCGGCATCGTGGAACCCTTCCAGACCATGGGGCCGTTCTGGCTGCCGACCATCAACACCGCTCTGCTGCTATCGTCGGGTGTGACGCTGACCATCGCCCACCACGCCATCCAGGATGGCAACCGCAGCAAGACCATTGCCTTCATGTGGCTGACGGTGCTGCTGGGCTTCATCTTCCTGTGCGTGCAGGGTTACGAGTATTACCACGCTTACACCGATCTGAACCTGCGCCTCGATTCGGGCGTGTTTGGCTCGACCTTCTTCATGCTGACCGGCTTCCATGGCTTCCACGTGTTTGTGGGCATGCTGATGCTGCTGGTGATCACGTTGCGGCTGCAGAAGGGTCACTTCACCAAGGAGCGCCATTTCGGTTTCGAAGGTGCCGCCTGGTATTGGCACTTCGTGGACGTGGTGTGGTTGGGCCTCTACATCGTGGTCTACTGGATGTGATCCTGGTCTGACCATCGACAAAAAAGCGCCGTGCGGCGCTTTTTTGTTGGGTGCGCCGTCAGCGCATGGGCAGCCCGGTGGGCTGTATCCAGCCTAGGTGGTAACTGATAATCACGGCGATGAACAGCAGCACGGACAGGCCGATGCGAACGGTCAGCGCTCTGGCCATGCGACGTGTGCGCCGTTCGTCGCCGCTGGCGGAGTCCCCGCGCATCATGGCCACAAGGGCACCCGCGAGGGACGCAATGATCAGCAGGAGAGCAACGATGATCAGCCATTTCATGAGACGCATTATCCAATGAGTCAGAGCCGGACGCGACGCGGGTTCTGGTGGGTCACCCTCGCCGCCTTGATGGCGATCGCCGTCACATCAGCACTGGGTCTGTGGCAACTCGGCCGCGCCGATGAAAAACTGGCCCTCCAGGCCCAGCGTCTTCAACGCCAGACCCTGCCACCTGTGGACTGGGGGAGGCTGGCGGAAGCCGACGCCCAGGGGGCGCTGGCCAGTCTGTACGATCGCCCGGTGGCCTTGCGCGGTCGCTGGCTGCATGAAGCCACGGTGTTTCTGGATAACCGCACCATGGGGGGACGGGTGGGTTTCGTGGTGGTGACGCCACTGCTGCCCCCCAACGGTGGAGTGCCACTGCTGGTTCAACGGGGTTGGGTGCCGCGTCGTATGGACGATCGAACCGCCTTGCCGACCCTTCCACAAGTGGACGCTGAGGTGGAGGTGCTGGGCCGATTGGCACCCCCGCCATCGAGGTATTACGAGTTTGCCGGGGCGAACGAAGGCGTCATCCGGCAAAATATCGATCTGGATGCGTATGGGGCCGAATGGTCACTGCGTCTGTTGTCCGCTTCGGTGCAGCAATCCCATGCGCACGAGGTCGACGATGGTTTGTGGCGGGACTGGCCTGAAGTGGGCAGCGATGTGCACAAGCATTACGGCTACGCCTTTCAGTGGTTCGGCCTGTCCTCCCTCACTCTGATTCTGTATGTCTGGTTCCAAATCATCGTCCCCTGGCGCCGCCGTTGAGCCCACCGCGTCGTCCGACGAGCCACTGACCATGACCGTGCATTCGTTGCCTCAGCTCGGCCCGCAGGCCGCTGGGGATGCTGCGGCCACCCGTCGCGGTCGATGGAAGATGCTCCTGCTGCTGCTGATCTGTGCGTCTCCGGTGATCGCGTCGTATTTCACGTTCTACGTGATCCGGCCAGACGGGCGTACCAACTACGGCGAGCTCATCGAGCCGCCGCGCGCGATGCCGGCCATCTCCGCGATCGATCTCGACGGCCGAGCGGTGGAACTGGCCATGCTGAAGGACCAGTGGCTGTTCGTGAGTGTGGCCGACAGCGCCTGTGATCAGCGCTGCGAGACGCATCTTTACCTGCAGCGACAGATACGCGAAGGCCTGGGGAAGGACAAGGACCGCCTTGACTGGGTCTGGCTGCGCACGGGCAGCTCCGAGTTGTCCGATGTCCTGCGTGAGGCGACTGCCACGGCCGTTGTCCTGCACCTGGGCGAGGCCGAGATTGCCTCCTGGCTGGTCCCGGCGCCCGGGCAGCAGCTCGCGGACCATCTGTACGTGGTCGATCCGATGGGGCGCTGGATGATGCGCTTTCCCGTAGACGCGGAACCGTCGCGGATGCGCCGGGACCTGTCGCGTCTCCTGCGGGCGTCAAGTTTCTGGGACCAGCCGGGTCGTTGAGCATGGACACACAAGCCCTCTACGATCTCTCCCCATTGCTGTACCTGATGGCGCTGGGGGTGCTCGTCGCGGCGGGCCCCCTGTGCTGGGTATGGCTGCGTGGGCGTCGTGCGTCCATGGCGACGCGTCTGGCCCTGCTGACGGGCGTGACGCTGTTTCTGACCTTCGACCTGGTGCTGTTCGGGGCCTTCACGCGGCTGACCGACTCCGGCCTGGGCTGTCCGGATTGGCCCGGGTGTTACGGCAAGGCCAGCCCGATCGGTGCACGGGCCGAGATCGCCGCCGCCCAGGAAGCCATGCCGTTGGGGCCGGTGACGTTTCCGAAGGCCTGGATCGAGATGATCCACCGCTATCTGGCCACCGGCGTGGGCGTGCTGATCCTGGTGCTGGCGTTCTTCAGCTGGCGCGAGCGGCATCGCATCCAGGTCTCGGTGTTCTGGCCCATGGTGACCCTGTTCTGGGTGTGCCTGCAGGGGGCCTTCGGGGCGCTCACGGTGACCATGAAGCTGTTCCCCGCCATCGTGACCCTGCATCTGCTGGGCGGCATGGCGTTGCTGGCCTTGTTGCGCCTGCAGGCGGTGCGCTACCGGCAGGGAGGGGTGGGTGTGGATTCACCCGCTTCGGCGTGGTTGCCTTTGCAGCCGGCCACACGTCGCTGGTTGTGGGCGGTGTTTGCGGTCGTGTGGCTGCAGATCGCACTGGGCGGCTGGGTCAGCACCAACTATGCCGTCCTGGCCTGCCGAGATTTTCCGACCTGCCAGGGCAGCTGGTGGCCAGACATGGACTTCACCACCGGCTTCCAGTTGTGGCGTGAGCTGGGCGTGCAACGATCCGGTGAGTCCATCCCCTTTCCCGCCCTGACCGCCATTCACTACACCCATCGACTTGCCGCCTATGGGGTGCTGGCGATGCTGGCCTACCTGGCGTGGCGCTTCTGGCGCGTCGAAGGTCGCGTCACTCATGCCCGCTGGCTGCTCGCACTGGGTGGCTGGCAGCTGTTGACGGGCCTGTCCAACGTGGTGCTGGAATGGCCGCTGCTGGCGGCGGTGTCACACACCGGCGGAGCTGCCGCCATGGTGGTGGTGCTGACCGGGTGGCTCACGGCAACGTACCCCACTTCCCATCGCCAGCCGGCCCTTCGGCCCGTTTTTCGCGAGCAATCCGCATGAGCAGTCCCCCCTTGTCCCTGTCGACGCCCCTGCCGCCCACCTGGCGACAGTTCTATGCGCTGATGAAGCCGCGCGTGATCCAGCTCATCGTGTTCTGCGCGCTGATCGGCATGGTGCTCGCCGTCCCGGGCATCCCTTCCTGGGAGCAGGTGCTGCAGGCCGCCGTGGCCTGCTTGGGCATCTGGCTGGTGGCGGGCGCCGCTGCGGCCTTCAACTGTGTGGTGGAGCAGCACATTGATGCGAAGATGAAGCGCACCGCCTGGCGACCCACCGCCAAGGGCGAACTCACCAACGCGCAGACGCTGACCTTCTCGGCCATCCTGTGTGCGGTCGGCTCCGTGATCCTGTACATGTGGGTCAATCCGCTCACCATGTGGCTGACGTTCGGGACTTTTGTGGGGTACGCGATCATCTACACCGTGGTGCTCAAGCCGCTGACGCCCCAGAACATCGTGATCGGCGGGGCCTCGGGCGCCATGCCTCCGGTGCTGGGCTGGGCCGCCATGGCCAACACGGTGTCGGCCGAGGCGCTGGTGCTGTTCCTGATCATTTTCCTGTGGACGCCACCCCACTTCTGGGCGCTGGCACTCTATCGGGTCGAGGACTACCGCAAGTCGGGTCTGCCCATGCTGCCGGTGACGCACGGCTCAGAGTTCACGCGGCTGCACATTTTCCTGTACACGCTGATCCTGTTCGCGGCCACCCTGATGCCTTTCATGCTGCGCATGAATGGCTGGTTCTATCTGGTGGTTGCCGTGGGCCTGAGTGTGGGTTTCAGTGCCTATGCCTGGGCCTTGTGGCGCGACTACTCCGATCAGCTCGCACGCAAGACCTTCCGCTTTTCCCTGATCCACCTGTCGCTGCTGTTTGCGGCCATGCTGGTGGATCACTACCTGATGAGAGTGTGGTGATGCCTGGTTTCTTTCAACGACGCCGCCAATGGCTGGCGGCTGCGGGTGCGGCCTTGCTGCTGGGTGGCCTGTCGGGGTGCAGTGACCAGCCGGCCTTTGTGGGCATCGACATCACGGGGGCGGATTACGCCACCGGGTTCGATCTGGTCGACCACCATGGCGAGCGACGCACCCTGGCCGACTTCCGGGGCAAGGCCGTGGTGGTCTTCTTCGGGTTCACCCAGTGTCCGGACGTCTGCCCGACCTCAATGGCCGAGATGGCGCAGGCAAAGGCTTTGCTGGGCGATCAGGGCGAACGTTTCCAGGGGCTTTTCATCAGTGTGGATCCCGAGCGGGACACGCCCGAGATCATGCGCGAATACATGGCCAGTTTCGACACCTCGTTTCTGGCGCTCTACACCGATCTGGACCGGCTCCCAGAGCTGGCCCGCTCTTTCAAGACCTACTACAAGAAGGTCGACGGCCCCACACCCACGAGCTACACAATCGACCATTCGGCGGGCAGTTACGTGTACGACACACAAGGCCGCATCCGTCTGTATCACCGTTACAACAGTGGGCCCGAGGCCCTGGCCAGTGACGTGCGACGTCTGCTGGCCGAGGCCGGGCGTTGAGCGGCGTCAGTTCACCTGTGCACCACTGAGCTTGACCGCTCGCTCGTATTTGGCCCGTTCGGTGGCCATGAACTGGCCGAAGGCCTCGGGCGTGCTGGGCGTGGGCTCGGCCATGAGGGTGGCGAAACGCGAACGCACCTCCGGGCTGCGCAGGGCAGTGGTGAACACCCGGTTGAGTTCAGTCACCACGTTTGCGGGCGTGCCTGCGGGCACGACCAGCCCCCACCAGGTGTCGATCTCGAAGCCAGGGTAGGTTTCGGCCACGGTGGGGATGTCGGGCATCACCGAGCTGCGCTGTGCGGTGGTGACCGCGAGAGCGCGCAGTCGGCCCGCGCGAATGTTTGCTGCCGCCGTGGCGAGGTTGTCGAAATTGAAGTCCACCTGTCCACCGAGCAAGGCCACCTGGGCCGGGTTGCCGCCGTTGTACGGGATGTGCACGATGAAGATGCCCGCGGCGTTCTTGAACATTTCGCCCGCCAGGTGTCCGGCACTGCCATTACCGCCCGAGCCATAGTTCAGCTTGCCAGGGTTGGCCTTGGCGTAGCGCACGAGGTCGGCCACGCTGCGGATGTTCAGGCGTTCGGCGGTCTGCTCGTTCATCACCAGCACGTTGGGGACGCGCAGCATCTGCGTCACGGGCAGGAAGTCCTTGGCGGGGTCGTAAGGCAGCTTGGAAAACAGCCAGGGGTTGATGCCGTGCGAGGCCGTGGTGGCGATGCCCAGCGTGAGCCCATCCGGTGCGGCCTTGGCCGCGGCTTCCATGCCGATGTTGCCGCCAGCACCGGGGCGGTTTTCCACGATGACAGGGCCGCCCAGCGCGTCACGCACCTGTTCGGCCAAGACGCGGGCGGTCACGTCGATGGGGCCACCTGCCGCGAACGGCACGATGATGCGGGTGACCTTGCCCTGGCCCCAGGCCCAAGGGGCGGCAAGGGAGGACGCGGTGGCTGCGGTGGCGGCGAGGACGAGTTGTCGGCGTTGCATGGTGTCTCCTGGTGTGGGGTGGATTCAGGCGGGCAGCTTGTCTTTTTCCGAGGTGAACGAGTCGGCGAAGAACGCTTCGGGGGGCAGACCGGCGGCTGCGTAGTCGCGCTGGGCCGATTCCACGACGATGGGCGCCCCGCAGGCATAGACCTCGTGGCCGGAGAGGTCTGGGAAGTCCTGAAGAACGGCTCGATGGACGAAGCCGGTGCGGCCACTCCAGGCGTCTTCAGGCAGGGCGTCGGACACCACGGGCACGTAGCGCAGATGGGGCATGTCCGCGCATTGGGCGCGGATCCAGGCGTCTTCGTACAGGTCGGCGGGGCGGCGGCCGCCCCAGTACAGCACGGCCGGGCGCTGGATGTTCTTGAAGCGCATGTGCTGGATCAGCGCCTTGATGGGCGCAAAGCCTGTGCCCGAGGCGAGCAGGATCATGGGCTTGCCGCTGTCCTCCCGCAGAAAGAAGCTGCCGTAGGGCCCTTCGATACGCAGGATTTCCTTTTCTTTCATGGCGCCGAACACGTGGTCGGTGAACTTGCCGCCGGGCATGTGGCGAATGTGCAGTTCCATGCTGGGGGCTTCGGCCTGCAGATGCGGGGCGGTGGCCATGGAGTAGCTGCGGCGGCTGCCGTCGCGCAGCAGGAACTCCACGTACTGCCCGGCGTGGTACTGAAAGGTGTCGCTGGCGGGCAGTTGCAGCTTGACGACCATCACGTCGTGGGAGACCTTGTCCAGGCTGGTGACGCGCACCGGCATTTTCTTGATCGGGAAGGCACCCGCTTCGGTGACCTGCTTCGATTCGAGGACGACGTCGCTGGTGGGGGTGGCGCAGCAGGTGAGGACGAGGCCGGCGGCTTCCTCCTCGGCAGACAGGGCCTTGCTCTGGTGCGGGCCATGCACCACGGCGCCTTCGAGCATCCTGCACTTGCAGGAGCCGCAGGCGCCGTCCTTGCAGCCGTAGGGCAGGCCGATGCCTTGCCGGATGCCAGCGGCCAGAATGGCCTCGTCGGGGTTGGCGGTGAAGGTGCGCCCGCTGGGCTGAACGGTGATCTGGAATGTCATACTTCGCAATGGAGTGGCGTTGGGGTGGCGGAGTACGGCCACCGGGTCAGCGCCCGATTCTCTCAAACTTGTGGAGGCACATGGCTGCTATGGGTGCATTGCCCGCGCGATTCCGTCGCGAACGGGTGTTGGTGGTGGGCTGCGGTGACGTGGGGCTGCGCACGGCGCAGGTGCTGGGCCAGGGTCGGCGGGCGCGGTTGCTGGCCTTGACTTCTTCGCCGCAGCGGGTGGATGAGCTGCGGACAAGGGGCATCGTGCCCCTGCAAGGCAATCTCGACGAAGCGGCTTCGCGGCGCCGCCTCAGCGGCATCGCCACCCGGGTGCTGCACCTGGCCCCGCCACCGACCGAGAACCTGGCCGACTGGCGCCAGGACCCTCGCACTCGACATCTGACGCAGGCACTGGCGCTGCGCAGCCGTCCGGTCAAGCTCGTGTACGGCTCCACGTCCGGGGTCTACGGCGATTGCGGGGGAGCATGGGTGACGGAGACCCGGCCGACCCATGCCACCACGCCTCGGGCGTTGCGGCGCGTCGATGCCGAGGAACGGCTGCGCTGGTGGGGGCGAGCGTTCGGTGTGGATGTGTCGGTGTTGCGCATTCCCGGCATCTATGCCCCCGATCGAGCGGGCGGCCCGCGTGATCGGTTGCTGAGGGGAACGCCGGTGCTGCGGCCAGAGGACGATGTCTATACCAACCACATCCATGCCGACGATCTGGCAAGCGCTTGCGCCAAGGCGCTGTGGTGGAGGTCAGCTCAGCGGGTGGTCAACGTGAGCGACGACACCGACCTGAAGATGGGGGACTACTTCGACCAGGTGGCCGATCTGTACGGCCTGCCGCGCCCGGAACGCATAGCGCGCGAGGGGGCGGAGCAGCGCCTGTCGCTGATGGTGCTGAGTTTCATGAACGAGTCGCGCCGGCTGCGCAACGAGCGCATGAAGCGTGAGCTGGGGTTGCGTCTGCGCTACCCGACCGTGACCGACGGCCTGAGAGGGAGCCAGCTCGCGGGCTGAATCGGGTTAGCGCGTCGTGCCGAGGGTGCTGAAGAGCAGCCAGGCGGTGTAGCCCACGAAGCAGAGCAGCAGCAGGGCGCCTCCCCGGCGGGAAATCTTTCCGGGCTGCCCCTGGCGGCCGTAGCCCAGGGCGAACAGGGCGAGGGTCAAAGCGCCCATCACGACCATGTCCCGGTGCAGCACGGCCGGCTCCGTGCCCATGGGGTGAATGGCACCGGCCAGACCGACCACGGCCAGGGTGTTGAACAGGTTGGAGCCCAGGATGTTGCCAATGGCGAGGTCGTGCTCATTCTTGCGCGCTGCGGCAATGCAGGAGGCCAGTTCCGGCAGCGAAGTGCCCACGGCCACCACCGTCAGCCCGATTACGAGTTCACTCACCCCCAGGCCTTCGGCAATCGTCACCGCCCCCCACACCAGCAGCCGCGAGCTTGCGATCAGGAGCACCAGTCCCACGGCCAGCCACAGACAGGCCCGGCCTATGGTCATCGGGTGCGAGTCGAGTTCGGCCTCGGTTTCCTTGGACAGGGCGTCCTGTCCGTCGCGGATGCCCTCGCGGATCGACCAGGCCATGAGGCCCGCGAACACCGCGAGCAGGATGAACGCGTCGATCCGGCTGATGTACAGGTCCCATACCAGCACGAACGCCAGTAGGGTGATGGCGGTGAGTACCGGCAACTCCTTGCGCAGGATCTGCGACTGCACCACGATCGGGCTGATCAGCGCCGTCAAGCCCAGGATGAGGGCGATGTTCGCGATGTTGGAGCCGTAGGCATTGCCCAGCGCGATACCGGGGCTGCCCTCCATGGCGGAGAGCACCGACACCGCGAGCTCGGGGGCGGAGGTGCCGAAACCGATGATGACCACGCCGATGAGCAGGGGGGGCAAGGCAAAGTGACGGGCCACCGCGGCCGAGCCATCAATGAATTTGTCGGCCGACCAGACCAACACCGCAAGACCTGCCAACACCGCCAGCAAGGGCAACCATAGGGCCATGAAACGTCTGCCTTCGACTCAAGAGTGGGTACGCGAAAAAGGGCAACATCGGATCGATGTTGCCCTTTCATGTCTGGTGCCGGGGGCCGGACTCGAACCGGCACGGTGTGTTGCACCGGCAGATTTTGAATCTGCTGCGTCTACCAATTTCGCCACTCCGGCAGAGGAGTAAGCCAGAATTATGGCACAGTGTGGCAAGGGCTCTAGGCCGCCCTGCCACCCGAATTCCTCCTTCACGCACCGCCCCATGAGCAAGACCGCCGCCTCTTCAAAGAAGTCCAGCCCCCGCAAAAGCTACCCCACCATCGAGGCCGCGATAGGCCAGACTCCGCTGGTGGCGCTGCAACGCATCAACGCCGAAGCTCACCGCGCGCGTGGCAATGTGGTGCTGGGCAAGCTGGAGGGCAACAACCCGGCCGGGTCGGTGAAGGACCGGCCCGCGCTGTCCATGATCCAGCGGGCCCAGGAGCGCGGCGAAATTCAGCCCGGGGACACGCTGATTGAGGCCACCTCGGGCAACACCGGCATTGCGTTGGCCATGGCTGCGGCCATCAAGGGTTACCGCATGGTGCTGATCATGCCGGAAGACCTGTCCATTGAACGTGCCCAGACCATGAAGGCCTTCGGCGCCGAGCTGATTCTCACGCCCAAGAGCGGTGGCATGGAGTACGCGCGGGACCTGGCCGACAAGATGGAAAAGGAAGGCAAGGGCAAGGTGCTTGACCAGTTCGCCAACCCGGACAATCCCCGGATCCACTACGAGACCACGGGGCCGGAGCTGTGGGAGCAGACGGGCGGGCAGATCACCCATTTCGTGAGTGCCATGGGCACCACCGGCACCATCACGGGTGTGTCGCGTTTCCTCAAGGAAAAGAACCCGGCCATCCGCATCATCGGGGCCCAACCCAGCGAGGGGTCACGGATTCCGGGCATTCGCAAGTGGCCGCAGGAATACCTGCCGAAAATCTACGATCCGACCTATGTGGACGAACTGGTGTACGTGAGCCAGACCGACGCGGAAGAGATGTGCCGCCGACTGGCCCGGGAAGAGGGCATTTTTGCCGGCATTTCGGCGGCCGGGGCGTGCTGGGTGGCGCAGCAGATCGCCGCGCAGGTGGAAAACGCCACCATCGCCTTTGTGGTGTGTGACCGGGGTGACCGGTATCTGTCCACGGGGGTATTCCCCGCCTGAGGGCCCGCGGGCTTGTCCTAGGCGGCTCGGGCCCCGGCTGCGGTTACCATCCGCCCATCGGTCGGTACAAGAAGCTCCAGACCCGCATTCCGGGTACGGGGGCGCGGGAGGTGTAGAGGAGACATGGGATGTCGATCGCCTTTCCCGGATTGGAGCTTGTTGCGCAGGAGGGGGTGCTGCGGGCGCGGTGCGAGCCTCTGGAGCAACGTCCATCGCTGGATGAGCAAGGGTTGCGCACGCTGATCGGCCAGACTGGCTTCGGGCACTGGTACCTGCTGCCCGAAGCGGTGGCTGCCTTCCCCACGCGGTTCAATGGAGCCACTGAACCTTTCGAGGCCACCCTGGCCGAAAGCCGGGATGGACAGGCCCTTGTGGAACTGGACTCCGATGGCATGCAGGCCTGGGTTACCCTCGTGCCGGCCTGCGGGGGTGCGCCGGTCACCCTTGAAGCGGTGTTGCAGGCCTTGTCCGACCAGGGCGTGGTGCATGGGCTGCAGCACGACGCCTTGCGACAGGCGTGCGAGGCTGGAGTCGGTGGGCGCGTGCTGGCCGCCTGTGGAACGGCGCCCGTTGATGGCGTGGATGCCCGCTTCGAGGTGCTGGTCGAGGTGGTTCGGGATCGGGTGCCGGTCATGAATGACGGGGGTCTGGTGGACTTCCGGGAGCTGGGACCGATTCCGCTGGTTGAGGTGGGGCAGCCGCTGATGCGGCGTGTACCCGCCGTGCCTGCCGTGGACGGGCGCGACGTTTGCCTGGCGTTGAAGGCGGCACGACCCGGTCGGGATCTGCCCTTTGCCGAGTCGCTTCAGGGCGTGCAGTTGTCACCCGACGACCCCAACCTCCTGTGTGCCGCTGTCAAGGGACAGCCCGTGCGGGTGGAGCGGGGCATGGTGGTCGAACAGGTGGTGCGACTGCCTGCGGTGAACCTGGCCTCGGGCAATGTGGACTTCGATGGCTCGGTGGAGGTCAACGGCGACGTCACCCAGGGCATGACCGTCAAGGCCAGCGGCGACATCGTGGTCCGGGGCACGGTGGAGGGCAGCACGCTGGAAGCCGGTGGGCATGTACAGGTGCTGGGTGGGGTCATCGCGCAGGCGCGCATCCGGGCGGGTGGAACCATCGGAGCGCGTTTCGTGGAGGGGGCCAGCCTGTATGCCGGCACCTCCATCGCGGTGGACGACATGGCGCTGCAAAGCGATCTGCAGGCCCTCAACCAGATCGAGGTCGGTGTGAAGGCGCCCCAGCGTGGCCGGTTGATGGGTGGGTCGGCGCGGGCGATGCTGTTGATCAAGGTGCCCTATCTGGGAGCGGACACCGGGGGGGCTACCGTGGTGCAGGTGGGGGTGAACCCCGAACTGGAGGCGCGGTTCAAGGCCCTTCAGGTCCAGGCGGATCGGCAGAACGCGGACGAAGAGAAGCTCCGCAAGTTGCTGCAGCATCAATCCAAGCAGGGCGCCTCTGAACTGCTGGAGCGGATTCGGGCGACCTGGCAGGTGGCCTTGCGCACCTTGGCGGCCACGCTCGAGGAAAAGGGGGAGCTGGAAAAACAGCTCGACTTGCTGGAAGGCGCGCGCGTGGAGGTCACCCAAGGGGTGGTGGGCGCTGTCGATCTGATGTTCGGGCGCAAGAACTGGCCGGTGCGGCGCCCTTGCGGCGCCGGGGTCTTCTCGGTGGTTGAGGACCGGCTCATGTTTTCCAGCGCCATGGGGGGGTGAGCAATACCCCACTCCCGTGGGGCTCCGATGCAATTGCGTAGAATTCGGCGTCTGTTCCGAGGATGTATTGCATGAACGTAGACCGAGAACTCGACGCACGTGGCCTCAACTGCCCGTTGCCGATTTTGAAAGCCAAGAAGGCATTGGCCGAAATGAGCAGTGGCCAGGTGCTGAAGGTGATTGCCACCGATTCCGGCTCGGTCCGTGACTTCCAAGCGTTCGCCAAACAGACCGGTAACGAGTTGCTGCAGCAGGAGACGGCGGGTCCCGACTACGTGTCGGTCCTGCGCCGCCGCTGAGGAGCTGGCTTCAGGCGGCCAGCCGCTCCAGCTGTTCCTGCAACCGGACCAGCGTGGCGCCGAAGTCGGCCACGCGCTTTTTCTCCTGCTCGATCACGGCCACTGGGGCTTTGGCCACAAAGGCCTCGTTTCCGAGCTTGGCGTTGGCTTTAGCGATTTCGCCTTGCAATCGGGCCACTTCCTTGCCGAGCCGGGCCTTTTCCGCCGCCACGTCGATTTCCATGAACAGGCACAGCCGAGCCACATCGGCCGACCCCAGGCTGACCACGGCTACGGGGGCTGCCTGAGCCGCAGCCGACCAGCTGGCTTCATCGGCAAACACCTTCACCTCGCTCAGCTTGGCCAGGGCCTGCAGCACGGGGGCAATGTCCTGCAGGAAGGCCGCACCGGTCGGGCTACCCGCCACCGCGTACAGTGGCAGGCGCTGTGCGGGTGACACATTCATTTCGCCACGCAGGTTGCGGCAGGCGTCCACCAGGGCCTTGAGTTGGGCCACGTGGGCCTCCGCGGCTTCGTCGATGCGGCTGGGTTCGCTCACCGGGTAGGCGGCGATACTGACCGACGCCCCCGCGCGGCCGGCCACCGGCGCTACCTTCTGCCAGAGTTCTTCGGTGATGAAGGGGATGATGGGGTGCGCCAGGCGCAGAATGGTTTCGAGCGTCCGGATCAGCGTGCGCCGGGTGCCACGCTGCTGCTCGGCATTGCCGGTCTGGATCTGCACCTTGGCGATTTCCAGGTACCAGTCGCAGAACTCGTTCCACACGAACTCGTAGATCGCGTTGGCCACGTTGTCTAGCCGGTACTCGGCAAAGCCCTTGGCGACGTCCGCTTCCACGCGCTGGAGGCGCGACACGATCCAGCGGTCACACTGGCTGAAATGCAGGTAGCCGCCGCCCGGCACGCACTGGTCGGCGGTGTGGTCGCCCAGACCGAAGTCGTGGCCTTCGCAGTTCATGAGCACGAAGCGGGTGGCGTTCCACAGCTTGTTGCAGAAGTTGCGGTAGCCCTCGCAGCGCTTGCTGTCGAAGTTGATGCTGCGGCCCAGCGAGGCCAGCGCCGCGAAGGTGAAACGCAGCGCGTCGGCGCCGTAGGCGGGGATGCCGTCGGGGAATTCCTTTTCGGTCTGCTTGCGCACCTTGGGCGCGGTTTCGGGCTTGCGCAGGCCGGTGGTGCGCTTGTCCAGCAGCTCGGGCAGTGCGATGCCGTCGATCAGGTCGACCGGGTCGAGCACGTTGCCTTCGGACTTGCTCATCTTCTGACCCTGCGCGTCGCGCACGAGGCCGTGGATATAGACGTGCCGGAATGGAACTTTACCGGTGAAGTGGGTGGTCATCATGATCATCCGGGCCACCCAGAAGAAGATGATGTCGTAGCCGGTGACCAGCACGCTGCTGGGGAGGTAGAGGTCGTAATCCGTGGTGCTGGTGGAGGCGCCAGGTAGCGCAGCAGACGCGCCCGAGCTCATCCG
>JAUVXK010000137.1 GCA_030603635.1 Burkholderiales bacterium | reverse complement strand
CTGGGCGCGATCAGGGCACGGAAGCCGTACTGCTCGATCGCCCAGGGGGCGTGCTCGCGGCTGGAGCCGCAGCCAAAGTTCTTACGCGCCAGCAGGATGGAAGCACCCCGGTAGCGTGGCTGGTTGAGCACGAAGTCCGGGTTGGGCTTGCGCGCGTTTTCCGGCACACCGGGCTGTCCGGGCTGGTCCAGGTAGCGCCATTCGTCGAACAGGTTGGGGCCGAAGCCCGTCTTGCGAATCGACTTCAGGAATTGCTTCGGGATGATGGCGTCGGTATCGACGTTCTCACGGTCCATGGGGGCCACGAGGCCCTGGTGCACGGTGAACTTCTGCATGGCTTATTTTTTCTTGGCGGCGTCTTCAAGCACCTGGCCGCCACGTTGCACATCCTTGCCGATGCCGGCCATGGTGTTGCAGCCTGCGAGCAGCAGACCGAGGCTGGTGAGAATCAGGGCGATCGCGGTTTTCATGGCAAGACTCCTTCAGTACAGCGTCAGGCGAATTGACGGATGTCGACGAAATGACCATGGATGGCTGCTGCCGCGGCCATGGCCGGGGAGACCAGATGGGTCCGGCCGCCGGCGCCCTGGCGGCCTTCGAAGTTGCGGTTGCTGGTGGAGGCGCAGCGCTCGCCCGGTTCCAGCCGGTCGGCGTTCATGGCCAGGCACATCGAGCAGCCGGGCTCGCGCCATTCGAAGCCGGCGGCCCGGAAAATCTCGTGCAGGCCTTCGCGCTCGGCCTGGGCCTTCACCAGGCCGGAACCCGGAACCACCATGGCCAGCTTCACGTTTCTTGCCACCTTCTGCCCCAGCTTTTTCACCACGGCCGCCGCTTCGCGCATGTCCTCGATGCGGCTGTTGGTGCAGGAGCCGATGAACACCTTGTCCACCGGAATATCCGTCAGGGGCTTGCCCGGCGGCAGGCCCATGTAGGTCAGCGCCCGTTCAATCGCATTGCGCTTGTTCGGGTCCTTTTCCTGATCCGGGTCGGGGACGGTGGCGGTCACGGGGAGCACCATCTCGGGGGAGGTGCCCCAGGTCACCTGGGGCAGGATCTGGGTGGCCTCGAGTTCAACCACGGTGTCGAACACCGCATCGGCGTCGGACTGCAGTGTTTTCCAGTAGGCCACGGCCTGATCCCACTCCACGCCCGTGGGGGCCATGGGGCGGCCCTGGACGTATTCGATCGTCTTGTCGTCCACGGCCACCAGGCCGGCTCGGGCACCGGCCTCAATGGCCATGTTGCACACGGTCATACGCCCTTCCATGCTCAGGGCACGGATGGCGCTGCCGCCGAATTCGATGGTGTAGCCGGTGCCGCCAGCGGTGCCGATGCGGCCGATGATGGCGAGCACGATGTCCTTGGCTGTCACGCCGCGCGGGACCTGTCCTTCGACGCGGATCAGCATGTTCTTGGCCTTCTTGGCCAGCAGCGTCTGGGTGGCCAGCACATGTTCGACTTCGGACGTGCCGATGCCGTGGGCCAGTGCGCCGAAGGCACCATGGGTGGAGGTGTGGCTGTCACCGCAGACCACCGTCATGCCGGGCAGCGTGGCGCCGTTCTCCGGGCCGATCACGTGAACGATGCCCTGACGCTGGTTCAGGAAGGGGAAGTAGGCCGCAGCACCGAACTCGGCAATGTTGGCGTCCAGAGTGGTGATCTGTTCCTTGCTGATCGGATCGGCAATGCCGTCATAGCCCTGCTCCCAGCCGGTGGTCGGCGTGTTGTGGTCGGCGGTGGCCACCACAGAGCTCACCCGCCAGACCGGACGGCCGGCCACGCGCAGCCCTTCGAACGCCTGCGGGCTGGTCACTTCGTGCACCAGGTGCCGGTCGATGTACAGCACGGCGGTGCCGTCTTCCTCGGTGTGGACGACGTGCTCGTCCCATATCTTGTCGTAAAGGGTGCGTCCCATGGCAGGGTATTCCAGGTCGTGGGGCCGGCTCGGCCGGCCGAGTCCTTGATTTTAGGTCAATGCCAACAACAAGGCCCGCCATGGGGCGGGCCTTGGGGCCTGCCGCACTCCGGAGGGAATGCGGTCACGGATCAGCGCTTGTCGAGCGGCGGGACGTCGCGGCGCGGCGAGCCGGTGAACAGCTGGCGAGGACGGCCGATCTTGTACTCGGGGTCGCTGATCATCTCGTTGAGTTGGGCGATCCAGCCCACGGTGCGGGCCAACGCGAAGATGCCGGTGAAGAGGTTCACCGGGATGCCGATCGCGCGCTGCACGATGCCGGAATAGAAGTCCACGTTCGGGTAGAGCTTGCGCTGCACGAAGTAGTCGTCTTCCAGGGCGATCTGCTCAAGCTTCTTGGCCAGGGCGAACAGCGGGTCGTTGTCCAGGCCCAGCTCGGTCAGCACCTCGTTGCAGGTTTCCTGCATCAGCTTGGCGCGCGGGTCGTAGTTCTTGTACACGCGGTGACCGAAGCCCATCAGCTTGACACCGGAGGACTTGTCCTTGACCTTTTCCATGAACTCGCCCACCTTGGCCACGCCACCGCTGGCCTGGATTTCTTCCAGCATGTTCAGGCAGGCTTCGTTGGCGCCGCCGTGCGAGGGGCCCCAGAGACAGGCGACACCGGCGGCAATGGCCGCGAACGGATTGGTCCCCGACGAGCCGCACAGCCGCACCGTGGAAGTGGAGGCGTTCTGTTCGTGGTCGGCGTGCAGGATGAAGATGCGGTCGAGCGCGCGCTCCAGCACCGGGTTGACCTTGTACTCTTCGCAGGGCGTGCCGAACATCATGCGTAGGAAGTTGCCGGCGTACGACAGATGGTTCTGCGGGTACATGTAGGGCTGGCCGATCTTGTACTTGTAGGCCATGGCCACGAGCGTCGGCATCTTGGCGATCAAGCGAATCGCGGCGATCTCGCGGTGCTCGGGGTTGTTGATGTCGGTGCTGTCGTGGTAGAAGGCCGACATGCCGCCGACCAGGCCCGTCAGCACGGCCATGGGGTGGGCGTCGCGGCGGAAGCCCCGCAGGAAGAACTGCATCTGCTCGTTGACCATGGTGTGGTTGATAACGAGCTTGTGGAAGTCGTTGCGCTGGCTCTCGTTGGGCAGCTCGCCCTTGAGCAGCAGGTAGCACACGTCGAGGTAGTCGCAGCTGGTGGCCAGTTGTTCGATCGGGTAGCCACGGTAGAGCAGTTCGCCCTTGTCCCCGTCGATGTAGGTGATGGCCGACTGGCAGGAAGCAGTGGACAGGAAGCCGGGGTCGTAGGTGAACATGCCGGTCTGCGCGTACAGCTTGCGGATGTCGATCACGTCCGGGCCGATGTTGCCGGCATAGACCGGCAGTTCCACGCTGGGAGCACCGTTGCTGAACGACAGGGTGGCTTTGTTATCAACGAGTTTCATTCGTCTTCCTTGTTGAGGGTGGGCTTCAGTGGGGCTGGGGCGTCCGCAGGAGCCCGAGCAGTTCCACGACTTCTTCGCTGGCCAGAGGCCCCTGTGGTTCGGTCCGGCGCAACAACAGATCGAGCAGATCGTTGTCGGACAGGTCCATCAACGCATTCAGGGCCCGGGCCTGACGCACAGTAATGCCGGCTTCGTGGCTGGCAAAGAAACGCTCGATGAACAGGTCGTTTTCGAGCAGGCCACGGCGACAGCGCCACTTGAGCTTGCTCAGGGCGCGTGCGTCGAGGAGGGCGTGGTCGTCCATGGCCGGGAGGGTGTGCTCAGACCGAGCGCAGCACCATCATTTCCTTGATCTTGCCAATGGCCTTGGTCGGGTTGAGACCCTTGGGACAGACATCGACACAGTTCATGATGGTGTGGCAGCGGAACAGGCGGTACGGGTCTTCTAGGTTGTCCAGACGCTCGGCGGTGGCCTGGTCGCGGCTGTCGGCGATGAAGCGGTAGGCCTGCAGCAGACCAGCCGGGCCGACGAACTTGTCCGGATTCCACCAGAAGCTCGGGCAGCTCGTGGAGCAGCTCGCACACAGGATGCACTCGTACAGGCCGTTGAGTTCCTCGCGTTCCTCGGGGCTCTGCAGGCGCTCCTTTTCGGGCGGCAGGGTCTGGTTGATCAGGTAGGGCTTGATGCTGTGGTACTGCTTGAAGAACAGCGTCATGTCCACGATCAGGTCGCGCACCACCGGCAGGCCGGGCAGCGGCTTGAGCACGATGTCGCCTTTGAGCGTGTTCATGTTGGTCAGGCAGGCCAGACCGTTCTTGCCGTTGATGTTCATGGCGTCCGAGCCGCACACGCCTTCGCGGCAGGAGCGGCGGAAGGAGATGGTGGGGTCCAGCTCCTTGAGCTTCATGAGCGCGTCGAGCAGCATGCGCTCGGTGCCCGACAGCTCAACCTCAAGGGTCTGCATGTAGGGCTTGGCGTCCTTCTCGGGGTCGTAGCGGTAGATCTTGAATGTGCGTTTGGCCATCTTGTGCTCCAACTCGGTGCGCGGTTAGAAGGTGCGGACCTTCGGGGGAACGGATTCGACTGTCAGCGGCTTGAGGTTGACGGGTTTGTAGGTCAGCGAGTTGTCGGCGCTGTGCCACAGGGTGTGCTTCATCCACTCCTTGTCGTTGCGGCCGAGCGGGAACTCGGCGTCGTCGGCCGGTCGTTCGTAGTCGTTGACGGTGTGGGCTCCGCGGCATTCGTGACGGGCGGCGGCCGAGGTCATGGTGGCCTGGGCTGCCTCCATCAGGTTCTCGACTTCCAGCGCTTCGATGCGCGCGGTGTTGAACACCTTGGAGGTGTCCTTCAGTCCGATGGCTGCCACGCGCTCGCGCAGGGCGTTGATCTTGCGGACGCCCTCGTCCATGCTGGCCTGGGTGCGGAACACCCCGGCGTGCTGCTGCATGGTGGCGCGCATGTCGTTGGCCACGGTCTGGGCGTATTCCCCGTTGGGGTGGCTGTCCAGACGGGCCAGGCGGGCGAGCGTCTTGTCGGCGGCGTCCTTGGGCAGGTTCTTGTGCTCTGCCTTGGGGTTGACGTTGGCAACGATGTGGTTGCCGGCGGCGCGGCCGAACACCAGGAGGTCGAGCAGGGAGTTGGTGCCCAGGCGGTTGGCGCCGTGCACTGACACGCAGGAGCATTCACCCACGGCGTACAGACCATTGACGACCTGTTGCCCGCCGTTGCCGTCAGGTACCACGACCTGGCCGTTGATGTTGGTGGGGATGCCACCCATCTGGTAGTGAATGGTGGGCACCACGGGAATGTCTTCCTTGGTGATGTCCACGTTGGCGAAGTTGACGCCGATCTCGTACACCGAAGGCAGGCGCTTGTGGATGGTCTCGGCGCCCAGGTGGCTGAGCTTGAGCATCACGTAGTCCTTGTTAGGACCACAGCCACGGCCTTCCTTGATTTCCTGGTCCATGCAGCGGGACACGAAGTCGCGCGGGGCCAGGTCTTTCAAGGTGGGCGCGTAGCGCTCCATGAAGCGTTCGCCGTTGCTGTTGAGCAGAATCGCGCCCTCGCCGCGGCAGCCTTCGGTCAGCAGCACGCCCGCACCAGCCACGCCAGTGGGGTGGAACTGCCAGAACTCCATGTCCTGCAGCGGAATGCCGGCGCGTGCCGCCATGCCCAGGCCGTCGCCAGTATTGATGAAGGCGTTGGTGGAGGCCGCGAAGATGCGGCCAGCGCCGCCCGTGGCCAGCAGCGTGGTCTTGGCTTCGAGGATGTAGGTCTCGCCGGTTTCCATTTCCAGCGCGGTCACGCCCACCACGTCGCCTTCGCTGTCGCGGATCAGGTCCAGGGCCATCCACTCCACGAAGAAGGTGGTGCGGGCCGCCACGTTCTGCTGGTACAGCGTGTGCAGCATGGCATGACCGGTGCGGTCGGCGGCGGCGCAGGCGCGCTGCACAGGCTTCTCGCCGTAATTGGCGGTGTGGCCACCGAAGGGGCGCTGATAGATGGTGCCGTCGGGGTTGCGGTCGAACGGCATGCCGAAGTGCTCAAGCTCGTACACGACCTTGGGTGCTTCGCGGCACATGAACTCGATCGCGTCCTGGTCGCCGAGCCAGTCGGAGCCTTTGACGGTGTCGTAGAAGTGGTAGTGCCAGTTGTCCTCGGACATATTGCCCAGCGAGGCACCGATGCCGCCCTGCGCCGCCACGGTGTGCGAGCGGGTGGGGAAGACCTTGGACAGCACGGCCACGTTGAGGCCGGCGCGGGCCAGTTGCAGCGACGCACGCATGCCGGAGCCGCCGGCACCGACGATCACGACGTCAAAGCGGCGACGGGGCAGG
>JAUVXK010000108.1 GCA_030603635.1 Burkholderiales bacterium | reverse complement strand
TTCATGGTGATGATGCCCACCATGTCGTTGCCTTCCATGGCCAGCAGGCGGCGCAGCTTCATGTTGACCATCATGCGGGCGGCGTGCTTCACGTGGGCCTGCGCGCTGATGGCGATGGCGGGCTTGGCACACACGTCGTAGACGTTGATGAGGTCGATGTCGCCCTCCTCGGCCACGATGGTCTTGAGGATGTTGGTGTAGGTGATGATGCCGTACACGTCGTGCGCGTCGCGGCGCTCCACCACCAGCGATTTCACGCGCCGGGCTTTCATGGTCTTCATGGCCTCGCGAAGGGGGGCCATGGGAGAGATGGTGGCAACGTCGCGCACCATGAGGTCTTGCACTAGCATGGTTGTGGCTCCTAGATGTCGTCCTTGATGCGGTTTTCAAACTGGTGGATCTGCGTCATGTCGATCCCGGCGATGTGCTCCAGCGGCAGGGTGAACACCACCCCGCACGAGTTTTTTTCAAGCTCCAGCTCCTTGCTGATGTTCTTGAGCACCTGCACCGAGAGCTTTTTTTCGAGCACGAACACCAGCACCGACTGGCTGCCCTCGACGGTGAGGCCGAAGAAGGTTTTCTTCTCCTTGGCGCCGATGCCCTTGCCGCCCAGGATGGTCACGCCGCTGGCGCCGCTGCGGCGGGCCACGTCGATGGCTTGCTCCTCCAGCTCCTCGGCGAGGATGGCCACGAGCACGGAAAACTTCATGCGGATGCTCCTTCTTGCTTGAACCGCTCCACGTAGATGGCGTAGAGCATGACGGTCAGAATGGGGAAGATGGACGCGAACGCGATCAGGCCGAAGCCGTCAATCAGCACGTTGCGCCCCTCGATGCTGCTGGCCAGGCCGATGCCCAGCGCCGTGACCAGCGGCACCGTCACTTCCGAGGTGGTGACCCCCCCCAGATCGAACGCCAGGGGAATGATGTACTTGGGCGCGAACCAGGTCAACAGAATCACCAGCGTATAGCCGCCCATGATGTAGTAGTGGATGGAATCGCCGGTGATGATGCGGTGCACCCCCACCGTGAGGCCGATCGCCACCCCCAGGGCCACCAGCATGCGGATGCGGCTGGCCAGCAACTTGCCCTTGGCCGCTTCCTCCGCCTGCTGGCCAATGGCCATGAGCGCCGGTTCGGCCATGGTGGTGGCGAAACCGATGGCAAAGGCAAACAGGTACACCCAGGCAAACGTGTCGAGCTGGATCAGCTGGGCCGCCATGCTGCGCCCGACCGGAAACAGCCCGAGCTTGAGCCCCACCACGAAGGCGTACAGCCCCACGATCACCAGCACGAAGCCGCCCGCCACCTTGTGCAGGTGGGCAATGGGCTTGCGGATCACCGCGTACTGGAAGAACAGGATCACGGCGATGATGGGCAACACGTCGCGGAACATCAGCAGCAGATCCGTCACCATGCCCAGCAGCCAATGCCGGGCGGCCTCGCCCTCGGCTGCTGCTGCAGCAAGCACAGCGGCTTGCGCAGGCACCTCGGCGATACGGTACACGTAGATGCCGTACAGCTGCACCGTGATCATGGGCACCATCACCGCCAGCGCCACCAGGCCAAAGCCGTGAAGCAGGGCATTGCGGCCGCGGATGGACATGGCCAGGCCGATGCCCAGGGCCGCGACGAGAGGCACCGTGACGATGTTGGTGGTCACGCCCCCGGAGTCGTAGGCCAGCCCCACGATCTCCTCGGGAGCGAAGAAGGTGACCAGGACCACCAGCACGTAGCCCACGATCATGTACCAGTGCAAGGACTGCCCCAGCACCGTGCGCACGATGCCCACCGCCACCACCACGCCCACAGAGGCGGCGACCAGCAGACGCAGCGTCCAGCCGTTGACGCGCCCTTCGCTGATGGTCTGGGCCTGCGAGGCCACGGCAATCAGCGCTGGCTCGGCCACCACGGCCGAAAAGCCCAGGCTGAAGCCGAACACCATGAGCAGCACCAGCGAACCCTTCTTGGCGAACTGGTTCGACAGGTTCTTGCCGATCGGGAAAATGCCCAACTCCAGCCCCTGCAGGAACACCGCCACGCCCACCGCCACGATGATGAGACCCACGACCATGGACAACAGGCCCTGCGGCACTTCCTGGATGACGGCAAACTGAAAAAAGCCGACCACCAGCACGATGGGCAGCAGGTTGCGGAAGGAGTGCAGCAGCAGGTGCCAGAAGGCGGTGAGCTGGTTCAATGGGCGATGTCTCCGGATGTCGTGCAGAACCCGTCTGCAGGCATGTCTGGTTTCGAGTTTAAACGCTACCTGGTGTGCCCCCGCCGCCCGGTCCTGACGCGGCGCTGAGGGACAATGCGGCTTGTCATCGCCACACACATTCCCAGGAGCCCATGCAGATATCCGACCTCTGGCACACCTATTTCCAGCTATCCCCTGAACCCCGCATCTGGCTGATCCAGCTTTTCATGGTGGTGACAGCCACCGTGTGCTGCAACTTTGTGCTGATGCGATTCATCGACTTCGCCGAGCGCGTGGTCGGCCGCACCCGTTCGGTGTGGGACAACGCCCTGCTGGAGGCGGCGCGCGTGCCGGTGAGGCTGCTGGTGTGGGTGATCGGACTGTCCATCGCCGTCGAAATCCTGGAGGCCGTCGAACCCAGCGCCCTCTTTGCCTATGCGCCAGATGTTCGACGGGTGGCGTTCATCGTGATTGGCACCTTGTTCCTCACGCGCTTCATCACCCACATGGAGCAGCATCTGGTAGACCCGCAGAGCACCCCCAAGCCCATGGACCGCACCACCGCCCAGGCGGTGGGCAAGCTGCTGCGGCTGTCGGTCATCATCACGGCCGTGCTCATCATCATGCAGAGCCTGGGCTATTCCGTCTCCGGGGTGCTGGCGTTCGGCGGCATCGGCGGCGTGGCCATCGGCTTCGCGTCCAAAGACCTGCTGTCCAACTTCTTTGGTGGCCTCATGATCTACATGGACAAGCCGTTCGCTGTGGGCGATTGGGTGCGTTCGCCCGACCGCCAGATTGAAGGCACGGTGGAGGACATCGGCTGGCGGCTGACCCGCATCCGCACTTTCGACAAGCGGCCGCTGTACATCCCCAACTCCATGTTTGCGAGCATCGTGGTCGAGAACCCCTCTCGCATGACGCACCGGCGCATCTTCGAGAACCTGGGCATCCGCTACGAGGACGGCCCCCGCATGGCAGCGATCTGTCATGCCGTGCGCGGGATGCTGCGCGAGCACCCCGGTCTTGACGCCACGCAGACGCAGATCGTGCACTTCAACCGCTACGGCGAATCGCACCTTGAATTCATGGTGTACTGCTTCACGAAAACCACCGTCTGGGTGGAGTTCCACGCCGTCAAGGAGGACGTGCTCCTGCGCATCATGCAGATCGTTAAAGACCATGGTGCCGAATTCGCCTTCCCCACCCAGACGCTGCACCTGGCCAGTGTGCCGCCCGAAGCGGCGGGTCTGCCGTCACGGGAACCGGCCGTGCCTCCGCTGCCGGTACGCTGACGGCCGTCGGGCATCCCCGAAACTGCAATAATTCCGGACCATGAAATTTCTCCGTTTCTCCGACATCTGCGCCAGCGGTCAGGCCGCCGGCAAGCGCGTCTTCATCCGGGCCGACCTCAACGTGCCCCAGGACGACGAAGGCAACATCACCGAGGACACACGCATCCGCGCCTCGCTGCCGGCGATCCAGATGGCGCTGGGAGCGGGCGCGGCGGTGATGGTCACCTCCCACCTGGGCCGCCCGACCGAGGGCGAGTTCCGCCCCGAGGACTCCCTGGCCCCGGTGGCCCGGCGCCTGGGCAAGCTGCTGGGCCGTGAGGTGCCGCTGGTGGCCGACTGGGTGGACGGCGGCTTTGCCGTGAAGCCTGGCGAGGTGGTGCTGCTGGAAAACTGCCGCCTGAACAAGGGCGAGAAGAAGAACCACCCCGAACTGGCCGCCAAGCTGGGCGCGTTGTGCGACATCTTCGTGCACGACGCCTTCGGCACCGCCCACCGGGCCGAGGCCACCACCTACGGCATCGCCGAAACCGCCCCCGTGGCCTGCGCCGGTCCGCTGCTGGCTGCCGAGATGGACGCCATCACCAAGGCGCTGGAGAACCCGCGCCGCCCGCTGGTGGCCATCGTCGGCGGCTCCAAGGTGAGTACCAAACTGAGCATCCTCAAGACGCTGGCCTCCCGGGTGGACCAGCTCATCGTGGGCGGCGGCATCGCCAACACCTTCCTGCTGGCGGCGGGCAAGCGCATCGGCGATTCGCTGGCCGAGCCGGAGATGGTCCGCGAAGCCCAGCAGGTGATGGACATCATGAAGGAGCGCGGTGCCGAGGTGCCGCTGCCGGTGGACGTGGTGGTGGCCGACGAGGTGTCGGCGCTGGCGCGCGCCAACCGCGTGTCGGTGGACGAGGTGGGCCAGCACGACCGCATCCTCGATGTCGGCCCCAAGACCTCGGCCAAGCTGGCCGACATCATCGCGCACGCGGGCACCATCGTCTGGAATGGGCCGGTCGGCGTGTTCGAGATCCCGCAGTTCGCGGGCGGCACCAAGATGATGGCCTCGGCCATCGCCCACTCCGAGGCGTTCAGCATCGCCGGTGGGGGCGACACGCTCGCCGCGATCGCCAAGTTCCACATCGAGGACGATGTGGACTACATCTCCACCGGCGGTGGTGCCTTCCTTGAGGTGCTGGAAGGCAAGACGCTGCCCGCCTTCGAGGTGCTGGCCAAGCGCGCCTGAACCCAGACCACCCTCTACCCCGGAAACCCCATGCCCGCTCGCGCCACCAAGATCGTTGCCACCCTCGGCCCTGCTTCCAGTGATCCCGATCTGCTGGAGGCCATGATCCGCGCCGGCGTGAACGTGGTCCGGCTCAATTTTTCGCATGGCACGGCCGAAGACCACCAGCAGCGGGCGCGGCTGGTGCGGGAGGCTGCCCAGCGCGCGGGGCGCGAGGTGGCCATCATGGCCGACCTGCAGGGCCCCAAGATCCGCGTGGGCAAGTTTGCCAGTGGCAAGGTGTGGCTGGAACCCGGTCAGCCCTTTGTGCTCGATGCCCAGCGCACCGAGCTGGGCGACGACCATGGCGTGGGCCTGGACTACAAGGAGCTGCCGCGCGATGTGGTGGCCGGCGACACCCTGCTGCTCAACGACGGGCTGATCGTGGTCAAGGTGCTGCGCGTGGAGGGGGCTTCCGTGCACACCGAGGTGGTGCTGGGCGGCGAGCTGTCGAACAACAAGGGTATCAACAAGCAGGGCGGCGGGCTGACGGCCCCCGCGCTCACGGCCAAGGACATGGAGGACATCAAGACCGCCATGGCCCTGCAGGCCGACTATGTGGCGGTGAGCTTTCCCAAGAACGCCACCGACATGGAGCTGGCCCGCCAGCTGTGCCAGATGGCCTGCCCGCCAGGTCACAAGCCGGGGTTGGTGGCCAAGATCGAGCGCGCCGAGGCCATCCCCGAGCTGGAAAACATCCTGCGCGCAAGCGACGGCATCATGGTCGCGCGCGGCGACCTGGCCGTGGAAGTGGGCAATGCCGCCGTGCCCGCGCTGCAAAAACGCATGATCCGTCTGGCCCATGAACACGACCGCTTCGTGATCACCGCCACGCAGATGATGGAAAGCATGATCCACGCGCCCGTGCCCACCCGCGCGGAAGTCAGCGACGTGGCCAACGCCGTGCTCGACGGCACGGACGCTGTCATGCTCAGCGCCGAGACCGCCGCCGGCAAGTACCCGCTGCAGACCGTCCGTGAGATGGCCCAGATCTGCGAAGCCGCTGAGAAGGCCGACCACCACGAGCTGGAGTCGGACTTCATGGGCAAGCGCTTCCACCGCATCGACCAGTCGATCGCGATGGGCGCGCTGTTCACCGCCTCGCATTTGGGGGCCAAGGCGATCGTGGCCCTGACCGAGTCCGGTTCCACCGCTTTGTGGATGAGCCGGCACAAGGTCAACATCCCCATCTACGCCGTCACTTCCAAGCTGGCGGCGCAACGCCGCATGACGATTTACCGCAACGTACGGCCCCTGCTCATGGACACCAGCGCCGACCGCGACACCGCGCTGCGGCAGGCCGAAAACTACCTGAAGGAGCGCGGGATTGTGAAGCCGGGCGACATCTACGCCATCACCTGCGGGGAGCCCATGGGCACCCCGGGCGGCACCAACATGCTCCAGCTCTGCCGCGTGCAGGCTTGAGATCCGGGCTCAGGCCCCGCCGCCCAGGGCCGGAAAGAGCTTGATCAGGCCGCCTGCCAGCAGTTCCACGGCCAGGGCGGCGAGGATCAGGCCCATGAGACGGGTCATCACGTTGATGCCGGTTTTGCCCAGCACCCGGGCGATGGGTTCGGCCAGCGTGAAGCACACGGCGGTGGCCAGGCCGATCACCACGCCATAACTCACCAGGGCCGCGTGCTGCCAGAAGGTCTGGGCCTGGTCGGCATAGATCACCACCGTGGACATGCTGGCCGGCCCCGTGAGCAGGGGGATGGTCAGCGGCACCACGGCGATGGAGGCACGCGAGGAGGCGTCGTCCACCTCGTCCTGGGTGGTCTTGGCTTCGGCCGGTTGCGCGTTGAGCATGGACAAGGCAGCGGTGAGCAGCAACATGCCGCCACCGACCTGGAAGCTCGCCAGCGAGATGCTGAAGAACTCCAGGATCTGCAAACCCAGGATGGCGGCCGTGGCGATCACGGCAAATGCGCTGAACGACGCCGTGATCACGGTGCGGCGCAATTGCGCCTTGGAAAAGCCCTGCGTGTAATGAATGAAGAACGGGACGATGGCCAGCGGGTTGACGATGGCCAGCAGGGTGATGAGGGGTTTGAGGTCCATCGAGGTCGGGGAAGTCAGCAGACGCTCAGGTCGGGCTGGGGCAGGGTTTCCAGACCCGGGCGGGCCAGCAGGTAGCCCTGGAACAGGGTCACCCCCATGTCGCGCAGCGTGTGGAGCTCTTCGCGGCGCTCTACGCCTTCGGCTACCACCTCACAGCCGAGCGATTTGCAAGTGCCGATTACCCCGCCGACGATGGCGCGCCGAACGGCGTCCTGGTCGATGTCGCGCGTCAGCGCCATGTCCAGCTTGACGATGTGGGGCTGGAACTGGGCGAGCAGGTTCAGTCCGGAGTAGCCGGCCCCGAAGTCGTCGATGGCGGTCAGGAAGCCGCGTTGCTGGTAGTCCTTGATGATGCGCAGGGCATGGTCGGGGTCGCGCATCTTCTCCGACTCGGTGAGTTCGAAGATCAGGCGTTCCGGGGCAAAGCCGACCTTGCGTGCCGCCGCCAGGGTCAGGCGGATGCAGGTGGCCGGCTCATAGACTGCATTGGGCAGGAAGTTGATCGACAGATGGGTGTCCATGCCCAGGCGATGGGCGGTCTCGATCGCCAGCACGCGGCAGGTCTGGTCGAAGGTGTAGAGCTGGTCGGGCCGCACGGCGGCGATCACCTCGCCGGCGGAGGCGCCCTGGGCGCCCCGGATCAGCGCCTCGTAGGCGAAGACCTGGCGCGCCTGCACGTCCACGATGGGCTGGAACGCGATCTTCAGTGCCATGTCCAGGGGCTGGGCATCCCGGCAGCGGATGCAGCCGATGAGGTCATCGTCCGCGCCGGCAAAGAAATCGTTGAGGTACATGGGCGTCTGTCGCATGGGTTCGGGAGTTGGGTGCACTATAGCGCGCTGTCAGCAGATGCGGGGCAGCGGATCGCCGGCCAGCCAGTGCAACAGCCGGCGGCCACCGAGGCGGGTCTGCATCTGCACGAAGCGCCGGTCGTCGGGCACCACGGTGCCGATGTGTGCCGCCTCGCGCCCCAGAGGATGGGCGCGCAGGGCCTCAAGCGCACGGCCGGATGCCTCGGCCGGGCAGATCACGATCATGCGGCCTTCGCAGGCCATGTCCAGCGGGTCCAGGCCCAGCAGTTCGCAGGCGGCGGTCACGGCTGGGCGCACCGGGATGGCCGCCTCCTCCAGCACCATGCCGACGCCAGACTGGTGGGCGATCTCGTTGAGCGTGGCCGACAGGCCGCCGCGAGTCGGGTCGCGCAGCACATGCACCTCGGGGACCGCCTGCAGCAGATCGGCCACCAAGCCGTGCAGGGCCGCGGTGTCGGACACGATGGGGGTGGCCAGCCCCAGCGATTCGCGGGCGCACAGGATGGCCAGGCCATGATCGCCGATGGGCCCGGTGACGAGGATGTGGTCACCGGGCCGGGCGCGGGCACCGTGCACGTCGACACCGTCACGCAGCACCCCCACGCCGGTGGTGGCGATGTACACGCCGCCGCCCTGCCCACGCGGCACCACCTTGGTGTCACCCGTGACCACGGGCACGCCCGCCGCACGTGAGGCGCTGGCCATGGACACCACGAGGCGCTGCAGGTCCGCCAGCGCCAGCCCCTCCTCCAGAATGAAACTGGCCGAGAGATAGAGCGGCAACGCTCCCATGGCGGCCACGTCGTTCAGGGTGCCGTGTACCGCCAGACTACCGATGTCGCCTCCCGGAAAGAACAGCGGGGAGACGACGTGCGCATCGGTGGCCATGACGAGCCGACCTGGAGGGGTGGGCAGCACGGCGCCGTCGTTGCCGGCGTCCAGGTGCGGGTTGCCCAAGGCCTGCACGAACAGCTGCTGCACCAGTTGCGCCATGGCCCGACCACCGGCACCGTGGGTCAGGTCCACATGACCGTGCGCCAGGTCCAGCGCCAGGGCGGAGAAGTCGGTGAGGGCCGTCATGCGGGCAGGTCGCGCCAGCGTCCGTAC
>JAUVXK010000144.1 GCA_030603635.1 Burkholderiales bacterium | reverse complement strand
GGGGGCGATTGTCCGGGGTGGCTGTGTCTGACGGTTTGGGGCTGGGCGCGCCTTTGGCGCGCTTCGTGAACTGACTCGCGGCGGCTGTCTGAGCGCAGTGAGCGTGAGCGAACGAAGCGAGTTCCGCCGCGCCAGCCCCAGACCGCCAGACACAGCGCAGTCGGCAAAGCCGACCACCCCGGATGAGCCTCCGCAGGGCCAGGCCTGCCGCAGCCCGCGAGGTGCCACAAAAGCAGGCACAGCCAAACCTGCCGCACCCGCCAGGTTCAACTCACGGACAGGCAAACGCCAGTCAACGAGTCGCTGGTGTTTTACTTCACGCAACCATTTGCAGGACAGCACACCCGTGCTCAGCTGCGGACCTTGAGTCGAAGCTGTTCGACCCCGAGACCGGCTTGTTGCAGGGCCTGGAGCAGCGTTGGGGTGAGCTGCCGCAGCTTGCTGCCCACGGCTGGATTGCGGACGAACAGGCACCAGGAGGTCTCGTCAACCGGACCGGCGCTGACCTGGGTGCGCAGGTGGGCTGGCAGCAACGGGAGGATGGTCGCCAGCATCCGCTGGGACAGCTCAATGCGTTGAGCCATGGCGGCCAGTGCCGGATTCGCCTTGACGGCCTGGTTCAGGGGGATCATTCCGGAATTATCGAGCGTATGAGCCACCAGAGACTGCCTTGTGGCGGGCGGCTAAAATGTCCTGTCAAGGCGATGAGCGCCCACAACGGCCTGGCGTGTCTCCAGGCAGGCCCCGAATACCCACTCCCCCTGCGGTGAACGCGCGGGTTGAACCGTTTTTATGCCCATCCAGTTCCTGACCAAGCTCTTCGGCAGCCGCAACGACCGCCTGCTCAAGACCTACCGCAAGACCGTCGTGCGCATCAATGCGCTTGAGGCCCAGTTCGAAAAGCTGAGCGACGAGCAGCTCCAGGCCAAGACCGCAGAGTTCAAGCAGCGCCTGACCAACGGCGAGACGCTTGACGCCCTGTTGCCCGAGGCGTTTGCCACCGTGCGTGAGGCCAGCAAGCGCGTGATGAAAATGCGCCACTTCGACGTGCAGCTGATGGGGGGCATTGCCCTGCATAGCGGCAAGATCGCCGAGATGCGAACCGGTGAGGGCAAGACCCTGACCGCGACGCTGCCGGTGTACCTCAACGCCCTCACCGGCAAGGGGGTGCATGTGGTGACGGTGAACGACTACCTGGCCTCGCGCGATGCCCAGTGGATGGGCAAGCTCTACAGCTGGCTCGGTCTGTCGGTGGGCATCAACCTGCCGCAGATGGGGCGGGAAGAAAAACAGTCGGCCTACGCCGCCGACATCACCTACGGCACGAACAACGAATACGGTTTCGATTACCTGCGCGACAACATGGTGTACGAGGCGAGGGACCGCGTCCAGCGTGGCTTGAACTACGCCATCGTGGACGAGGTCGATTCGATCCTGATCGACGAAGCCCGGACCCCGCTGATCATCAGCGGTCAGGCCGAGGACCACACCGCGTTGTATGTGGCCGTTAACAAGCTGGTGCCGCAGCTCGAACGCCAGGAAGGCGAGGAAGATCCACGCACTGGTGAGGGTGTGATCAAGGCCGGTGATTTCACCGTGGATGAAAAGGCGCACACCATCCACATGACCGAGCGTGGCCATGAGAAGGCCGAGGCGTTGCTCTCTCAGGCCGGGCTGCTGGCCGAAGGGGCGTCGCTGTACGACCCTTCCAACATTGCGCTGATGCACCATCTCGTCACCGCTCTGAAGGCGCAGCACCTGTTCCACCGTGATCAGCATTACGTGGTGCAGAACGGCGAGATCGTGATCGTGGACGAGTTCACCGGCCGCCTGATGCAGGGGCGCCGCTGGAGCGATGGCCTGCACCAGGCCGTGGAAGCGAAGGAGGGCGTGCGCATCCAGCCCGAGAACCAGACGCTGGCTTCCATCACCTTCCAGAACTATTTCCGCCTGTATGGAAAGCTCGCCGGCATGACCGGGACGGCCGATACCGAGGCCTATGAATTCCAGGAGATCTACAGCCTGGAGACCGTGGTGATTCCGCCCAACCGTCCCAGCCAGCGCAAGGACGAGCTGGACCGTGTGTACAAGACCACGCCCGAGAAGTACAAGGCCGCGATCCAGGACATCCGCGAATGCCACGAGCGCGGCCAGCCGGTGCTGGTGGGCACCTCCTCAATCGAGAACTCGGAAATCATTGCCGAGCTGCTCAAGCAGGAAAAGCTCCCCCACGAGGTGCTGAACGCCAAGCAGCATGCCCGCGAAGCGGACATCATCGTTCAGGCCGGGCGGCCTGGGGCCATCACCATTGCCACCAACATGGCGGGTCGCGGAACCGACATCGTGCTGGGGGGCAACCTGGAGAAGATGGTTGCCGCGATCGAGTCCGATCCTGCGTTGGACGAGGTAGCCAAAGCCAGGCAGATCGAGTCGGCACAGGCCCAGTGGCAGGCCGATCACGAGAAGGTGAAGGCCCTGGGAGGCTTGCGCATCATCGCCACCGAACGGCACGAAAGCCGCCGTATCGACAACCAGTTGCGAGGCCGTGCCGGCCGTCAGGGCGACCCTGGCTCCAGCCGCTTCTACCTGAGCCTGGATGATTCCTTGATGCGCATCTTCGCGGGAGACCGCGTGCGCGCGATCATGGACCGCCTCAACATGCCCGAGGGCGAGGCCATCGAGGCCGGGATCGTCACTCGCAGCATCGAGAGTGCGCAGCGCAAGGTGGAGGCGCGCAACTTCGACATCCGCAAGCAGTTGCTGGAATACGACGACGTGTCGAACGACCAGCGCAAGGTGATCTACCAGCAGCGCAACGACATCATTGATGCCGCCGACATGTCGGCCCAGATTGCCGCTTTGCGCGAAGGCTGCATGACCGATGTCGTGCGCCAGTTCGTGCCGGTGGACAGTGTGGAGGAACAGTGGGATCTGCCCGGGTTGGAGAAGGTGCTGGCCGAGGAGTGGAGCCTGCCGATGGCGCTGGTGAAGGACGTGGAGGGCGCCAGTGAAATGTCGGACCAGGACATCGTGGACAAGGTGGTCACCGCCGCCCATGCTGCCTACGAGATCAAGGTGCAGCAGGTCGGTCGCGAAAACTTCAACGGCTTCGAGCGTGTGGTGCTGCTGCAGACGCTGGACAGCCATTGGCGCGACCACCTGAGCGCGCTGGACTACCTGCGTCAGGGCATCCACCTGCGCGGCTACGCCCAGAAGCAGCCCAAGCAGGAATACAAGCGCGAGGCGTTCCAGCTGTTTGGCATGTTGCTGGACCAGGTGCGCACCGAGGTGACGCGCGTGCTCATGAACGTGAAGGTGCAGTCGCCGGAGCAGGTAAGCTCGGCGGCTCAGCAACTCGAAGCTCAGGCAGAGCAGCTTAGCAACGTGACCTACACCGCGCCCACCGAGACCGGTGAGGCCGAGACCACCGCCGACCGAGGACTGCTGGGTGGCCCATCCGCTGCCGATGTGCCGCGCGTCGGCCGCAACGATCCCTGCCCGTGCGGCAGCGGCAAAAAGTACAAGCATTGCCACGGCAAGCTCAACTGAAAGGGACTCCCATGGCCGTGAACTGGACCGCGCCCGCTGCGGAAACCCTCTTGCCCGTGGCGGGCGTCTCCATCGGCGTGACCGAGGCCGGTGTGCGTAAGGCCCACCGAAAAGACCTGACCGTGTTCCTACTGGAAGACGGGGCCGCCGTGGGGGGGGTGTTCACCCAGAACCGCTATTGCGCCGCCCCGGTGCAGGTCTGCCGTGAACACCTGGCCGGCGGGCAACCCATCCGGGCCATGGTCATCAACACCGGCAACGCCAACGCCGGTACCGGCGAGCCGGGGTTGGCCGCTGCCCGAGCCACCTGCGAGGCCCTTGCCCGGCACCTGAACGTGAGCCCTGGGCAGATCCTGCCGTTTTCCACCGGAGTGATCATGGAGCCGCTGCCGGTGGACCGGGTCGTGGCCGGTCTGCCTGCAGCGCTGGCCGATGCCTGTGCCGAAAACTGGCTCAAGGCCGCCGAAGGCATCATGACGACGGACACCGTGGCCAAGGCCGCGAGCCGGCAGGTGCAGATAGGCGGACAGACGGTGACCATCACCGGCATTGCCAAAGGCGCGGGCATGATCCGCCCCAACATGGCGACGATGCTGGGTTTTCTGGCCACCGATGCCAACGTGGCGCCGGGCCTGCTGCCGGTGCTGGCCAAGGCGCTGGCGGATGTATCGTTCAACCGCGTGACGGTCGATGGCGATACCTCGACCAACGACTCCTTCGTGGTAGTGGCCACCCGCCGTGCGGCCCATGCCGAGATCACGGACCTCTCCAGCGCTGAAGGCTTGGCCCTGCAGGCCGCGATGGCCGAGGTGGCGCAGACGCTGGCGCATGCCATCGTGCGCGATGGCGAGGGGGCGACGAAATTCATCGCGGTGCAGGTCGAGGGCGGCCAGACCACGGAAGAGTGTCTGAAGGTGGCCTACGCCATTGCACACTCTCCTCTGGTGAAAACCGCGTTCTTTGCCAGCGACCCGAACCTCGGCCGCATCCTGGCGGCGGTGGGCTATGCCGGCATTGCCGATCTGGACCAGACGAAGATCGAACTGCACCTGGACGATGTGCATGTGGTCACGCAGGGTGGCCGACACCCCGCGTACCGAGAGGAGGACGGCGCTCGTGTAATGAAGCAGAGCGAGATCACCATACGCGTGGGCCTGAACCGCGGCTTGGTGGTCGACACGGTGTGGACCTGTGACTTCAGCCACGATTACGTGACCATCAACGCCGATTACCGATCATGAACGAGGCGTTTGGGCGGCTGCTGCAGCGGGCCGAGCTGCTGATCGCGCGTATTGAATCGGTGTTGCCGCAGCCCTTGGGGGCGCCCGACTGGGGTGCCTCGGTGGCGTTCCGCTACCGCAAGCGCGGGGGCCATGGGATGCTGGAGCCGGTGCGCCACGTGGCATCGATTGCGCTGGACGACCTGCGCGAGATCGACGATCAGAAAGAGAAGATCCAGCGCAACACGGCGCACTTCGTGCAGGGCCTGCCGGCCAACAACGTGTTGCTGACCGGGGCACGTGGCACCGGCAAGAGCTCGCTCATCAAGGCCTGTCTCAACGCCTACGCGCCACAGGGCCTGCGCCTGATCGAGGTGGACAAGGCCGATCTGGTGGATTTGCCTGACATTGTGGACGTGGTGGCGGGCCGGCCCGAAAAGTTCGTCGTGTTCTGCGACGACCTGAGCTTCGAGGACGGCGAACCCGGCTACAAGGCGCTCAAGTCCATCCTGGACGGTTCGGTGGCGGCGGCCACGCCCAACGTGCTGATCTACGCGACCAGCAACCGGCGCCACCTGTTGCCCGAATACATGAAGGAAAACCTCTCCTACACCCACA
>JAUVXK010000192.1 GCA_030603635.1 Burkholderiales bacterium | reverse complement strand
GTCGCCGGGTTCAAGGACATCAACCAGCGGGCCGAAAGGGCCATGACACTGGCGGGCCTGACCCACCGTGCCCGCTATGCCGCCAGCGCCATCAGCCACGGCGAACAGCGCCAGCTCGAAATCGCCATGACGCTGGCCACCGAGCCGGAGGTCATCCTGCTCGACGAACCCCTGGCCGGCATGGGGCACGCCGAGGCCGAACGCATGATCGAACTGTTGCAGACCATCAAAAAGGACCACGCCATGATGCTCGTCGAGCACGACATGGATGCCGTGTTCACCCTGGCCGACCAACTCACCGTGATGGTCAACGGTCAGGTCATCGCTTCGGGTACCCCCAGCGAGATCCGTGCCGATGCGGGCGTGCAGGCGGCCTATCTGGGGGAGGAGGCATGACCACCGCCAACCACGACTGGCTCATCGACGCTCGTGAGCTCAATACCCACTATGGCGCGAGCCACATTCTCAAAGGTATCGACTTTCGGGTGGGCAAGGGAGAAACCATTGGTCTGATGGGACGCAACGGCATGGGCAAGAGCACCTTGCTCAAGTCGCTGATGGGGCTGGTCAAGCCCAGTGCCGGTCGCGTCCACATCAAGGGACAGGACATGACAGGGGCGCCAGCCTACCGCATCGCGAGGCTGGGCGTCGCCTACGTCCCCGAAGGCCGGGGGATTTTCGGCAACCTCAGCGTCAAGGAAAACCTGATCATGGCTGCCCGCCCCGGCGTGCGTGGCCAGAAGGATTGGACCTACGAGCGCGTGCTGGAAACGTTTCCTCGCCTGGCCGAACGCCTGGGCCACGGGGGACAGCAGCTCAGCGGTGGCGAGCAGCAGATGCTCACCATCGGGCGCGCGCTCATGACCAACCCGGACCTGCTCATCCTGGACGAAGCCACCGAAGGACTGGCCCCGCTGATCGCCCGAGAAATCTGGCGGATCTGCGCTCTGATTCGGGACTCGGGCATCAGCAGCGTGATCGTGGACAAGAACTGGAAGCACGTGACGCAGATCACCGACCGCAACTTGATCCTGGTCAAGGGAGAGGTGGTGTTTGAAGGCACATCCGACGAGCTCATCTCCCGCCCCGAAGTCTTGGAGCAGCACCTGGGGGTGTGAGTCGTCAGGGGAAGACCTGAAAGACCAACGGGGGGCCACGCCCCCCGTTTTCATTCGAACCGACAGGCCCGGGTCACTTGTTCACCGGGGATTCCGGATCGAGCAGCAAAGCCATGATGTGCTTGATCTGCTGTTCACTCAGGATGCCCTTGGAGCCGGCACGCGGCATTTGCGAACACGCCGTGTAGGCACGGGAGTTCCACAACTTGCCCCAGGTGTACTCCACGATCGGCTTGGCCGCATCGCTATTGGGGTCGGTCACGCCGCGCAGCTTGCCGTAGTTGTACAGGCTCGGCCCCAGGTTGCCGAAGGAAATTTCTTCCTTGCTGATCTGGTGGCAGTTGTAGCAGTTGCCCCCGTTGGCCGAATTGGCCTGGTCGCTCCACGTCATGCCTCGACCGCTCTGGGCGATCTGCTCACCCTGCTTCCAGTCCCCCAGGAACTTGCCATCGGAAGGCCACTTGATGGTCTTCATCTCGGCTTCCTCGATCTGCTTGGCCAGTTTCTCGTCGAGCGGTTTGCCAGCCACATCGGCCTGTGCGCAGAGATCGTTTGCCATCTCAGGCCCAATACGATCCAGGGTGGCGATCCCACGCGCCACGAAAGATGCCTTGATGGCCGCAGCAGCCATCTGGTCGTAGTCGGCACTGGAGGGACCGGTCGAACAGCCCTGCAAGGCCAGCACCAGCGCAGGAACCGCCAAGGCAACAATGGTTTTCTTCGTCATGATGTTCTTGCTCCAGTTCAACGCTTGATGGTCGGGACTGCGGAAACCGCCCCCTTGGCGTTCACACCCATGTACACACCCAGCGCAATCGTCACATCACTGGCGAAGGTGGGCTCCGGGAAGCGCATCTGACGGTAGCAGTCGTTGAGCCGATGCTGCATGCTCCACATCTGGCCGTTCGACACACGGTACGCCGGCCAGGCCGCAAAGCCCACGCCATCTCCCGGATTGGTCGTGAGGTTGGGGAGATCCTGCAGTCGGATGCGGCCACCATCGATCGCATGGCAGGAGGCACACGAGAAGTCATGCGTGCCCCCGCGCTGGAAAAATACCCGCTTGCCGATTTCGAACATGTCGCGTTCGGCCTGGTGCTTCTGGGGCAGGTTGAACTTCATGCCCTTGGATTCGGCTGCGATCCAGGTGGCCAGGGCCACCACGTTGGCCGTCTCGCCACGGCCGAAACCGCGCGCAGTCACTTCTTTTTTCGCATCAATGCCCTGCAGGGTCTCCATGCAGGTCATCAGGCGGCTTTCCAGGTCCTGGACCCGCCCCGTGTCCTTGAAGAAGCGCGGCAATTCGACAAAAGCGCCCTTCACGACCCCCGGCCCCTTACCCAGATCGCACTGCTCCAGGGAGGCGTTCTTGGGACCGCGTTTCTCTTTCCAAAGCTCTTCACCCCTCATCTCGAACAGTTCGGCTGGGTTGCCGTCCTGCAGCATTTCCCGGTACTGGGCGATGCCTTCGGCTGCAGAACCCTGCGCGTAGGCGGTGCCTGCGGCACCGAAGGCCGCGAGCACTGCCAAGGCTCGGAGGTTGTTTTTCATGTGTCGGTTCTCCTCATTGCAATTTGAAAGGCACAGAGCCATCCGCGCCCCGATCCGAAAACCGGATCTCACCCTCTGGGATTCAGGAAATGGTGGCCTCGTCGGTGCGGGTCTCGCCCTTGTTGTCCACCCACTTGACCACGACCTTGTCGCCCTTGGCCGCGCCCTTGAACTTGAACGCCAGGAACGGGTTCTGCGACACCGCCCCACTCCACTCGCACTTGAGCACGCTCTTGCCGTTGTGCGTCGCCTCCACATCCGTGATGTGGTGCGCCGGCACCAGATTGCCCGCCCCA
>JAUVXK010000169.1 GCA_030603635.1 Burkholderiales bacterium | reverse complement strand
TTCGGCGGCAACAACGGCTTCACCGACTTCAAGCGCATCCTGGGCATGCCGCTGGCCACCGCCGAGATGCGCATGGTGCTGTTCGTGCTCACCGGGCTCACGCTGCTGGGCTTTTACCTGTGGGCGCGCTGGCTGGTGCAGTCCAAGTTCGGTCGGGTCCTGCAGGCGATTCGCGACGCCGAAAGCCGCGTCATGTTCTGCGGCTACAACCCTTTGCCGTACAAGCTCACGATCTGGGTGATCTCGGCGGTGATGTGTGGCGTGGCCGGCGCGCTCTACGTGCCGCAGGTGGGCATCATCAACCCTGGCGAGATGAGCCCGGCCAACAGCATCGAGATCGCCATCTGGGCGGCGGTGGGGGGGCGTGCCTCGCTCATCGGGCCCATCATCGGCGCCTTCATCGTCAACGGGGCCAAGAGCATTCTCACGGTGAGCTTTCCGGAATACTGGCTGTACTTCCTGGGGGGACTGTTCATCGTGGTCACGCTGTTCATGCCGCAGGGGGTGGTGGGGTTGGCGAAATCGCTCATGGCCCGGGTGCGTGGCAAGCAAGGAGGCCAGGCATGACGCCCGATCTGATGGAAGCCGGCGCGCAGCGCCTGGAGCGGGCCGGTGGCTGGCAGCCCAGTGGGCAGACCGAAGCTGGAGGGCGCAGCGCGTCGTTCTCGCGCCCGCTCATCGCCGGTGAGGTGGACACTACCCACGGGCGCATTCTGTACCTGGAAGACGTGAACGTCAACTTCGATGGCTTCAAGGCCATCAACGGCCTGAGCCTGGACATTTCCCCCGGCGAGCTGCGCTGCATCATCGGCCCCAACGGGGCAGGCAAGACGACGATGATGGACATCATCACCGGCAAGACGCGCCCCGACAGCGGCACCGTGTTCTTCGGCTCCACCATCGACCTGCTGCGCTACAGCGAGCCCGAAATCGCCGCACTGGGCATTGGGCGCAAGTTCCAGAAGCCCACGGTGTTCGAGGAACTGAGCGTGTTCGAGAACCTGGAGCTGGCACTGGCCACGCACAAGGGCGTGTGGCCCAGCATGCGCTTTGCGCTGAACGGCGAGCACAAAGACCGCCTGGCCGAGGTGCTGACCACCATCCACCTGCAAGACGCGGTGACCCGCCGTGCCGGCGACCTGAGCCACGGCCAGAAACAGTGGTTGGAAATCGGCATGTTGCTGATGCAGGAGCCCAAGCTCTTGCTGCTGGACGAACCCGTGGCCGGTATGACCGACGAGGAAACCGCCCGCACCGCCGAGCTGTTCCTGAGCCTGAAGGGCAAGCACAGCCTGATGGTGGTGGAGCACGACATGCACTTCATCCGCGCCATCAGCGAAAAGGTGACGGTGCTGTGCGACGGCGCGGTGCTGGCCGAAGGCACGCTCGACCAGGTGCAGGCCGATGAGCGCGTGATCGAGGTCTACCTGGGCCGCTGAAAGACATCCATGCTGCACATCGACCAGATACACCAGTACTACGGCGGCTCGCACATTCTGCGCAACGTCAGCCTCGAGGCCAGGGCGGGCGAGATCACCGTGGTGCTGGGGCGCAACGGCGTGGGCAAGACCACGCTGCTCAAGAGCCTGATGGGCCTGGTGCCCATCCGCACCGGACAGATCACCTTTGACGGTGCAGTCATCACCAAGGCCACGCCCTATGAACGCGCGCGTGCCGGCATAGGCTATGTGCCGCAGGGGCGCGAGATTTTTGCCCGGCTCACCGTGCATGAGAACCTGCTCATGGGCCTGGCCACCAAGAAGGCCAGCACCCCCATTCCGCCGCAGCTCTATGAGCTGTTTCCGGTGCTTAAACAGATGCTGGGCCGCCGGGGGGGTGACCTTTCAGGCGGGCAGCAACAGCAACTGGCGATTGCCCGTGCACTGGCCCCGTCGCCCAAGCTGCTGGTGCTTGATGAGCCCACCGAGGGCATCCAGCCCAACATCATCAAGGACATCGGCCGTGTGCTGAAAAAGCTCGCCAAGGAAGGCCTGAACGGCGAGCCCATGGCCATCGTGTTGGTGGAGCAGTATTACGACTTTGCCGAAGAGCTGGCCGACCAGTACCTGGTGATGGAGCGTGGCGAGGTGATTGCCAGCGGGCCGGGGGCCGACATGCCCGAGAAGGGCATACGCCAACTGGTGGCGATCTGAAAGGTGGTGTTCTGAAGGGTGCTGGTGCTCAGACCTGCCAGATCCGCGGGGGGGTGCCGTGCAGTGCCCATGCCTCCTGGCGCAACGTGGCCCAGGCGGTCTGAACCAAGGCCATCACGGGCTCGACCAGGGGCCCCAGCACGCGCAACACCATCACCCGATCGTTGGGGCAGGTCACACCCGCCGCCACGGGCTGCAGCGTGTCTGGCAACAAGGCCTGCATGGCTTCCAGCAGACGCTCGCGACGGGCCCGTTCCAGGGGCGAGCCGGTGGCCAGCCACAGCGTGCCCAGGCAGCGGTGACCCGCCAACCCCATGGGCGAGTGCATCAGCCGCTCATCGGTCGCATCCAGTCGGCCTTGCTCCAACCAACTACCCTGAACACTGAGGCGCTGGTGCAGACAGCCGCGATCGAACGGTTGCCCAGAGCCGGGCAAACCGAGCGCGGTCACCTCCCAGCCGATCCACTCGGCGCCTTCGGCCAGTTGGGCGTCGAGGGTGTTGATGCCGTGGCAGCCGGGGTAGGCAATGGTTTCCAGCGGCACCCATTCCAGCCGCGCCCCCGGTTCCAGCGAGATGCGCACCTGTTGCGTGGCGGGCAACCCACCCGATCGGTAAAAGCGCGTGGCGCCGGGCGTGGAAACCAGGCCATGCGCGCCACTGGCCACGTCCACCTGGATGCTCAGGGTGTCGTCTTCCACCAGTCCCCCAGGGGGGTGGATGATCACGTTGTGGCAGATGCCCGGGCCTTCCGGGTAGAGGCTGTGAAACACCCGCAAGGGCCCGTCGTGCCGGTGGGCCAGCACGGTTTTGGAGGTGCCGTCCAGCCGGTAGGCCAGATCCAGAGACGCTTGCCAGGCCATGGAGGTAGGGTCAGCGCTGGGCCCAGAAGCCCTGGTGAGGCGCCACCATCTCGGCTTCCAGAGCGGCCACCGGCCCGATCACTTCGATCGCTTTCTGCCCCCGCGCAATCACCTCGCGGCAGGGCAGGGAGAGCGTCGGGTTTTCTTCGTGGTTGCCAGTCAGCGCCAGCAAGGCCTCTTCGCTGGCGCCGTAGACGATGCGGCCAATGTTTGCCCAGTACACGGTGCCCGTGCACATGGCGCAGGGCTCAAAGGTGGTGACCAGTGTGCAGCCCCAGAGGTAGTCGGCCGGGTAGTTCAGCGACGCGGTGCGCGCCAGCGTGGCCTCGGCATGGTGCACCGTGTCGATGTTGCCCTGCTCGGCCAGCACGGTGTCGCCGTCTGGTGCCACCAGCAAGGCACCAAACGGGTGGCGACCCATGGCGGCCGCCCGGCGTGCCACCCCGTTGGCGCGCCGCAGGTGGCGCGCGATCTGTTCCGGCGTCATGGTGCAGGTGTCATGCAGGAGGCTTCAGGCCGCCTGGCTGCCGCGGTGCGCCCAGCCGGTGGTGTGTTTTTCGACCCAGCTGAACAGCTCGTACATGACCATGGCCATGATGCCCACCACCAGCAGGCCGCTGAAAGCCAGGCCCATCTGCATGGAGCTGCCGGCCGAAATCAGCAGGTAGCCGATGCCCTCGTTCGACGCCGTCATTTCCGACACCGTGGTGCCCACGAAGGCCAGCGTGATGGCCACCTTCAGTGAGCCGAAGAAATAGGGCAGCGAGCGCGGCAGACCCACCTTGGTCAGCACGTCCCAGCGCTTGGCACCGAGCACGCGCAGCACGTCTTCCAGCTCGGGCTCCAGTGTGGCCAATCCGGTGGCGATGTTCACCATGATGGGGAAGAAACTGATCAGGAAGGCCGTGAGGATGGCCGGCCCGATGCCGATGCCGAACCACACCACCAGAATGGGCACGAAGGCCGCCTTGGGCAGCGCATTGAAGGCCGTCATCAGCGGGTAGATGGCGGCATAGGCCAGCCGCGAAGAGCCGATCAGGAAG
>JAUVXK010000153.1 GCA_030603635.1 Burkholderiales bacterium | reverse complement strand
CAGTCCTGACCGGTACGACGGCACCAGAAGTGAGCAAAACCTTACGGTTGTTAGAGCTTCCCACGGCGGCACTCGAAAAGATGCGCACAGCTTCGGAGCGCTTTGGTATCAGCAACAGCTATGAGGTCACCTTGCTTGCTAAGTACTTGAGCGAAACGGAGCTGTTGAAAGTGATGGACCGGGTAATCGAGGAGGACATCTCCACCCGTGCGCTTGCCAAAATGCGCACCAGTGCCCAAGAAGGCAAAGGACGCAAGCCCAAAGAGCTGCCGCGGGCCTACAAAATCTCCCGTGTAGGCACTGCCATCGGAGCACTCAAAGAATGGGACTCGGGCAAGGTGGTCTTGGAGGTCAATCTTTCAGATCCCAAAGAGCGCGCCCACTTGCTGACCACACTCAAAGAGCACTTCGGTTTGCAAGAGTAGGGCAGGGCTCACAAAGGTGAGCTGTTTCAGGGACCGCCGACAAAAAGTGACATCTATGGTGAGCTCTTACAGGGAGGGCCCAGCACACTATGCAGCGCTCTATGCCTTTAACACCTTCCTATGTCCTGCCGGACGCCGATTTCTGTATCGTTGAGCTAGCTTGGGTAGGACGGGGAGCATTTTGCAGCTCCAGGCAACCTTCAACCATCCTTATGGTGAGGTGCTACGGGGACCGCGTCAAAGTTCTCACGTAAGGTGAGCCTTTACAGGGATAGTCAACCACCACATCAAGTCCAAGAGACCCACTGCCATGCTTCACAACTTGAAGATCAGCCCTGAGAACCGCACGCATAACCCTAAGGATTGAATCGCCCCGGGAATTGAGGAGGCTCCAACGTCTGAGAAGATGGAGCCATGACAAAGACAAACAAGTTCTCACCCGAGGTTCGCGAGCGCGCTGTTCGCATGGTGCAGGAGCACCGAGGCGACTACCCCTCGCTGTGGGCAGCCATTGAGTCGATAGCCCCCAAGATTGGCTGCGTGCCGCAGACCCTCAACGAGTGGGTCAAGCAGGCCGAGGTCAACAGCGGCCAGCGTGTCGGTACCACCACTTCGGATGCGCAACGCATCAAGGAACTGGAGCGCGAGGTCAAGGAACTGCGCCGGGCCAACGACATCCTGAAGACGGCCAGCGCGTTTTTTGCGCAGGCGGAGCTCGACCGCCGTCTGAAGTCTTGAAAGATTACATCGACCGCCACCGCGACGATTACGGGGTCGAGCCCATCTGCCGTGTTTTGCAGATGGCCCCGTCGTGTTACTGGCGCCATGCCGCCCGGCAACGCAATCCGCAACTCCGTACAGCACGGGCTGTGCGTGATGAAAGCTTGATGGCCGACATCCAGCGCGTGTGGCATGCCAACTGGCAGGTCTACGGGGCCGACAAGGTCTGGCTGCAAATGAACCGCGAGGGCATTCGGGTGGCGCGTTGCACGGTCGAGCGGCTGATGCGCACCATGGGCTTGCAAGGGGCACGCCGTGGCAAGACGGTGCGCACCACCATGCCAGATACCTCGGCGCCGGGCCCGCTGGACCACGTCAACCGGCAATTCAAGGCCAGCCTGCGTATTCCACGCGATGGCGGACACGATTCCATGCTGATGGCGGACAGTGTTCCACCGTCATCGCGGACACCGTTCCACGGTGATGGCGGACAGCATTCCATTTTGAAGGCGGACACCCCAGCAGTGCCCTGAGTGACCTAAACGAGGCGTAGGCTGCCCGGTTTTTTGACCGGAACCCAGCTATGCCCACACCAAGGGTCACCATGAGCAAGATACGACACACATTGCAGCTGCTTTACAGCGGCAACCTCAGTCAGCGCCAGATTGGCGCAGCACTGGGTATTTCCAAATCCACGGTCAGCGAGATAGCCAGCTACACCCGTGTCGCCGGGCTGGACTGGGAGCAGGCTCAGCAATTGAGCGACGAGGAACTTCAAGCGCGGCTCTACCGACCACCGGTGGCACGCCAGTCCCGCCACTTGGAGCCCGATTACGCCCACCTGCACAGCGAACTCAAACGAGCCGGCGTCACCCTGCAGTTGCTTTGGGAGGAGTACCAGCAACAACACCAGGGCGCGGCCTACAAGTACAGCGCCTTCTGCGAGAAGTACCAGCAATGGGCCAAGCGTCTGAAGCGCTCAATGCGCCAGACCCATGAGGCAGGCGACAAACTCTTCGTGGACTACGCCGGTCAGACGGTGCCGGTGGTGGACGCCAGCACCGGCGAGATTACGCAGGCCCAGGTGTTCGTGGCCGTGCTGGGTGCATCCAATTTCACTTACGCCTGTGCCACGCCGACCCAGAAGGCGGCCGACTGGGTGGCCAGCATCATTGCTACCCTGGAGTTCATCGGCGGCGTGCCGCGCCTGCTGGTGCCCGACCAACCGCGTGCGCTCATGGTCCGGCCGGACCGCTACGAACCCACCAGCCATCGCTTGCTCGAAGAACTCTCGCAGCACTACAACCTGGCCGTGCTGCCAGCACGCCCGGCCAAACCCCGCGACAAGCCCAAGGTGGAAGTGGCTGTGCAGGTGGTGGAGCGCTGGGTTCTGGCGCGCCTGCGCCACCAACGATTCTTCAGCCTGGGCGCGTTGAACAAGGCAATTGCGGCATTGCTGCATGACTTGAATCAGCGACCGTTCAAGAAGCTGCCGGGCTGCCGCGCCAGTGTGTTCGCCAGTCTGGACCAGCCCGCCCTCAAACCCTTGCCGGTCACACGCATGGCCATTGCCCGCTTCAAGCCGGCACGGGTCAATATCGACTACCACGTCGAGCTCGATGGCCACTACTACTCGGTGCCCCACCGCCTGGTCGGCGAGATGGTGGAGTTGCGCATCACCGCCACCACGGTCGAGGCGGTGCATGGCAACAACCGTGTGGCTGCCCACGCCTTGAACCCGCGCCGCGGTGTGCACACCACCACGCCCGAACACATGCCCGCCTCGCACCGGGCGCACCTGCAGTGGACACCGGCCAAGCTCATCGCCTGGGCCGAGTGCATTGGGGCCGCCACAGCCGCTGTGGTGCGCTGGCAGATGGAGCACCGCGCCCACCCGGAGCAGGGTTACCGCTCTTGCCTGGGTCTCATGCGCCTGGGCCGTGAATACGGCCACGACCGACTGGAGGCGGCTTGCGCGCGTGCCCAGTCGATTCGCGCCCCGCATTACAAGAGCATTGCCTCCATCCTCAGTTGTGGACTGGACCAGCGCTGCATCGACACGGCCATCCCCACCCAAGCCAGCCTGCCGCTGCACGAGAACGTTCGTGGCCCGGACTACTACCACTGACCACGCCCGAAACACAAGGACCACGCATGCTCAACGAACACACACTGCAACAACTGCGGGCACTGCGCCTGGACGGCATGGCCGCCGCATTGTCCGACGCTGCAAGCCAAATCACCGCCGCTGAATTGCCCTTTGAACAACGCCTGGCTATGCTGGTGCAACGGGAGGTTGATTGGCGCGACAGCAAGCGCCTGGAGCGCCTATTGAAGGCCGCGCGGCTGAAGGTATCTTCTGCCTGCTTGGAGGACATTGACTGGAGAAGCAACCGTGGGCTCAACCGGGAAGTCATTGGCGCTCTGGCCAATGGTGACTGGCTGCGCCACGGCCACAACGTGCTGCTGACCGGGGCCACCGGTTGCGGCAAGACATGGCTGGCCTGTGCTCTGGGCCAGCAAGCCGCCAGACTGGGTTTCTCCGTGCTGTACGCGCGCGCCCCTCGCTTGCTGGAGGAGTTGCATGTGGCGCATGGTGACGGCAGCTTTGCAAGGCGACTGACCCAGTTAGCCAAGCTGGACCTTTTGATATTGGATGACTTCGCCATTGCCCCCATTGCAGCGCACGAGCGCAATGATTTGCTGGAGTTGTTGGACGACCGGGTGGGCAGTCGCGCCACGCTCATCACTAGCCAGCTGCCGGTGACTGCCTGGCACGCATGGCTCGATGAGCCAACCCTGGCCGATGCCATCCTGGACCGCATCGTGCACGGCTCCCACAAGATGGCCCTCAAGGGCGAGTCCATGAGGAAACTGACCAAGACTGCCTAACCAATGCACCGCAACTGGCCCATCCCACGGCCATCGCGGACAGTTGGGATACGATTGCCACCGTCACTCAAGACACCAGCGCAGGGTGTCCGCCATCGCATGGAACACTGTCCGCGATGAACGTGGAATTACTGTCCGCCATCAATGGAATGCGCACCAGCCGACCCAATGAGCTGTGGGTGTCGGACTTCACCTACGTCTCCACCTGGCAAGGCTGGCTGTACGTGGCCTTTGTGGTGGATGTGTACGCCCGGCGCATCGTGGGCTGGCGGGTCAGTCGCAGCATGCAAACGGACTTTGTGCTGGATGCGCTGGAGCAGGCCTTGTACGACCGCCAGCCTGCGGCTGATGCCTTGACGCACCATTCTGACAGGGGCAGTCAGTACGTTTCCATCCGCTATACCGAGCGCCTGGACCAGGCGGGCATACGGCCTTCGGTGGGCAGCCGGGGTGACAGCTACGACAACGCACTGGCCGAAACCATCAACGGGCTGTACAAGGCCGAGTTGATTCACCGCCGGGGACCCTGGAAGACCAGGGAATCCGTGGAACTGGCCACCCTGCAGTGGGTGCACTGGTTCAATCACGTCCGACTGCTCACGCCGATTGGGGGCATCCCTCCGGCAGAAGCTGAGGCAAACTACTGGAGGCAACTCGCCAACAGCAACACCTCCACAGAGGTGTCAACTTAAACCAATCGGCCTCCTGGAAACCCGGGGCGGTTCAGGGCCTTAACAGGCCGTTGAAAAAGTGGTCACCAAAGCTGCCGCCCGCCCGTTTGGCCCGCCGTTGGTCTCTTGCCGAGCAGAATTCACGGCCCCCGCGACCCTTTTCAGGGCCGCTTCGCAGCCTATTTGCCCATTTCGGGCGCA
>JAUVXK010000172.1 GCA_030603635.1 Burkholderiales bacterium | reverse complement strand
CTCGCCTTCCAGCACGGTGTTGGCCGCACCGCCGGTGGCGACTTTTGCGTCCTTCAGGGCAATGCGCAGCAGGAAGCCGTCCAAGGCGGCGGCGTCCTTCAGGTACAGCTCTTCCTTGCCGGCCTTCACCTTGTACAGCGGTGGCTGGGCAATGTAGATGTGCCCGCGCTCCACCAGCTCGGGCATCTGGCGGTAGAAGAAGGTGAGCAGCAGGGTGCGGATGTGCGCACCATCCACGTCCGCGTCGGTCATGATGATGATGCGGTGGTAGCGCAGCTTGTCGATGTTGAAGTCGTCGGCGCCGCTCTTGGCCTTGGGGTTGTACTCGTCGGCCGCGCTGGCCTTGCCAATGCCGGTGCCCAGGGCGGTGATCAGCGTGAGGATTTCGTTGCTGCTCAGCAGCTTCTCGTACCGGGCCTTTTCCACGTTCAGGATCTTGCCTCGCAGGGGCAGAATGGCCTGGAACTTGCGATCGCGGCCCTGCTTGGCGGAGCCCCCGGCGGAGTCACCCTCCACGATGTAGATTTCGCACATCGCCGGGTCTTTTTCCTGGCAGTCGGCCAGCTTGCCTGGCAGGCCCATGCCGTCCAGCACGCCCTTGCGGCGCGTCATCTCACGGGCCTTGCGGGCGGCTTCGCGGGCGCGCGCCGCTTCCACGATCTTGCCGCACAAAATCTTGGCGTCGGTCGGCTTTTCTTCCAGGTATTCGGTCAGTGCCTTGGCCACGATGTCTTCCACCGGCGCGCGCACCTCGCTGCTCACCAGTTTGTCCTTGGTCTGGCTGGAAAACTTCGGCTCGGGCACCTTGACCGACAGCACGCAGCACAGGCCTTCGCGCATGTCGTCGCCACTCACCTCCACCTTGGCCTTCTTGGCCAGCTCGTTGTCGGCGATGTATTTGCCAATCACGCGCGTCATGGCGGCGCGCAGGCCGGTCAGGTGGGTGCCGCCGTCGCGCTGCGGAATGTTGTTGGTGAAGCAGAGCACGTTCTCGTTGTAGCTCTCGTTCCACTGCATGGCCACTTCCACACCGATCTCGGTGCCGGGAATGCCGCCGTAGCTTTCGGCCGGGCGCGCGCCGATGGCATGGAACACCGTGGGGTGCAGCACCTTCTTGCCGGCGTTGATGAACTCCACGAACCCTTTCACGCCGCCCGCACCCGAGTAGTCGTCTTCCTTGCCGGTGCGTTCGTCCTTCAGGCGGATGCGCAGGCCGTTGTTCAGGAAGCTCAGTTCGCGCAGGCGCTTGGAGAGGATCTCGTAATGGAAATCGTGGTTCTGGGTGAAGATCTCGGTGTCGGGCAGGAAGTGCACCTCGGTGCCGCGCTTTTCGGTCGCGCCGGTCACCTTCATGGGCGACACCTCGAAGCCGTCCACCGATTCCAGCAAGCGGTTCTGCACATGACCCTTGGCGAACTCCAGTGTGTGGACCTTGCCGTCGCGCCGCACCGTCAGGCGCAGCCATTTGCTGAGCGCGTTCACGCAGCTCACGCCCACGCCGTGCAGGCCGCCCGAGACCTTGTAGCTGTTCTGGTTGAACTTGCCGCCCGCGTGCAGTTCGGTCAGCGCGATTTCAGCGGCCGAGCGCTTGGGCTCGTGCTTGTCGTCCATCTTCACGCCAGTGGGAATACCGCGTCCGTTGTCGGTCACGCTGATGGAGTTGTCGGTGTGGATGGTGACAACGATGTCGTCGCAATGCCCGGCCAGCGCCTCGTCGATGGAGTTGTCCACCACCTCGAACACCAGGTGGTGCAGGCCGGTGCCATCGGACGTGTCGCCGATGTACATGCCCGGTCGCTTGCGCACCGCCTCCAGGCCTTCCAGGATCTGGATGGCGCCTTCGCCGTAGCCGTCGGCGGCCGCCGTGACGTGGGGCTGTTGCTCAGGGCTCGAAGGGGTTTGATCTGCGCTCATGGGCTGGACTCGGTGTTCTTTAAAGCCAAAACCCGCGGGTCTCGCGGGCCGGGGTGACGGTGGCGTTCGCTGGTGGTCAGATGCGCATCGGCATCACCACGTACTTGAAGTGCTCGTTGTCGGGGATGGTGAGGAGGGCCGAGGAGTTGCTGTCGGCCAGTTCCATGCGCACCATGTCTTGCGACATGTTGCCCAGTGCGTCGATGAGGTAGGTCACGTTGAAACCCATCTCGATCGTGTCGCCGCTGTATTCGATGTCGAGTTCATCGACCGCCTCTTCCTGGTCGGCGTTGTTGGCCGCCAGGCGCAGCACGCCCGGCTCCAGGCTCAGGCGCACGCCCTTGAACTTCTCGCTGGTCATGATGGCGGCGCGCTGGAGCGCGGCCAGCAGCGGCTGACGGCCCAGCACCAGAATGTTGTGGTGGTTGCGCGGGATGACGCGGTTGTAGTCCGGGAACTTGCCTTCCACCAGCTTGGTGACGAACTCCATGCCGTCGAAGGTGAAGCGGGCCTGGTTGGAGGCGAACTGCATCTCGATGGCGCCTTCCTTGTCGCTGAGCAGGCGCTGCAGCTCCAGCACCGTCTTGCGCGGCAGGATCACCTCCTGTTTCGGCACTTCCACGTCGAGGTCGGCGCTGGCAAAGGCCAGGCGGTGGCCGTCGGTGGCCACCAGGCTCAGCTTCTTGCCCTCGGCCACGAACAGGATGCCGTTGAGGTAATAACGGATGTCGTGCACGGCCATGGCGAACGACACCTGACCCAGCAGACCCTTGAGGGTCTTCTGCGGCACACTGAACACCGGGCCAAAGCTGGGCGACTCCTGCACCAGCGGGAAATCCTCGGCCGGCAGCGTCTGCAGCGTGAACTTGGATTTGCCGCCCTTGAGGATGAGCTTGTTCTGCTGCGATTCCAGGCTCACGCGCTGGTCGGCCGGCAACGTCTTGAGGATGTCGATGAGCTTGCGTGCGCCCACCGTGGTGGCGAAAGCCTGGTCGTCGCCACCCAGATCGGCCTGGGTACGGATCTGGATTTCCAGATCGCTGGTGGTGAGCTGCACCTGCGCCCCCACCTTGCGGATCAGCACATTGGCCAGCACCGGCAGGGTGTGGCGCCGCTCCACGATGCCGGCCACCGATTGCAGGGCCGCCAACACTTTGTCCTGGGTCGATTGGAAAACGATCATGCGCGTGCTTTCAGGGGTTTGTCTCGTGAAATCGTGGGCGCGCGGCCGCCCGCACACCACCTGACATTGTTACAGGTTTGCATGTCAGCCCTTGAGCGTCTGCTCCAGCACGTGCAGCTGCTGGTTCAGCTCGCTGACGGTCTGGCGCTCGGCCGCGATCTTGCGCACCGCGTGCAGCACGGTGGTGTGGTCGCGCCCGCCGAACAGCTCGCCGATCTCGGGCAGGCTCTTCTGCGTCATTTCCTTGGCCAGGTACATGGCAATCTGGCGTGGGCGGGCAATGTTGGCCGGCCGCTTCTTGGAATACATATCCGCGACCTTGATCTTGTAAAAATCGGCCACGGTCTTCTGGATGTTCTCCACGCTGATCTGCCGGTTCTGGATGCTCAGCAGGTCTTTCAGCGCATCGCGTGCCAGCTGGATGGACACGTCCTTCTGGTTGAAGCGGCTGTAGGCCAGGATCTTGCGCAGCGCGCCTTCGAGCTCGCGCACGTTGGAACGCACGTTCTTGGCCACGAAGAAGGCCACGTCCTCGGGCATCACCGCGCCTTCGGCCTGCGCCTTGCTGATCAGAATCGCCACCCGCATCTCCAGCTCGGGCGGCTCGATCGCCACCGTCAGCCCCGAATCGAAACGCGACACCAGCCGTTCGTGGATGTCGGTCAGGCCCTTGGGGTAGGTGTCGCTGGTCATAACGATGTGGCTCTTCTTGG
>JAUVXK010000139.1 GCA_030603635.1 Burkholderiales bacterium | reverse complement strand
GCACGGGCCAAAGCCCAGAAAGGAGCCGATCAAACGACCCAGCCGTTAGACTTATCCACAACCAACTGACAAAACATCCTTAAAACTAGTGGCTCAATATTCGGCGTGAACACTGGCTCAGTTTGTACGGTGAATCAACAGCCAGGGGTATGAAGCCGGGCGACGCTGCCTGGCCGAGCGGCGAAAAGGCCGCGGCATACAACGGCGACTACATCGCCGACATCGCCGAGGACTTCGTTGCAAAGAAGACCGTGAAGTCGGACGACCGCGTGTTTACCGCGAGTGGCGACGTCGATGACATCGATTCGATCCGTGAATTCGCCGTTGCCTACCTGAGGCGGGAGCAAGACCTCGATCTGCAGGCGTTCCGCGTGCGCTTCGACAATTACTACCTCGAGTCGAGCTTGTACTCTAGCGGACGCGTCGAATCGACGGTGGTCAAGCTGGTGGCCGCCGGCAAGACGTACGAGCAGGACGGCGCCCTCTGGCTGAAGTCAACCGACTACGGCGACGATAAGGACCGCGTCATGAAGAAGGGTGACGGCACGTACACCTACTTCGTTCCCGACGTGGCGTACCACATCGCCAAGTGGGAGCGGGGCTTTCATACGGTCGTCAACATTCAGGGTACAGACCACCACGGTACCATCGCACGCGTGCGTGCCGGCCTGCAGGGCGTGGACGAAAGCATTCCGGCCAGTTATCCCGACTATGTTCTGCACACGATGGTGCGCGTCATGAAGGGTGGAGAAGAGGTCAAGATAAGCAAGCGTGCCGGCAGCTACGTCACGCTGCGCGACCTGATCGAATGGACCAGTACCGACGCGGTGCGCTTCTTTCTGCTGAGCCGCAAGCCCGACACCGAATACACGTTCGACGTCGACCTTGCCGTGACGAAGAACAATGACAACCCGGTGTATTACGTGCAGTACGCGCATGCGCGCATCTGCTCGGTGTTGGCGAGCTGGGGTGGCGATGTGGCATCGCTGCACGATGTTGAACTTTTGGCACTTGAAGGCCCGGCCGCGCAGGCGCTCATGCTGCTACTCGCCAGATATCCAGAAATGCTGAACGCGGCAGCGAAGGATTTCGCGCCGCACGACGTCACGTTCTACTTGCGCGAGCTGGCCGCTAGTTACCACAGCTACTACGACGCCGAACGAATTCTTGTCGACGACCAGAGTGTCAAGAAGGCACGGTTGGCGCTTGTCGGTGCTACCGCGCAGGTGCTGCGCAATGGCCTCGCGATTCTCGGCGTCAGTGCGCCGACCAGGATGTGAGCGCAACCACGAAGCGTACGCAGCGCTCCGCGCCCTGAGGATGCCGAGCACAAACAGGTGATCCCACCTTATCCCGGTTCATGTTGGCAACCACCTGTACCCCCAACGATCACCGTGCTTGATGGCGTCCGGTGCATTGGTCTTTTGCCACGCCACCGCCAGCTGTTTCAAACCTTGCAACGCGATTTGCGCTACACGGTGCACGAGGTGGGCTTTCGGCTACTCGCACAGTCTGAGAAGAGTCACCTGTGGCGCGTGACTGAGCCAGTTGCAAAGCGAGCCGCTCAATCGTTTTGAGAAGCTGCGCTCCTGTGTTCGGCTTCGGAATCAGTTCCGAGACGCCGATGGTTGGCGCATTTTTTCTCAAATCGTCTGAGATGAATCCTGTCGTGATGACAACTGGTTTTCCAGGGTGTAGGCGAAGCAACTCTTTGGCAAGGCTTAGTCCATCCAACTCAGGCATGGCGTAGTCAAGGATGGCAAGGTCGTAGCCTATTGCCCCAGAGCAAACGTCATCCAGGGCCTTCTTGGGATGCAGATAGTGATGAGCGGGAAAACCCGCCTTCGTGAGCATGCGTTCAACCATTGATCCGATCAGCTCATCATCATCCACGTGAAGAATCGTTGTTTCTCGTTTCAAACGCGTCAGGAGTCCGTCATCATGTTGACGCCAACCGAAAACTGACCATTTTTTGAGGGTTGTGCCAACCCAAAATTGACCAGGGTGTATCAAGTACCTGCTGCATTTTTGAGCAGGAGCAAGACGAGGTGATCACCATGGACATGTTAGGCAAGGTTCGTCGCATGAAACTGCGAGACGGACTGACACACAGCGAGATAGCCCGGCGCACGGGGCTGTCGAGAAACACGGTCAAGAAGTGGCTCAAGGCCGAAGGTGCAGTAGAGCCCAGATACCGGCGCGCGGGCAAAGGCACGTTGCTCACGCCATTTGAGGCCACGCTGATTGAGGCCCTCAAAGCTGATGCTCACCGTCCGAGAGAGCACCGGCGTACTGCGCGGGCTTTACTGACTCAACTTCAGGCTCAAGGTTATCGGGGTGGCTACACCACTGTGACCAACTTCATCCGTGATTGGCGGGCGCAGTGCGGCAAAGATAGCACTCGGGCCTTTGTGCCACTGAGCTTTGAGTTGGGGGAGGCCTTCCAGTTCGATTGGAGCGAGGAAGGGATCGTCATTGCCGGGGTGTACTACCAAGCGCAGGTGGCTCATTTGAAGCTGTGCGCGAGCCGAGCGTTCTGGTTGGTGGCGTATCCCAGCCAAGGACACGAAATGCTGTTTGATGCGCACACGCGCTCGTTTGCGGCGCTGGGAGGCGTAGGCCGGCGTGGGATCTACGACAACATGAAGACCGCCGTCGACAAGGTCACCAAAGGCAAAGGTCGGGTGGTCAACGCCCGATTCAAGGCCATGTGCAGCCATTACCTGTTCGAGCCTGACTTCTGCAACGTGGCCTCTGGTTGGGAGAAAGGCGTTGTCGAGAAGAATGTGCAGGACAGTCGGCGGCGCATCTGGATCGAGGCACGCGAGCGTAAGTTTGGCAGCTTTGCCGAGTTGAATGCTTGGTTGGGAGAGCGGTGCAAATCCATCTGGGCAGATACGCCGCATCCTGTGCACAAACACTCCAGCATTGCCGAGGTACTGACACTGGAGCGCGAGCACCTGATGGGCATGCCCACACCATTTGATGGTTATCTTGAGCGGGTGGCGCGAGTGAGCAGCACCTGCTTGGTGAATGTGGCGCGCAACCGTTATTCCGTGCCTTGCGAATGGGCTGGCAAGATGGTCAGCACGCGGCTGTATCCCATGCGCGTGGATGTGGTTGCGGGCGAGGCTATTGTGGCCAGTCATGCTCGAGTATTTGACCGAGGCCACACGGCTTACGACTGGCAGCATTACATTGATCTGGTGCAACGCAAGCCAGGCGCATTGCGCAATGGTGCCCCCTTCATGGATCTGCCTGAGCCCTTGGCAAACCTGCGTCGCGCACTGATACGTCGCAGTGGTGGCGACCGCATCATGGCCGAGGTATTGGCACTGGTACCTACAGCGGGCTTGGAAGCGGTGGTGGTTGCGGTAGAGCTTGTTTTGGAGCACGCCACGCCCAGTGGGCAAATCAGCGTGGAGCACATCGTCAATGTGCTGGCGCGACTCAAAGATCCGCAGCGTCCGCCACCGGTGGCCACCGGGCTCACTCTCAAAGTCGCACCTGTGGCCGACACCATGCGCTATGACCAACTGCGCGATGGCGCCATTGCCGCCAAGGGAGTGTGACCATGCAAACAGACATACTGGCTGAACTCAAGAATTTGCGTCTGCACGGCATGGCGCAGGCATGGGCGGAACTGGAATCCCAGGGGGATGGGGTGGGGGTGCAAACCTCGCGCTGGCTGGTGGAGCACTTGCTGCGGGCCGAGCACGTTGAACGCCACATGCGTTCAGTCGCTCATCAAATGAAGTCGGCGCGATTGCCTCTGCATCGCGATCTTGCTGGCTTTGACTTCGAGGGCACAGCCGTAGATCAGGCCTTGATCAAAAAGTTGGCAGATCTGTCGTTCACGGATCAGGCGCACAACGCAGTTCTGATCGGTGGACCTGGAACGGGTAAAACCCACTTGGCTATCGCCCTGGGTGTGTCCGGCATCACACAGCATGGCAGACGGGTACGGTTTTACTCCACAGTGGATCTGGTCAATACCCTGGAGCAAGAGAAGGCCCAAGGCAAAGCAGGACGACTGGCCGCCACGTTGTTGAACATGGACTTGGTGATTTTGGATGAGCTGGGGTACCTGCCATTCAGTCAGGCCGGTGGGGCCTTGCTGTTCCACCTGTTGTCCAAGCTCTATGAGCACACCAGTGTGTTGATCACCACAAACTTGGCCTTTGCTGAATGGTCCAGCGTGTTTGGCGATGCCAAGATGACCACGGCACTACTGGATCGGCTCACCCATCATTGCCACATCATCGAAACGGGCAATGACTCTTACCGGTTCCGACACAGCTCCAAACGCACCAAGGCGCAAGGTAAAGCCAGAGAGCAGGCCAAGAAGTCGACCATGGAAACACCCGCTGACGACCAAGTCAGTGAACCGTTCTGATACCGAGAGGGAGACTAAAGACCACCAACACACTACACTTATCCACAGCCGGGCACGACAAACCCGGTCTTCAATCCCTGGTCAAAATTCAGTTGGCACAGGTGGTCAGATTTGAATTGGCGCCAACAGGGTGTTATCCAGTTCCGTCCACATCGCTTGGGCTCTGGCGTCTGGAGGCGCCCTCGGGGTGGGCAATGACCCGGTTTACAGCAAGTCCACCTGCTTCGAGGCGTTCCCCTTTCCCGACCTGGACCCGGCAGGTGCGCTGGCGCAGCGCATCCGTGCGCTATCCGAGCAGATCGATGCCCATCGCAAGACCCAGCTGGCGGCTCACCCGGACGCCACGCTCACGGCCACTTACAACGTGCTGGAGAAGTTGCGCAGCGGCGAGGCCCTGGCAGCTAAGGAAAAGGTGGTTCACGAACATGGCCTGGTGGGCGTGCTCAAGAGCCTGCACGATGAGTTGGACGCTGCCGTGCTGCAGGCCTACGGCTGGGCCGACCTGACCCTGCCCGGCGACACCGACACGCTGCTGCTGCGACTGGTCGAGCTGAACGCCAAGCGCGCGGCCGAAGAAGCGGCCGGCACAGTCCGCTGGCTTCGCCCGGAGTTCCAAGATGCAGGACTTGCCTCACAGACCCGCATCGAGGCCGACGGCCCAGACGACGAGTCTGAGGAGACGGCGGCGACAGGCACGATGACAAAGCCTGTCGTCCAGCGTCCATGGTCTACTGGAATCAGCGAGCAGATCAGATCGGTTGCGGATGTGCTGGCCACCGCTGGACGCGGTCTCAGTCTTGAAGAGGTTGCTGATCACTTCAGCGGTCGCGGAAGATGGCGCGACCGACTGCCAATGCTGCTCGATACGCTGGTTGCGCTGGGTCGCGTGCGCGAGATTGAGGGGCGTTGGATCGACGTTAGGGTCTAGCCTGCGAAAGCAGGGCGCTGGCGACTACTCAGGTCGGTTGTTGCTTTGGGATGGCCAGCATTCATCGCGGCGGAAGGAACGGAGAATTCGGTGGCAGGCACTGGGCTTGCAGTAGCTTCTGTCGGTCTCCGCCGATGTAGTTGCAATCGCCTAGAAGAAGATCCTCGAATATCTGCTCCTTTGATCGAGGCTGCTCTGTGTTCATGAGCCCGAGGGTGGATTGCGCTGCCAGGCACTCTCGTTCATTGCGGGTGCGATAGACGACGTCCTTGCACATCTCGCGCGTTCGTGCGCGGCTTGCATACCGTTGTCGATCTTCTTCCTCGATCCGACGAACCTCTTGCTGACTGAGATCCTGGGCCCTGCTGTGCATCTGCCGTATCTGGTCATCAGAGAGCCGCTTGACGCGATGGTCCTTGATCGCTTGCAACAAGGCCGGGTTAGCAACCAAGGTCTGCCCCACCGCAACTGTGGACAGGGTGAGAAAACTGGCTCCAGTCAAAACCAGCCAGACGTGCAGCCGGAAGGTGTGAGGGCTTCTTTTCATGGTGATGTGTCGTGCTAACAGGCGGCGTTAGTAGTCAGTGTCGCAAGGTTTGCGAAACATCGGCAGAACTATCCACTGGATCACCGGGCGGCATTAACAGGCCGTTGAAAAAGTGGTCACCAAAGCTGCCGCCCGCCCGTTTGGCCCGCCGTTGGTCTCTTGCCGAGCAGAATTCACGGCCCCCGCGACCCTTTTCAGGGCCGCTTCGCAGCCTATTTGCCCATTTCGGGCGCA
>JAUVXK010000001.1 GCA_030603635.1 Burkholderiales bacterium | reverse complement strand
CAGGACGTGGAGCGTGCCGCCCACGCCCACTGGACCGCCCGCGACGCCTACCGCGTGAACGAACACGCGACCGATGCGCAAGGCCAACCCAAGCCCAAGTTCTACGCCTGCTCCATGCTGCCCTACCCCAGCGGCAAGCTGCACATGGGCCACGTGCGCAACTACACCATCAACGACATGCTCACGCGGCAGCTGCGCATGCAGGGCTACAACGTGCTCATGCCGATGGGCTGGGACGCCTTCGGTCTGCCAGCCGAAAACGCCGCCCTCAAGAACAAGGTGCCGCCCGCGCAGTGGACCTACTCCAACATCGCGTACATGAAGCAGCAGATGCAGGCCATGGGCCTGGCCATCGACTGGTCGCGCGAGGTGGCCACCTGTTCGCCCGAGTACTACAGGTGGAACCAGTGGCTGTTCCTGAAGATGCTGGAAAAAGGCATCGCCTACCGCAAGACCCAGATCGTCAACTGGGACCCGGTGGACCAGACCGTGCTGGCCAACGAGCAGGTGATCGACGGGCGCGGCTGGCGCACCGGCGCGCCGGTGGAAAAACGCGAAATCCCCGGCTACTACCTGAACATCACCGCCTACGCCGACGAACTGCTGGGGCATGTGCAACTGGGCAACGACCAGGCCACACTGGACGGCTGGCCCGACAAGGTGCGGCTGATGCAGGAAAACTGGATCGGCAGGAGCGAGGGCGTGCGCTTCGCCTTCCCGCACGACATCCGCGGCCACGACGGCAACCTGATTGGCGATGGCCGCCTGTACGTGTTCACCACCCGTGCCGACACGATCATGGGTGTGACCTTTGCGGCGGTGGCGGCGGAACACCCGCTGGCGGCGCATGCGGCCGAAAAGAACCCGGCCCTGCAGGCCTTCATCGAGGAATGCAAGACCGGCGGCACCACCGAGGCCGAGTTGGCTACACAGGAAAAGAAAGGCATGCCCACCGGGCTGACGGTGACACACCCGTTGACGGGGGCTGCTGTGCCGGTGTGGGTCGGCAACTACGTGCTGATGAGTTACGGCGACGGCGCCGTGATGGGGGTGCCGGCACACGACGAGCGCGACTTTGCGTTTGCGCTGAAGTACGGGCTGGAGATCAAGCAGGTGGTAGGTGTCGCTCCGGAGGCAACGGCTGCATCGCCGGGCACGCCGGACGCCTCATGCTGCGAGCAGAAATCGTCGCCCGGCGCACCCGGCGCCGCGGCCTCTCTGGTGTTCGACGTCACGCGCTGGCAGGACTGGTATGCCGACAAGACCGGCTCGCTGGTGTGTGTGAATTCCGGTGTGCTGGACGGCCTGCCTTATAAAGCCGCTGTTAACAAGGTCGCCGAACTGTTGGCGGCCCAAGGGCTGGGCGAGAAAAAGACCACCTTCCGCCTGCGCGACTGGGGCATCAGCCGCCAGCGCTACTGGGGAACGCCCATCCCCATCATTCACTGCCCCCACCATGGCTCGGTGCCGGTGCCCGAGAAGGACCTCCCGGTGGTGCTGCCGGAAGACTGTGTGCCCGACGGCTCGGGCAATCCGCTGGTCAAGCACGAAGGCTTCCACGCGGGTGTGACCTGCCCGATCTGCGGCGAGCCCGCCCGGCGTGAAACCGACACCATGGACACCTTCGTGGACTCGTCCTGGTACTTCATGCGCTATTGCGATCCCACCCGTGACGACGCCATGGTGGCCGAGGGCACGCAGTACTGGATGCCGATGGACCAGTACATCGGGGGGATCGAGCACGCCATCCTGCACCTGCTGTACGCGCGCTTCTGGACCAAGGTGATGCGCGACCTGGGGCTGGTGCAGGTGGACGAACCCTTCAAGAAGTTGCTCACACAGGGCATGGTGCTCAACCACATCTATTCCCGCCGCACCGCCAAGGGCGGCAAGGAGTACTTCTGGCCGCACGACGTCGAGCAGGTGTTCGACGAGGCCGGCAAGGTGGTGGGTGCGAAGCTCAAGAACGCCGTGGACAGCGCCGATGGTCGCCTGCCCGAGGGGACGCCGATCGACTACGAGGGCGTGGGCACCATGTCCAAGTCCAAGAACAACGGCGTGGACCCACAGGATCTGATCGAGAAGTACGGCGCCGACACTGCGCGCCTGTACACCATGTTCACCGCGCCGCCGGAGGCCACGCTGGAGTGGAACGACGCGGCGGTGGAGGGCAGCTTCCGGTTTCTCAAGCGCGTCTGGGCTTTCGGCCACAAGCTGGCACAGAACGACTGGGCACAGGCCACGGCCAGCGTGTCGGGCGTACAGTCACTGGACGAAGTGGCGTTCGGCAAGGCGGCCAAGGTGCTGCGCCGCGACATCCACACCGTACTCAAGCAGGTGGACTACGACTACCAGCGCATGCAGTACAACACCGTGGTGTCGGGCTGCATGAAGATGCTCAACGCCCTGGATGACTTCAAGGCCACCGACGATGCGGGTGCCGAAGTGGCGCTGATCGAGGGCTTCGGCATCCTGCTGCGCTGCCTGTACCCGGCCACGCCGCACATCACCCACGCGCTGTGGACCGAACTCGGCTACGCCAGCACCCTGGGCGACCTGCTGGATGCCGCCTGGCCGCAGGTGGACCCGGCCGCCCTGGTGCAGGACGAGATCGAGCTGGTGCTGCAGATCAACGGCAAGCTGCGCGGTTCGGTGCTGGTGCCGGCCACGGCAGACAAGGCGGCCATCGAAGCCGCCGCGGTGGCTTCCGAGGTGGTGCAGAAACAGGCCAACGGGGCCGCGCCGAAGAAGGTGGTGGTGGTGCCGGGCCGGCTGGTCAACGTGGTGCTCTGAGCGGATGACACCGCAGCATTGCTCCTATCACCCGGTTGCGGACCGCTCCGCGCCGATCGGGCGGCGCGTGGCCCTCACCGCCCTTGCATGGGTCGGGGTGCTCGGGCTGGCGGGTTGCGGTTTTCGGCTGCGAGGCACCGGTGCACCGATGGCCTTCAGCCGTCTGTGGATCAACCTTCCCAACCCGACCGAAACGACCCGGCACCTGGCGGCCCATCTGCAGGGCAGTGGCGTCGCGGTCCAGTGGTCGGCCCCGGGCCCGCAGGACGCCCCGGTGGACGTGGTGCTGGATGTGGCCCAGGACCAGCGCGAGCGGGTGGTGGTGGGCACCACGTCGGCCGGACAGGTCCGGGAACTGGTGCTGCGGCAGCGCGTGCGCTTTCGGTTGCGCACGCCTGGCGGGCGCGAACTCATCCCCGATACCGAACTCGTGCAGGAACGCGAACTCAGTTTCACCGAAACCCAGGTGCTGGGCAAGGAAACCGAAGAGGCGCTCCTGTACAGCGACATGCAGCAGGCCATCGTGCGCCAGTGGATGGCGCGGCTGGCTGCGATTCGCGAGCTCTGATCAGCCGGCCGGGCGAGGGCGCATCAAGGTGCTCTTGCCGAACAGGCTTTCGATCAGGTCGACCGCCAGCGCGGCGGTGGTGTTGCGACGGTCCCAGGCGGGGTTGAGCTCCATGATGTCGAGGCTGGCCAGGCGGCCGGTGTCGGCGATCATCTCCATGCACAGCTGCGCCTCGCGGTAGGTGGGGCCGCCAGGGACAGGGGTGCCCACGCCGGGTGCGATGTCCGGATCGAGGAAATCGATGTCGAAGCTGACGTGGAGGTGAACCTCGGGATCGACCCCGGCGAGGGCACGCTCCATGGTGTGGCGCATTCCGTGCTCGTCGATGTAGCGCATGTCGAACACCTCCAGGCCCTGTTCATGCACGAAGTGTTTTTCACCGGGGTCCACGCTGCGGATGCCGATCTGGCGGATCGCATCCGGCGTCAGAGCGGGTTGCTGACCGCTGAGGGACGTCAGCCGCTCGGGACCGAAACCGCACAGGCAGGCGACCGGCATGCCGTGCAGGTGGCCGCTCGGGGTCAGCGCCGAGGTGTTGAAGTCGGCGTGGGCATCCAGCCAGAGCACGCGCAGGCGGCGCCCCTGTTCGCGGCAATGACGGGCCACGGCGCTGATCGAGCCGATGGCCAGCGAGTGGTCACCACCGAGCAGCAGCGGGAGGTGGCCGTGACGCAATTCGTCGAGCACGGCCTGGTACACCTGCTGGTTCCAGGCCACCACGGCCTCCAGATGTCGGTAGCCACCGACCGGAGGCTTCCACGGGTTGTCGGGTCCGTGCAGATTGCCACGGTCGATGACCTCCAAGCCCTGACGCCGCAGCGCCGCCCCGATCTCGGCGACGCGCAGCGCCTCCGGTCCCATGGAGGCGCCACGCGCGCCGGCACCCACGTCCGTCGGGGCCCCTACGAGCGAGACCGGGCGGGTGATTCCATTTGTCGGTTTATTCGGTACCATTGTCAGAATTTCCGGTTTACGCCGAAGGGGTGACATGCAGGTCAAGATTCTCGGGTGTTCCGGTGCGATCGCGCAACACGCCCGCACGACGTCTTTCCTTATCGACGAGCACATTCTCATTGATGCCGGCACCGGTGTGGGCGACCTGACCGTGGACGAGATGCTGAAGATCGAACACGTCTTCCTGACCCATTCGCATCTGGACCATGTTGCCGCCCTCCCACTGATGATCGACACCGTCGCCGGTGGTCTGACCCGCCCGGTCGTCGTGCATGCCCTCGCCGAGACGATCGAGGCCCTGAAGCGGCACATCTTCAACGGCACCATCTGGCCCGACTTCTCGGCCATTCCGAGCGTGGCCAACCCGTTTCTGGTGTTCCAGCCGCTGCAGGTCGGCGAGGTGGTGCAGGTCTCCGGCCATCGTGTGGAGGTGTTGCCAGCAGCCCACACCGTGCCTGCCGTGGGCTATGCGGTGGACACCCCGGCCGGTCACTGGGTCTTCACCGGCGACACCTGTACCAACCCGGCGTTCTGGCGGCGGGCCAACGAGCTGCGGATGGCGATGCTGGTGATCGAGACCGCCTTCAGCGAGCGCGAGCTCAACCTGGCGTTGCGCAGCCAGCACCTGTGTCCGAGCCTGCTGGACGGTGAACTGGCTCACCTCGAACGCGAGCGGCACCCGGGGTTGCGCATCGGCATCACACACACCAAGCCCATCGAGAAGGGCCTGATCGAGGCCGAGGTCGCGCAGATGGGGCTGGCTGGCGAGTATGGGCTGATCTGGCTTGAGGCCGGGCAGGTTTTCGAGTTCGTCGGTCAGCCCAGGTAGGGCGTGATGTCCACTTCGTCGATCTGTTCGGGGCGCAGGAAGCGCCGGGCATATTCCTGGTAAACGCCGGAGGTCAGGAACAAGTCGAACAGGACGGGGTCGATGTGCCGATCCTTCTTGAAGTGGCTCAGGATCTTGATCGACTCCGAGAGGGTCTTGGCCTTCTTGTAAGGCCGGTCGCTGGCCGTGAGGGCCTCGAAGATGTCGGCGATGGCCATGATGCGCGAGGGCACTGAAAGCTGCTCGGCCTGCAGCCGGCGCGGGTAGCCGGTGCCGGTGAGGGTTTCGTGGTGGGTGCCGGCGTATTCGGGCACCCGCTGCAGGTTTGGCGGCAGCGGCATGCGCTGCAACATCACGATGGTCTGGATGATGTGCTCGTTGATCTTGAAGCGCTCTTCCTCGGTGAGCGTCCCGCGTCCAACCGAAAGGTTGTAGACCTCGCCGTGGTGGTAGAGATGCTCCGGGACCTTGAGCTGGAAGCCGTATTTCGGGTCGAATACCTGGGTGGACACGCGCTCGATGATGTGATGGGGCTTGTCGGCGAGCAGTGCCTCCTGCACCGGCAGATCCGGGGCAGGTTCCCGTTCGTGACGCAGCAACTCCTCGTGTGACAGGCCGAGCCGGTCGTCGAAGTGCCGCCACCAGGTTTCGCTGGCGATGCGCCTGAGCCGTTCGATGCGCTCGGGTGCCATGAACTCGCCACCGAGGTTGCATTCGGCCACGAAGGCGAAATCGTCGAGCAACTGCGTTCGCCGAGCTTCGAAGCGGGCGTCGGCCTCGGCCTGTGGCACGCCGTGTTCGTGGATGGCCTCCAGCCGCTTGACGGCAGCGTCGCGCAGCAACACCTCGAAGCGCATGCGCACCTCGTGGATGCGGTTGTAGATGGTTTCCAGCTTGGTCGCCTTGTCCACCACGTATTCGGGGGTGGTGACCTTGCCGCAGTCATGGAGCCAGGCACCGATGCGGAACTCACGCCATTCGTCCTCGCTGTGGAAGGCGAAGTCGGCCAGGGGGCCTTCCTGCACCTCGCAGGCCTTTTCGGCGAGCATGAAGGCCAGTTCCGGGACGCGTTCGCAGTGCCCCCCGGTGTAGGCGCTCTTGGCGTCGATCGCGCCGGCGATGATCTGGATCATCGAATCGACCAGTTCCTTCTGGGCATCGAGCAGGTTCTGGTTCTGGATCGCCACGGCGGCCTGCGCGGCGATCGCCTCGACGAAGCTGACGATCTCCGGGTCGAACGGCACGACCTGGCCGGTGGCCGCATCCATGGCGTTCATGAGCTGGATCAGGCCGATGACCTCGCCCTCCTTGGGCTTGAGAGGCACATTGAGCATGGACACCACGCGCAGGCCTGATGCCTCGCTGAACTGCTTGGTGCCGCTGACGTCGAAGCGGGTCTCGCTGTAGATGTCATCGATGACCACGGTCTCGCCACTGAGCGCCACGTGGGTGGCCACGTACTGGTGGACCCCTTGGCCCTGGGCATCGTACAGCGGCAGTTCGAAAGAGGGCAGCGGATCTTCGCTGGTCCGCACCGCGAAGCGCAGGGTCTGCCGTTCGGTCTTGAGGAACAGCGTGGCGGCCTGGCACTGGGCGATGTCGCGGGCACCGATCAGGGCATGATGCAGGAGGGCGGCACGGTTTTGTTCACGTCCGAGCTCGATCCCGGTCTGGACAATGCGCGACAGCTTGGCCTGAGCCAGTTCCAGCGCCTCGGTGCGTTGCTTGAGCGAGCGGAACATGGTCTGCTGCGCCTCGCCCAGCAGGTCCACCTCGTACAGCCGTGACGTCACGCGTTCGGGCGCGGTGGTGAAGTCGATGCGCTGGATGCGCTCGGAATTGCTGGCCAGGGTCTTGAGTGAACGGGTCACGCTGCGCGTGCCGAGCCAGGCCAGCGGCAGCAGCACCAGCATGACGAACAGCGTGGAGCCCAGCATGCGGTTGCGGGTCTGGATGGCGCCGGCGGTGAAGTCGCTCTGCGGTGCGAACAGCAGGAGCTGGAACACCGTGCCCGGCAACGGTTCGATGGGACGCCGGGCGACCGCATAGGGCTGACCCGCGAGAGGCAGGAGCCCGGAGGCCCGCTCATTCAGTTCTTCCGACAGCCGCGCCGCCTCACGCCATATCGGGTCGGCGGCTTCGTGCAAGGGCATGAGCGCCTGCAGGCCGACGTCGGCGGCGTGGGTCCCCCGGCCCGACCAGCCGAGCACGCGACGGTCGCGGTCCAGGATGGCTGCCGCGCCGTGGTCTGTGAGCGAGAGACCGTCCAGGAAGTCCTGCAGGCTGGTCAGCGTCAGGTCGACGCCGAACACCCCGCCGGTGGCATCGAGCGGGGTGGCGGTCGTGATGCCTGGCGCCTGGGTACTGGCAAAGGCGTAAGCGGGGCTGACGACCGCCTCTGTCCGCGTCTGGGCGTCGCGGTACCAGCCACGACCAGTGGGATCGTAGGTGGTGGGCGCGGTGGTTTCGGCCAGCAGTGAGCCTCGGATGTCGAAATGCCTCCAGTGCTCGATGCGTCCACCCTCGGCCGATTGCAGGATGCGCCGGACCGATCGGTGGGTGCCTGTCGGGGCCTGCAGGCTGGCGATGATGCGAGGGTCCTGCCGCACGGCGATCATCTGCAGAAAGCGGGAATCGTCGAGTCCATAGTACAGACCGTACAGATGGGGGTGCAGATCGAGCGCCGCCGACCACAGCGGCAGCAGCGATTCGCCATAGCGCTCACCCGGGCGACCCAGCAGCCATTGGGGGTCGGCCGCAGCCATGGTTTGCGCGAGCGCGAGGCCGGTGTCCAGCTTGGACTGGAACTCGGCCGTGACCCGCTGGGCCAGAGCCTCGAAGCGTTCCTGGGCGCTTTCCTCGGCGAGCAGTCGTCCCTGCCACCACACCACGGAGGCCAGCACCAGGGTGATCAGCACAATCAGGGTGGCGGTACTGCCCACGATCCAGGGCTGGAAACGGATCATCGTCCGCCGAAAGCGCTGAAGCAGACCGCCGTGTGGAGCCGAGCTCGACGCACCTGTGTCCATCGCACCCTTTCGCAAAAGCCATCCGTATCGAGACTTTAACTGCTAAATTGTCGTTTCCACATCAAGCCCCTGCGCGGAGCCCCATGAAAAACCTTTCACTGAATGCGCTCGGTCTGCTGCTCGGTCTGGTGTTCTCGGCCCTGGGGCTGTTCCTCCTGCTGACCGACCCCCTGATGCTGCAGACCTTGCGCCACCAGGGTTTCGATCAGTACCAGCGCTGGCAACCCCGTACCTATGAGCCCGCCCCGGTGCGTATCGTGGACATCGACGAGGAAAGCCTGGAGCGCGTGGGTCAGTGGCCCTGGCCCCGCACCCGCATCGCCGATATGGTGGAGCGGCTCACCGATGCCGGGGCGGCAGCGATCGGTTTCGACGTGGTGTTTGCCGAGCCCGACCGCACCTCTCCACAGGCTATTGCCGCACTGTGGCCGCTCGACGACGACACCCGCACCCGTCTCCTCACCCTGCCGGACCATGACGAGCAGTTCGCCTTGACCCTGCAGGGGAAGGATGTGGTGCTCGGTTTCGCCGTGCAGCGTGAACAGGCGCCACAGGAGCGCGCGCGCCGGCCTTCGGCCCCGTATCGCTACGTCTGGGTTGGCCCGCCGGCCCCCGGTGTGCTGCACGGCTTCACCACCGCCGTTCCCTCACTGGAACGGCTCGATGCTGCAGCGGCCGGCAATGGCGCCCTGACCTTTGTGCCCGATGGCGACGGTGTGGTGCGCCGCGTGCCCATGGTGTTGCGGCTGGGCGACGAACCCGTGCCCACGCTGGCCACCGAAACGCTGCGCGTGGCGCTGGGGGCGCGCAATTACCTGCTCAAGACCGCCGAAGGCGGCGCACCGGCGCTGCAGGAGGTGCGTGTCGGGGACGTCTCCATCCCCACGACCGCCCAGGGGGAGATGTGGGTGCACTATTCCCTTCCGGTGCCCGAGCGCTATCTCTCCGCATGGCGCGTGCTGGTCGGGGACTTCGATCCGGCAGCGGTGGAAGGCCACCTGCTGCTGGTGGGCAGCTCTGCGCAGGGGCTCATGGACCTGCGATTCAATCCGCTGGGCCGGATCATGCCCGGTGTGGAAGCCCACGCCCAGGCCCTTGAGCAGGCCCTGACCGGGCACTTTCTGGTTCAGCCCGACTGGGCCCTGCCCCTGGAGGCGGTGGTGATCGTGATAGGTGCCCTCGCTTTGGCGTGGGTGGCCACCCATGCCAGCGCGCTGGTGGCGGCCGGGGTCTCGGCCGTCTTTGTCGGCGGTGTGCTGTGGGCGGGCTGGTGGGGCTTTAGCCGCGAGGGGCTGTTGCTCAACACCTTCACCCCGGCGCTGGTGTTGGTGCTGACTTTCGTCGTTTCCAGCCTGGTGCACCATTTCTGGAGCGAGCAGCAGCAGCGGTTCATCAAGAGCGCGTTTTCGCGCTATGTGTCTCCGAACCGGGTGGAGTACCTGGTCAGCCACCCGGATGAACTGGAACTGGGCGGCAAGCGGCAGACCTGCAGCTTCATCTTCACCGATCTGGCCGGCTTCACCGGCCTGATGGAAAAGATCGACCCCAGCGAGGCGCTGGTGCTGCTCAACCGGTACCTGGAAGAAATGATCTCGATCGCTTTCCGGCACCAGGGTACCCTCGACCGCATCGTGGGCGATGCGGTGGCGATCATGTTCTCGGCCCCCGTGCCGCAGCCTGATCACCCCCAGCGCGCCTTGCAATGCGCCCTGGAGATGCATGCCTTCGCCACCCGATACGCGCACCAGTTGCAGGCACAGGGCATACCGTTCGGACACACGCGGCTGGGGCTGCACTCGGGCGAGGTGATCGTGGGCAATTTCGGCGGCAACGCGATCTTCGATTACCGGGCGCTGGGCGACCCGGTCAACACGGCGGCCCGACTGGAGAGCGTGAACAAGCATCTGGGCACACGGTTTTGCGTGTCGGAGGTGACGCTGGCCGATTGCCACGGTGTGGTGGTGCGTCCCGTTGGTCGCCTGGTGCTCAAGGGCAAGTCCCAGGCCCTGAAGGTGTACGAGCCACTGACCGATGAGACACCGGGGGGGTATGCGCCGCAGGCCGAATACGAGGCGGCGTACGAGGCGATGGCACAGGGGGAGGCCGTGGCCGTGGACAGGTTCGCACAACTGGCCGCCACTTACCCGGAAGACCCTCTGGTGCGGTTGCACCATGAGCGACTTCAGGGCATGGAGCCGGTGGCGGTCGCCGAGTTGGCGGACCGCATCGTCATGGACGAGAAGTGAGCGTGTTTACTCGACCTTGAGCAGGAACTGGGTGCCCCGCACGCCGATGGTGCCTGTCGGGGTGTTGACCGTGACGGCCTCGGGCTGCAACCGGGCGATGGCGCCGGAGACGTAATTGAGCGTGCCCTTGCCCATGCGGGCGCCAAGTTTGCCGCGGCCCTGGGTGGGCTGGTAGAGGTACTCCTCCACCGTGAGTTCGGTGTCGGGCCCGAACGACATGACGGTGTTGTCGCGGAAGGTCACTCCCAAGGCACCACCGGGCCCGGTACGCAGCACGCTGCCTTCCTGCACCGGGGTGCCGGGCTGGGCTGCGACCGCCTGTCCGCTGGTGACGACTTGGGCATTGCCGGTAGCCGTTTTGACGAAGCCGACGGGTTCCGCCGCGACCGAGCCGAGTCCGCACAACGCCGCCGCGAGCACGGCGCACCGGGTCCAGCCAATGAGAGGTGTGTTCATGATCGAGCCTGCCTGATGGGGTTTTTCCTGAATGATAGCCTGCGCCAGTGGATGGATACACTGTTGCCATGTCAGCAACTATCGTTGAAAACCGCCCCGGTGGCAAGTCATGCAGATAACCGGCCACCAGTTGAGCGCCCAGTTGCAGCGCGGTCTGCGACCTTTGTACACGGTGCACGGCGACGACCCGCTGCTCCAGCAGGAGGCGCTGGACGCGATCCGTGCGGCCGCGCGTGCGCACGGACACACGGAGCGCCATGTGTTCACCGTGGCCGGCGCGCATGTCGACTGGAGCGCCGTGCTGCAGGCAGGGCAGGCGATGAGCCTGTTTGCCGAGCGGCAGTTGGTGGAAGTGCGGATTCCCTCCGGCAAGCCGGGCAAGGAAGGGACGGTGGCCCTGCAACGGCTTGCGGAATCCGTGGCGTCGGCGGACGCCCTGGTGGTGGTCGTGGCGCTGCCCCGGCTCGACGCCGCCGCGCTCAAGAGCGCGTGGTTTGCCGCTCTGGAGAGTCATGGGGTCGCGGTTCGGCTGGAGCCGGTGGAACGCGCGCAACTGCCGACCTGGATCGCCCAGCGGCTCCAGGTGCAAGGGCAGCAGGTTGAGCCGGGTGAGGCTGGCCAGCGGACACTGGCCTTCATGGCCGACCGGGTCGAGGGCAACCTGCTTGCGGCCCACCAGGAAATCCAGAAACTCGCCCTGCTCCATCCGCCGGGCGTGCTGACGTTCGAGCAGGTGGAGAGCGCGGTGCTGGACGTGGCCCGCTACGACCCCTTCAAGCTTGCCGAGGCCGTGCTCGACGGGCAGACCCTGCGGGTGCAGCGCATGCTCGATGGTCTGCAGGCCGAAGGCACGGCACCGGTGCTGGTGCACTGGGCGCTCGCCGAGGATATCCGGGCTCTGTGGCGCGTCAAGACGGCCGTGGCCGAGGGCAAGCCCTTGCCGCTGGCGCTGCGCGAGCAGCGGGTGTGGGGGGCGAAGGAAAAACGGTTCGAACGCGTGCTGCCCCGGCTGGCCCTGCCGCAACTGGCCGGTTGGCTGCAGGCGGCTCACACTGTTGATGGCGTCGTCAAGGGCCTGCGCGATCCGTGCTGGCCGACCGACGCCTGGCAGGCCTTGCACCGTCTGGCCCAGACCGTCTGCCAGGCCTGCGCCACCCGTTGAGACTCAGTGCCCGGTGGGCGACGCCAGGTGGCTGAGCCGGCGGTAGTCGCTGGGAGACAAGCCGGTGTGTTCCCGGAACACCCGGCTGAAATGCGCGCTGTGGTTGAAACCCCACGACAGGGCGATGTCGGTGATCGTGCGACCCGAGAGTTCCGGGCTGCGCAAGTCGCGCATGCAGGCCTGAAGGCGCCGCCGAAGAATGTAGTGTGCCAGCGTGTCGTCTTCCTCGCTGAACGCATTGTGCAGGTGGCGCTTGCTGCAGTTCAGGGCGCTGGCGATGCGGTCGATGGTCAGGTCCGGGTCGCGCAGGTGCAGGCCAATGTGGTCGCGGATGCGGTCCCGGAAGGTCTCGAGCTGGGAAGCGGCCGTGGCGCGGCCCGCCAGCTCGAGCAGCGACAGGCGGACCAGCTCCACGATCATCTCGCCCGCCCCCTGCGCGGCGGCGGCCCCCATGGCGGGGAGTTCCTGCCAGGTGCTGCGCATCGTTTCCAGCGCCACCCTGGAGATGCCTTTGGCGCCACCCACATGCCGGGCCATCAGGGGCTCCAGCCTCAGGCCCCGTTCAAGGAGCTGTTCCTTGGGCAGCATGACGATCAGGTGCTCCACCCGCTCCGGGTTCGCGATCTCGTAGCTGCCGGTGGTGTCGTAGATGGCCCAGCCACCAGGGCGTACCCAGGTCTGGCGGCCATGCTGTTCCACGGCGGCACTCCCCTGCCACGGCGCCACGATCTTCAGGTATTGCGTTTCTGATGCCCGGGCCAGCTTGGGGCTGCGAATCACGCGGTGGCGGTTTGCCTCCAGCTTGGTGAAGACCACGTCGCCGGCACGCGTCGAGGCCATCTGCCCGTCGAACTCGGTGTCGCCGTACAGGTCGGAGTCGAGCCCGCCGAAGTGGCGCCAGATCCAGTCGGTCCACGCCCCCTGGCGCTCCTTGAGCGGCAGCTCGTCGGTGCTCATGAGCAGTGATGGGATCATGGCGGGTCTCCTCGGATCGCAACACCTGATTATCCCGTCGGGGGTCGGCGCCGTGCACCGGTTGCCATCTAGGGAAATCCCGAGGGCTTGTGCACGAATCGTCAAGCCGGAGTGCACCGATGGGCAAGCGGCTGGCGTTGGGCGTTCCTACGATCACGATACCCCGTAACCCCGGATCGAAGGAGACAAAGCCATGACATCCCCGAATCGTCGTCTCGCCATCAAGACCGCTGCAGCCGCCGTGGGCGCGGTGGCCGTGGCCCCCCATCTGCTGGCCCAGTCCGCCCCGGTTCGGGTGGGCTATTCCATGGCCCGCACAGGTCCCTGGACCGGTGGCGCCCAGACCAGCCAGGAACCCAACTACCTGATGTGGGCGGAGCAGCAGAACGCCGCGGGCGGGTTGAACGTCAAGGGCGTGCGCCGCCCGATCGAACTCATGGGCTACGACGACCGCAGCGACGTGGAGACGGTGATCCGCACCTACCAGAAGCTGATGGGCAGCGACAAGGTCGAGCTGGTCCTGCCCCCCTGGGGCAGCAACGCCAACTTTGCGGTGGCACCGCTGGCCAACCGGATGGGCTATCCCTTCCTGGCACCGACGGCGTTGTCGCGTCGGTTGATCGAGATGAAGCTGCCCTACTTTTTCCTGTTGCTGCAGCAGCCGGCTCCCATGACGAATGCGCTGGTGGACATGCTCAAGGCCCATGGCTGCAAGACCATGGCGTGCATTTACGTGGATGACCTGTTCGGCCTGGAAAACTACGCTGCCCTCAAGGTGGCGCTGCAGGGCAGCGGCATCACGCTGGTGGAGGACAAGAGCTACCCGGGCGGCGTGAAGGATCTGTCACCGGTGCTTCGTTCAATGAAAGACAAGAACCCGGACGCCTTCGTCGGCTTCACCTATCCGCCAGACACCATTCTGGCCAGCCGCCAGGCCAAGGAGATCGGCTTCAATCCCAAGTTCTTCTACGCCTCGGTGGGCACGGCGTTCCCGCTGTACCGGCAGGTCATCACTGCAGCGGGTGCCGAGGGCGTTCTGGGCATGGGCTCGTGGAACGGCAAGACCAGCCCGGGCGCCAAGGCCTATTTCGATGCCCATGTGGCCAGCCAGAAGAAGGAGCCCGACCGCTGGGCCAGCGGTGCCGCCTGGGCCGGTCTGGAAATCCTGACCACGGCGGTGGAAAAGGTCGGGCTGGACCGCAAGGCCATCCGCGATTACGTGGCCGGGAACACGCACAAGACCATCCTGGGCGACATTCGCTTCAACGGCAGCGAGAACGTGGGCACACCCGGCACGGTCGGGCAGTGGCAGAACGGAGAGTTCGAGGTGGTCTGGCCGCCACAGGTGGCCACGGCCAAGCTGAACCCCAACAAACCCGCCTGGTGAACCGATGTCCTGGTCTGCCTGGATCGAGCTGATCGCCTCCGGTCTCATCACCGGCAGCATCTATGCGCTCGTGGCGCTGGGGCTGAACCTGCAGTATGGGCTCATGCGCATCCTCAACATCGCGCATGGCGAATTCCTGATGGTGGGGGCCTTCCTCACCTGGATGGTGCATACCCAGTTCGGCCTCTCCCCGCTGCTCATGCTGCCGGTGTCTTTCGGTGTCTTGCTGGTCGTCGGGCTGGTGGTGCACTGGCTGTGTTTCCGCCGACTCACCGCCACCTCGCCCAACCTGGACATTTTTGAGGCGCGGGGGCTGATGGTGGCCTTTGGCCTGATGTTCCTGGTGCAGAACCTGGTGTCCTACGTGTGGGGCGGTGACCTTCGGGGTTACGACTACCTGACCGAGCCGGTCCGGCTGGTGGGCACGCAGTTTGCGGCCAACAAGCTGCTGGTGTTCGCGCTGTCGCTGGTGTTTGCCGGGGCGCTCATCGTGCTGCTGCGCATGACCCTGCTGGGCAAGGGGGTCCGTGCCCTGATGCAGTCGCCCATAGGGGCGCAGTTGGTGGGCATCGACACCAAACGCCTGCACCCCCTGATGTTCGGCATTGGTCTGGGCCTCTCGGGGATTGCGGGCAGCCTGCTGTCCATGGCTTACACCATCAGCCCTTCCATGGGCGAGCCCTACACCGTCACTGCGCTGATCGTCATCACGCTCGGAGGGTTCGGCAGCATGGGCGGTGCGCTCGCGGGCGGCCTGTTGCTGGGCGTCATCGAAGCGATCGGCATGCACTTCACCAATCCCTCTCTCAAAGCCCTGCTTTCCTACATCGTGTTCATCTCCGTGTTGCTCCTGCGTCCTGAAGGCCTGTTCGCTCGCAAGGGGAGGAAGGCATGACCTCACGCCAACTCCTGGTCCGTGACCTGCTGGTCCTGTTTGGTCTGACCGGCTGGGCGCTGGCCCTGCCCGGCATCGCGAGCGAGTTCGTGCTCTCCATGGCGTTGACCTGCATGATGTACGTGGCACTGTCGTCCAGCTGGTCGCTGTTCTGCGGCACCACCCGCTATCTCTCTTTGGCCACCTCGGCTTTCTTTGGCATCGGTGCCTACACCAGCGCGCTTTCGCTCGAGACCCTGCCCTGGTGGCAGTCCATTGCGCTGGGTGCTGCAGTGGCAGCCGGGGTGGCGGTGGTCATGGGTGCGGCGGTGCTGCACCTGCGCGGAACGTATTTCGCAGTGCTGACCTTCGGGATGACGGAGCTGATCCGCCATGCGATCACCTATTACGAAAAAAGCGTCACCGGAACGGTGGGGCGGGTCCTGCTGGAAGTGCCCGAGCTCGACACCGTCTACATCACGCTGCTGTTGCTGGCGGTGTTGGCGGTGGGCACTTCCATCGTGGTGCGGCGCACGCGTTTCGGGCTGGCCATGCTGGGCATCGGGGCCGACGAACAACGGGCCCAGACGCTGGGCGTGAACACGCGGCTGATCAAGATCGCCGGCTTTGCCTTGACGGCGGCTTTTGCGGGGGCCGTGGGCGCCGCGATGTCGGTGCGCTGGACCTACATCGACCCGCACACCGTGTTCAACCCCTTCATCGGCTTTCAGACCGTGCTGATCGCGCTGATCGGCGGGGCCATGACGCTGTGGGGGCCGTTGATCGCGGCCATCGTGTTCAGCGTGCTGGCCGAGACGCTGCGCCTGCAGGTGCCGCAGCTGTACATGATGTCGCTGGGCCTGCTGCTCATCCTGTCGGTGCTGTACCTGCCCGGTGGATTGGCGTCGTTGCGCTGGGCCACGTTCAGCGGCTGGTGGACCGACAGCCGGAACTGGTGGAAGGAGCGCCGCTACGAGTGGAGCGGAGACAAGGCGCGCGACGAGGCTCGGTTCAAGCAGCGCGCCAAGGAGCGGCGCCATGTCTGAGCTGCACCCGGAAAACCACCTGCCGCCGCTGTTTGAAGCCATCGAGGTGACCGTGCGCTTCGGCGGTTTGACGGCAGTCGATGGCGTGGATGCGGCGTTTCGCTCCGGGGAACTGGTGGGCATCATCGGGCCGAACGGCGCCGGGAAAACCACTTTCTTCAACGCCATTTCGGGGGTCACGCGCGCCACCAGCGGAAAGTTGCTGGCCGACGGGCAGGACCTGAGCGGCAAAAGCCCGCACCGCTACGCGGCCCACGGCATCGCGCGCACGTTCCAGACGCCGCGCGTCTTCGGCGACATGCTTGTTCGCGAGAACATCGAATTCGGCCTGAAGTTTGCCGGGCGTCGCCCGAAGCAATGGGTGTTCTGGGGGGAGGAGAAGCAGGTGCCCTGGGCGCTGCGCACCCCCGACAGCATCCTGGCGCTCATCGGTCTGCAGGCGCAGGCCGATCTGCCTGCCGCCGCCATCACCCCCTCGCAACAGCGTCTGCTGGAGATCGGCATGGCACTGGCCACCCGCCCCCGCATGCTGCTGCTCGATGAGGTGGCGGCGGGCCTGACCGAAGCCGAAATCGAAAACATGGCCCAGCTCATCCGCCGCATGCGCGACGAACTCGACCTCACCGTGGTGTGGATCGAACACGCGGTGACCACCCTGCTGCGGCACGTGGAGCGGGTGATCGTGCTGCACCAGGGTCGCAAGATCGCCGATGGGCCACCCGCCGAGGTGGTACGCAACCCCGAAGTGATCGAGGCCTACCTGGGCGACGAAATGGACGAGGCACACGCATGATGTGGTACCGAAATACCCCATTCACCCTCGGCGGCCGACGCGAAGCCAACCTTTGGGTGGAAAACCTGAGTGCCGGCTACGGCAACTTCCTGGTGCTGCGCGATCTGACGTTCGAAGTCCAGCCTGGGCTCACCGTGATCCTGGGGCCCAACGGGGCCGGCAAGACGACGCTGCTCAAGGCCCTCAACGGTCTGATCCGGCGCAGCGGCACGGTGCTGCTCGACGGTGAGGACCTGCCCGAAAAAACCCATGAAATCGTCCAGGCCGGCGTGGCCCTGGTGGCCGAGGGGCGCCAGCTTTTCCCTCAGATGACGGTGACCGAGAACCTGGAACTCGGCGGCTGGCTGGTGCCCAAGGCCGAGCGCACACGCCGCATCGAGCAGGCCTTCACGGACTTTCCCAAGCTCAAGGAGCGCGCGCAACAGCTCGCCGGCACCATGAGCGGCGGCGAGCAGCAGATGGTGGCCGTGGCGCGCGCCATGATGTGCGCGCCACGCCTGCTGATGCTCGACGAGCCTTCCCTGGGCCTGGCCCCGCGCATGGTGGATGAGCTGCTCGGCATGGCCCGCCGCATTGCCGACGCCGGCACCACCGTGCTGATGGTGGAGCAGAACGTGAAGAAGGCCTTGGCGGTGGCGGACCGGGGCTATGTGATCGAACGCGGGACGCTGGTGGCCAGCGGACCGGCAACCCTCCTCGCCCGCTCCACCGTAGTGCGGGAGGCTTATCTGGGCGTGTCATCGTCCGCCGCCGAACCGGCCGCCCGGCAACCCGCCATGGCCTGAGCCCCGTCGCCCCCGACGGTCTGAATTGATTCCTGAACCCCACTGGAGATTGTCCATGTCCGACCTGTCCATGCTGATCAACGGCCTCAAGGTCACCGCCGAGCGCGGGGCCACCTTCGAACGCCGCAACCCGCTTGACGGCACCGTGGCCACACGCGCCCCGGCCGCTTCCACGGCCGATGCCGTGCTGGCCTGCGAAGCCGCCGCCGAAGCCTTCAAGACCTGGAGCGAGACCGGCCCTGGCCAGCGTCGTGCCCTGCTGCTCAAGGCGGCCGACGCGCTGGAGGCCAAGACGCCGGCATTCATCGAGGCCGTGGCCGCCGAAACCGGTGCGACCGGCATGTGGGCCGGCTTCAACGTGATGCTGGCCGCCGGCATGCTGCGCGAGGCCGCTGCGCTCACCACTCAGGTGGCGGGTGAGGTGATCCCCTCCGACGTGCCCGGCAGTCTGGCCATGGGCGTTCGCCAGCCCGCAGGCGTGGTGCTGGGCATCGCGCCGTGGAACGCCCCCGTCATCCTGGGTGTGCGTGCCATTGCCACGCCGCTCGCGTGCGGAAACACCGTTATCCTCAAAGGTTCCGAGAACTGCCCGCGTACCCACGGGCTCATCATCGAAGCCCTGCAGGACGCGGGCTTCCCGCCCGGCGTGGTCAACTACGTCACCAACGCGCCGGCGGACGCAGGGGCCGTGGTGGAAGCCATGGTGGCCCACCCGGCGGTGCGCCGTGTCAACTTCACCGGCTCCACCAAAGTGGGCAAGATCATCGCGCAGACCTGCGCCAAATACCTCAAGCCCGTGGTGCTGGAACTGGGCGGCAAGGCACCGCTCATCGTGCTTGACGACGCCGAGCTGGACGATGCCGTCAATGGCGCGGCCTTCGGCTGCTTCGCCAACAGCGGGCAGATCTGCATGAGCACCGAGCGCATCATCGTGGACCAGAAGGTGGCCGACGAATTCGTGAAGAAGTTCGGCGACAAGGCCAAGGCGCTGCCGCTGGGCGACCCGCGCAAGCCCGAGCCGGTGGTGCTGGGCTCGGTCATCGGCATGGCCACCGTGCACCACTGCAACGAGCTGATCGACGACGCCTTGGCCAAGGGCGCCAGGCTGGTGTGCGGCGGCAAGGCCGAGAACACGCTGATGCCTGCCACCGTGCTCGATCACGTCACGCCCGCCATGCGCATCTACCACGAGGAGACCTTCGGGCCGGTGAAGTGCATCGTCCGGGTCAAGGACACGGCCGAGGCCATCGCCTGCGCCAACGACAACGAGTACGGTTTGAGTGCCGCCGTCTTCGGGCGCGACATCGCGCGCGCTTTCAACGTGGCACGCAAGATCGATTCCGGCATCTGCCACGTCAACGGCCCCACGGTGCACGACGAGGCCCAGATGCCGTTTGGCGGTGTCAAGGGGTCGGGCATTGGCCGCTTCGGAGGCAAGGCCGGCATCGCCGAGTTCACCGAGCTGCGCTGGATCACGGTGCAGACCACACCGCGCCACTACCCGTTCTGAGTGGGGAAGGGGCTCAGCGCCCCAGCGGGCTTACGCCGATCAGCCAGGCGTGGGCCCAGAAGGCGAACGCCGCCCACGCCCCGATGCCGATGGCCACGGTCAGCCCCGTGGCCATGGGTGAGGCAGGGGCGGGTGCAGGGAACCCCGCGTCGCGCTGGCGCGAGACACGGAAGAGCCGCACTGCCCAAAGCAGAAAGCCGCCAAAGAGGAGTAGGTCCGCGGCGCTGCCGTTGGACAGCAGGTGCCCCAGCGCCCAAGCCTTGACGCCCAGCACCATCGGGTGGCGCAGCCGCACCTTCAGGGCGTTGCGTGGCACGTAGGCCGCGACGACCAACACGAACGCCACCAGCGTGAGCAGGGAGGCGGCATGCCGCAGCCCCAGTGGCGGCGTCCACAGCACCAGGGGGGCCAGCCGGGTCTGCCCGTAGCCCCAGACGATCAGTGCCAGGCCCAGCACCGACACCAGCGAATACAGTCCCTTCCAGGCGCCGGGTCCGATGCGGGCCAGGGTGGCGCCGCGCCAGTTGTCGGCCACGATGCGCACCGAATGCACGCCCAGAAACACGATCAGTCCCACCACGAGCCAGATCATGGGGTGCCCCCGGTCTCAGCCCCTGCCTTCGCGCAACAGGCGCTGCAGGTCGGCACGAAAACGCCGGTTGTCGGGCGAGACCATGCTGCCGTAGCTCAGCACCGTCGTACCGTCGCGGCTGATCAGGTATTTGTGGAAGTTCCAGCGCGGCCGGTCTCCCGTGATCTCGGCCAGTTGCTGGAACAGCGGGTTGGTGCGCGGACCGACCACGTCGGTCTTGACGAACATGGGGAACTGCACGCCAAAGGTGCTTTCGCAGAACTCGGCGATCTGCTGGTTGGAGCCGGGTTCCTGGTTGCCGAAGTTGTTGGCCGGAAAGCCCAGCACCACCAGGCCCTCACGCGCGTGCTGCCGGTGCAGCGCCTCCAGCCCCCGGTACTGGCCGGTGAAGCCACAGAAGCTCGCCGTGTTCACCACCAGCACCACCCGCCCGGCATACTGGCACAGGTCCTGGGGTTTTTCGTCCTGCAGGCGCTCGAAACGGTGCTGCAGCAAGGGTGGGCAGGTGGTGGCCGTTTGTGCTGATTGGGCCGCCTGCGCCGGGCGAACCCTGCCCAGGCCACCCCAGACCAGCCCCGCGAAGCCACAGGCGGCCAGCAACCAGTCTCGGCGCGCAAGTCCCGGCACCGGTGCGGGAACGTTTGACGGTACAGGCGATCGATGCTTCATGACGGCCCTTTGTCGGATGGCCCCATTGTGAGCCATTTGGCGCTTGCGGCCAAACGGCCGGGCGATGTCCGAAAAGGCAGTAGCCCTATGATTTTGAAGGCCATTTTTTCCTTGAACTCTTTAAAATCCGACCGTTTTCCCTTTCTCCGACGCCTCCAGGAACCTGCCCGCCATGCTCTATCCCGAACTTTTCAAGCAGCTTGAATCCGTCCGCTGGGACATGGACAAGGACATTCCCTGGGACCGCTTCGACCCCACCAAGCTCAGTGACGAACAGGCGCAGACCATCAAGATGAACGCGATCACCGAGTGGGCGGCGCTGCCGGCCACCGAGATGTTCCTGCGCGACAACCGCGACGATTCCGATTTTTCGGCCTTCATGTCGATCTGGTTCTTCGAAGAACAGAAGCACTCCCTGGTGCTGATGGAATACCTGCGCCGCTTCCGCCCCGAGCTCGCGCCGACCGAAGAAGAACTGCACGAAGTCCGCTTCGAGTTCGACCCGGCGCCCGCGCTGGAAACGCTGATGCTGCACTTTTGCGGCGAGATCCGCCTCAACCACTGGTACCGGCGTGCCGCCGAATGGCACACCGAGCCGGTGATCAAGCACATCTACACCACCCTGAGCCAGGACGAGGCCCGGCATGGCGGCGCCTATCTGCGCTACATGAAGCGCGCCATCGGCAAGTTCGGCGACGAAGCCAAGGCGGCGTTCGCGAAAGTCGGCGTGCTCATGGCCAGTGCCCGACGCACCGCCCAGGCGTTGCACCCGACCAACCTGCACGTGAGCAAGGTGCATTACCCGCGCGACACGGTGCAGAGTCGCCTGCCCAACCCGGAATGGCTGGAGCACTGGCTCAGCGAACAGATCCAGTTCGACGCGGCCTGGGAAAGCAAGGTGGTGGAGCGGATCCTGCACAACATGAGCCTGCTGATGGAGCGCAGCTTCAAGACGGTGCAGGAACTCAACCGTTTTCGCAAGGAGGTTGCGGCCACGTTGCCGCCCGAGCCGGCCTATCAGGGGGCCTGACCCCCCGCGTCAGGTGCCCAGCACCTGGGCCCAGAGCGCTTCCACGGCCTGGGCGTGTGGTGCCACCGTGGCGCGCTCGAGCTGGGTGCTGGTTTCGTCGAGCCGTGCCCTGTGCTGGCGCAAGCGCAGGTCGCGGTAGGCATCGGCGGCCGCCCGACCCACGCCCGGCGCCAGCAAGCCGGCCTGCTCGGCCTGAAGCAGCAGGGCGATGTTGCCGGTGTTGGCGCGCAAGGCCGGGTGTTGCGCGGAATGGGCCAGCACCAGGTACTGCACTGCGAACTCCACGTCCACCATGCCGCCGGGGCTGTGCTTGATGTCGAACAGCCCCTCCTGGACCGGGTGCGCCTGCCGCACGCGCTCGCGCATGGCGCGGATTTCATCGGCCAGGGCCCGGTGATCGCGGGGAGCGGTGATCACGGCCTCTCGCACGGCGTCGAAGCGGGGGGCGAGGTCCGGCGTGCCAAGCACGAATCGGGCCCGTGTGATGGCCTGGTGTTCCCAGGTCCAGGCGGTGTTGCTGCCCCGGTTCTGCTGGTAGTTGGCGTAGGCCTCAAAGCTGGTGACCAACAGTCCCGAATTCCCATTCGGACGCAGCGCCGTGTCGATCTCGAACAGGTCGCCCTCGCCGGTCTTGACCGTAAGCCAGTTGATCATCTTGCGCACGAAGGCGGCATAGACCTCCGGGGCGCGTTCGTCGTCGTCCTCGTAGACGAAGACGATGTCCAGGTCGCTGCCATACCCCAGTTCCTTGCCGCCGAGCTTGCCATAGCCGATGATGGCGTGACGCGGTTCATCGCGGTGGCGCTGCTTCAGGCGTTCCCAGCACCAGCGGCCGGTCACGCGAAGCACGGCATCGGCCAGGGCGCTGAGGTCGTCGGCCACCTGTTCCACTGTAAGCACGCCTTCGACATCGCGCGCCAGGGTGCGGAAGGTCTCCGCATGGTGGGCGCGGCGCAGCAGATTGAGCAGCTCTTCGTCGTCGTCCTCTCCCGTCACGGCCAGTGAGCGCTTGCGTGCTTCCAGCTCGGCCTCAAACACCGTCGGGTCGAAGCGCTCCTCGTAGAGTTGCCGGCCCGCGAGTTCGTCGATCACGCCCGGGTGCTTGAGCAGATAGCGCGCTGGCCATTTGGCGGCCCCGAAAACGTGCAGCAACCGTTCATGCACCGAGGGGCGTTCCTGCAGCAGCGCCAGGTAACTTTCCCGCCGCAGCAGGGGCTCGATCCAGTCGGCCATGCGCAGCGCAGCGGTTTCACTGACCCGGCCGTCTTCCAGCCAGGCACCGGTGCGCTGTACCAGACGGGCCAGTCGCAGCCGCGCGTCCTCGCGCAGGGCCAGCACCCGCGGGTGCTCGCACCATTCGGCCACCTTGGCGGCGTAGGCAGGCGGCAGATGCGCCATCACCGACTGCAAGTCCTCCACCGCGCTGCGTCGGCCCTGACAACCCTTGCCGTTGCACTGGCCACCGGAGGCACCCAGCAGGGTGTCGAATTCCTGGGCCACGGCTTCGCGGTGCGCGTCCAGCGCATGCAGAAAAGCGCAGGTGTCGGCAAAACCCATGGTCTGGGCGATCCAGGCCAGGTCGTCGTCGCGGGTGGGCAGGATGTGGGTCTGCTGGTCGTCCAGGTACTGGATGCGGTGCTCTACCCGACGCAGGAAGGCATAGGCATCGGCCAGGGCCCGGGCTTTTTCGGCCGGCATCAGGCCTGCACGTTCGAGCCGGGGCAGCGCGGCCAGCGTGGGGCGGGTACGCAGTTCGGGGAACTGACCTCCGCGCACCACCTGGAGCAGCTGCACGGTGAATTCAATCTCCCGGATGCCGCCGCGCGACAGCTTGACGTCGTGCGCCCGTTCGGGGTGCCCCGCCGCCCGCTTGGCAGCGTGTTCACGGATCTGCCGGTGCAGCAGGCGCAGCGACTCGAACACGTTGTAGTCCAGGTAGCGGCGAAACACGAAGGGCAGTACCACACCGCGCAAGGCAGTGGCACTTCCACCCCCGATCGCTTCGCGTGGGGCAACGACGCGGCTCTTGAGCCAGGCGAAACGCTCCCATTCCCGGCCCTGGACGAGGAAATACTCCTCCAGGGCCCCCAGGGATACGGCCGGTGGCCCTGAATTGCCGTTGGGTCGCAACGCCAGATCCACCCGGAACACCTGGCCATGTTCGGTGGTGTCCCCGATCAGCCCATACACCCGCTTGACGGCCTTGCCAAAATACTCGTGGTTGCTGATCCGGTTGCGCCCCAGGGCATTGCCGGCGGTTTCGCCGTCGTGGTCGTAGACGTAGATCAGGTCGATGTCGCTTGAGACGTTGAGCTCACGCGCCCCGAACTTGCCCATGCCGATGACCCAGAGCTCCGCCCGTCGCAGGACCGGGCCCTGCGCGGCCGGGACGGCCGGATCGGCGTACTCGGGGGCGCCATGCAGTTCGTCGAGCTCGCGCAGCGCCTGCGCCAGAGCCTCGTCCAGCGCCAGCTCGGCCAGGGCGGTGACGGCACCGGTCACCACGTCCAGGGGGGCTTCGTATTCGGTGTCGAGGACGGCCAGTCGCTCCAGCACCAGGTGGCGCAGCACCCGCAGCGCGGCGCCCAGGTCCAAGCCTCGACCGCGCAGGGTGTCCAGAGCCTGCCGCAGTGAAAGGGCGTTGGGCGCGCCGGGCGGCAGCGCGGTCAGCTCGGCGTCGTAGCGTCGGCGTACCCGCTGGACGAATCGGGAATGGAACGCGGCATCGACATGTTTCGATACAAATTGAACCGGGTGGGCTGAACCTGCCGGGGCGCTGGCCGTCATAATTTCGCGTGCTCGATACTCGTGTGATCCCCCCGCCCGCGCGACTGCTGCGTGTCTGGGCCGGACTGGCCAGGGCCTTGCTCTGGCTGGTGTTCACCGCATGGCTGCTGTTTGCGCTGAGCTGGGGGGCTTTGCATCTGCTCATTGTGCCGCGAGTCGGGGAGTGGCGCCCGGCCCTGGAACGTTTGGCCTCACGTGCCATGGGGGTCCCCGTGACCATCGGGGCCGTCAAGGCGACGTCCAGTGGTCCGGTGCCGGGCCTGCAGCTGCAGGACGTGGTGCTGCGCGATGCCGATGGACGGGAGGCCTTGCGGCTGGCCGAGGTCCGGGCCGCGCTGTCCGTGCGCTCCCTGTGGCGAATGGGTTTCGATCAGCTGGTCATCGAACGTCCGGTGCTCGACATCCGGCGCACGGCCGATGGCCGCCTGCTTCTGGGCGGCATGGACCTGGGGGGCAGCCCCGAAGGGGGGGGTGGCCGGCTGGCCGACTGGTTCTTCTCCCAGGCGGAATTCGCCATCCTGGAAGGCACGTTGCGTTGGACCGACGACCGCCGTCCGGACGCTCCCCCGCTCGAGCTGGAAGGGATCGATTTCGTGAGTCGCCACGCGGCCTGGCAGCACCAGTTCCGGCTGGACGCGACGCCACCTGAGGCCTGGGGACGGCGACTGCAGGTGCAGGGGCGCTTCAGCCGACCGGTGTGGCAGACGCGGGCTGGGCAGGTGCGCGACTGGACCGGCGTGCTTTATGCCGAGCTGCCGTGGGTGGACATGCAGGGGCTCGGGGCCTATGTGGATACCCGTGCCGCCTTCGGGGTGGACCTGTTGCGTGGCGCGGGTGGAGCCAGGCTGTGGCTGGACTGGCAGCGCGGCGTGGTGCAGCAGGTCACCACCGATCTGGCACTGGGGCAGGTGGCGCTCCAGTGGGAAGGGGCCGAAGGCCCGCTGGCCGTGGAAGAGCTCCGCACCCGGCTGGATCTGCAACGGCGAGGTGCCACCACTCGCCTGGGCACGCAGCACCTGGCTTTCGTGACCGGCGAAGGGGTGCGATGGCCTGGCGGCAACATCCGCTACGAACAGGTGCAGGATCCATCGGGCGCGCTGGCGAGCTTCGAACTGTCGGGTGAGCAGCTCGACGTGGCGGCCTTGCGGCAACTCGCGCAGCATCTGCCCTTGTCCGCCGAAGTCGGCCCGTGGCTGGAACGCACCGCCCCTCGTGGCCTGGCGGAGACCTTCCGTTTGGATTGGACCGCCGCCACCCCTCAGCGGCCCGCCACCTGGGAGGCCGAGGGTCGCCTGCGCGGACTGGGTCTCGCGGCCGGAGCCGTTATCGGGGCCGAGCTGGGTCGACCGGGTGTGAGCGGTGCGGATATTGCCTTTCGCGTGACGCCCGCAGGTGGACAGGCCGACCTCGTTCTGCAGCAAGGGCATCTGGAGTTTCCCGGCCTGTTCGAGCAACCCCGTCTGGAGGTCGATCGCCTGACAGCCGGCCTGACCTGGACCGTGGACGGTGAACGGATCGCGGTGGACATCCCCCGCCTGCAACTGGCCAACCGCGATGTCGACGCCGAAATTCGGCTCAAGTGGCACACCGCCGATCCCGCCGTCAGTCCGGCGCAGTCCCGGTTTCCCGGGGTTCTGGACCTGGACGCGCGTGTCCACCGGGCCGATGGCGCGCGCGTTCACCGCTACCTACCGCAAACCATTCCGGCCACCGTGCGGCGTTACCTCCAGACGGCGATACGCGAAGGACGAGCCCATGACGGGCGTTTCCGGGTCCGCGGCGACCTGTGGGATTTTCCGTTCGATGTCGCCGGCACCGGCGCGTTCGAAGTCACGGCCCAGTTGAACGACGTGGTGTTCGACTACGCCCCAATCTACCTGTTGCCAGCCGACAGTCTCGGCTGGCCGGGCCTGCGGGTCGAGCAGGCCCGGCTGCACATCGACCGCACCCGGCTCGTGATCGAAGAGGCGCGTGCCGGCGCCCAGGCCTGGCCGCAGATCCGGGTGGCAGATGCCCGGGCAGAGATCGTGGACTTTGCGGCTGACGAGCCGTTGCTGAATGTGCGCGGGGTGGTGCGCGGGCCGGCCCAGGACGCCCTGGCCTTCGTGAACCGGTCTCCCGTGCGGGGCATGGTCGCCGGATCCCTCGTGGCCGCACGCGCCACGGGGTCGGTCGAACTGGGGCTGGAACTGACCCTGCCACTGGAGGACATGGACGCGACACGGGTGCGGGGACAGGTCCGGCTTGCCGGCAACGACCTGCAGATCACCCCCGACACCCCCCGCCTTCAAGGCGTCCAGGCATCGCTGCAGTTCACCGAGTCGGGTTTCGAGGTGTCTTCGGCCTCCGCCCGGCTGCTCGGAGGGCCGGTGCGCTTCTCCGGCCGACTGCTCGACGAGGGGGCCCGCGCCCGGGTCGTGTTCCGCGGTCAGGGTCAGGTCACGGCCGAGGCCCTGGGTCGCCAGGATCACTGGCCCTGGCTCGCCCCGCTCGGACGCGTGGCAAGCGGGCAGACAGGCTACGACATCGAACTGGCGTTCGGCCCCCAAGGCACGGCCATTCGCATCGAGTCGGGTCTGCAGGGGCTCGCACTCGATCTGCCTGCACCGTTCGACAAGGCGGCCGGTGCGATCCTGCCCTTGCGCCTGCTCGTGCAACCCGTGGCCGATGTGCCTCCCGGCATTGAGCGCGATGAGCTGCGCTTCGAGCTCGGAGCCGGTACCCGGCCGCTGCTGGGCCTGCACTATCAGCGCGAATGGGCCGGGCCGGCGCTGAGGGTGTTGCGTGGCAGTGTGGCGGTGCGCAGCGAACGCCCCGCCTTGCCTTCCCAGGGCGTGCGGGCGCAGGTCGATCTGGCCGATTTCGATGCCGCGGCCTGGGAGCGTGTCTGGTCGAGCGCCGGAGGGGGGACGGGTGCCCCCGGACTGCAGGACAGCCAGGCCTACTGGCCCACGCAGTTCGGCCTGACCGCGCGCCGCATCGAGCAGGCGGGTCGGGTGTTCCAGAATGTGGTGGCCAACGGCACACGCGAGCGTGAGCAATGGCGTTTCTCCGTCGAGGCCAATGAGCTTGCCGGCCATGTGGAATACCGTCCCAACGCCCCTCAATTGCCGGGTCAGCTGCGAGCCCGCCTCTCGCGTCTGGACCTCTCCTCCCAGGGGGCGACCGAGGTGGAGAACCTGCTGCAGGCCCAGCCCGAAGCGATCCCGGCGATCGATCTCGTCGTGGACCGTTTTCGCATGGGGGGTCGCGACCTGGGGCGTCTGGAGATCCAGGCCGTCAACCGTCAGGCCGTGCTCGCCGCGAGGGAGCGGGTGCGGGAATGGCGGCTGAACACCCTCAATCTGGCGGTGCCGGAGGCGCGTCTGCGCGCCAGCGGCAACTGGGCCGCCAGTGCCGGCGATCCGGCCGGGCCGCGCCGCACGGCGCTGCGCATCGAACTCGACATCGACGACGCCGGCCTGTTGCTGGGCCGTTTCGGCATGCCCGACGTGGTGCGGGGTGGCAAAGGCCGGATTGAGGGCCACATCGGCTGGATGGGGTCGCCCCTGTCTTTCCATGCCCCGACGCTGGGCGGCGGACTCAGCATCGACCTGGAACGAGGGCAGTTCCTGCGGGCCGATCCTGGCATTGCCAAGCTGCTCGGGGTGCTGAGCCTGCAGTCGTTGCCGCGCCGGCTCGCGCTGGACTTCCGGGACGTCTTCAGCGAAGGTTTTGCGTTCGACTTTGTACGCGGCAACGCCCGCATCGCCGAGGGCGTCGCCCACACCAACAACCTGCAGATGAAGGGCGTCAGCGCCGCCGTGCTGATGGAAGGGCAGGCCGACATCGTGCGAGAAACCCAGGACATCACCGCCGTGGTGATCCCCGAACTCAACGCCGGCACCGCCTCGCTGGTGGCCTCAGTCATCAGCCCGGTCACCGGGCTGGGCACCTTTCTGGCGCAGTTTCTCTTGCGCCAGCCGTTGCAGGAAGCGGCCACCCGCCAGTTTCGCATCACCGGTCCATGGAACGATCCACTGGTTGAGCGCGTGGCACGTCGTAACATAGGCCATGGAATGGCCAGCCCGGCCGATACCCCCTCTTCACCAGGAGTGAGTCCCCCATGAAAGTCGCTGCCCTACAGATGGTCTCAGGCATCCGCCTGGAAGGCAACCTTGCCCAGGCCCGTGGCTTGCTGGAGCAGGCCCGCGAGGCCGGAGCCGAACTGGCGGTGCTGCCCGAATATTTCTGCTTCATGGGTCGTCAGGACGCCGACAAGCTCCTCATCGCCGAGACGCCGGGCAGCGGCCCGATCCAGGACTTTCTCTCCCGCAGCGCCGCCGAGTTGGGCCTGTGGATCGTCGGCGGCACCCTGCCCATGGCCACCGATGATCCGGTCCATGCCGCCAACGCCACACTGGTGTACGCGCCCAGCGGCCAGCCGGTGGCGCGCTACGACAAGATCCACCTGTTCCGTTACGACAATGGCCGTGAGCGCTACGACGAGGCCGCCGTGCTGGCCGCAGGCCACACGCCCACCGCTTTCGAGCTGAGCGATGCCTCGGGAAGTACCTGGCGCGTGGGCCTGAGCGTGTGCTACGACCTGCGCTTTCCCGAGCTGTACCGCCTGCTGGATGCCGACCTGCTTCTCGTGCCCGCAGCCTTCACCCACACCACCGGCCAGGCCCACTGGGAGGTGCTGCTGCGCGCTCGGGCCATCGAGAACCAGGCCTTCCTGATCGCCAGCGCCCAGGGCGGGAGTCACGAGAACGGCCGCCAGACCTGGGGGCAGAGCATGGTCATCGACCCCTGGGGTGCGGTGCTTGCGCAGCGTGCCAGCGGTGCCGGTGTGGTTGTCGCCGACATCGACATGAACCGCCTGCGGCAGGTGCGTCAGCAGTTGCCCGCCCTGCAGCACCGGCGCCTCTAAGTGGCCCAGCCGCGCTTGTTCGGGCGCCTGTCGCGGCGCTGGTTGCTCTGGGGCCTGACCTGCCTGCTGGTCATGGCCCTGCTGGCCGTGCTGGTCTTTCTGGTGCGTGAGTACGAAGAAACCCAGATCCTGACCCGGCTGGAGCGCAGCGCCGCCAGCATGAGCATGGACGTGCGCACCGGCCTCACGCGCAGCGTGCAGAACCTGGTTGCCCTGCACAGCCTTGCTCCCACGCCGGCGAGCTGGCCCGGCCTGGCCGCCGACATCCTCGCATCCCAGCGGGAAATCGTCCACATCGAGTGGCGTGATCGCGAACTGCGACCGCTGGCCGCTCGGCTTACGCCTTATCTGCCCGATGTCTATGCCTACCGCCCCCGCCGCGACACACTGCCGGACGTCACCCAGGCCTGCCTCAACGCCGACCGCGTCAGCGGGCCGGCCTACTCCAACAGCTATTTCTGGCCCCTGGCCCAGGGCCAGGGGATCGAGCTCATGGAGATGTGCCTGCCGTTGAACCGGGATGGGCAGGCCGATGGCTACCTCGTCGCCACCTACGCCATGGCCGGTCTGCTGACCGAGCTCATTCCCGCAGAGGCGCAGCGCGGCCAGCGCATAGCCTGGACCGAACCCGACGGCACGCGGCTGACGATCGTCGGCGACCTGCCCACCGGGCTGCCGGTCATGCATGTCAACCAGCTCGTCGACCTGCCCGGCGCCACCTACATCCTGCGGCTGGAGCAGCCCCGGACCGCTGGCGAATGGCTGCCGCACGTGCTCACCGTCTCCGTCGGGGCCCTGGCCCTGAGCCTGCTCGGCGTGCTGGCGCTGCTGGCGCGCGACCTGCGCCGGCGCCAGGTGGCCGAGCAGAAACTGGCCGATGCGCTGGCGTTTCGCAAAGCCATGGAAGATTCGCTCGTCACAGGCCTGCGCGCCCGAGACATGGAGGGCCGCATCACCTACGTCAACCCCGCGTTTTGTCAGATGGTGGGGTTGAGTGCCGAGCAGCTGCTGGGCACCAGCGTACCGGCGCCCTACTGGCCGCCCGAGCAGATCGAGGAGTACCGACAGCGGCTGGCGGTGCGCCTGGCCGGCCGGCTGCTGCCACGCGAGGGCTTCGAATCGGAATTCATGCGCGCCGATGGCACGCGGTTCCCGGTGCTGATCATCGAGGCCCCACTGATCAATGCCCAAGGCACCCAGACCGGCTGGATGAGTGCCATCCTGGACCTCAGCGAGCAGCGCCGCAGCGAGGAGATGTCGCGCGCGTCCCAGGAGCGGCTGCAGGCCACGGCAAGGCTGGCCATGGCCGGCGAGATGGCCTCGCTCATCAGCCATGAGTTGAATCAGCCCCTGGCGGCCATCTCCAGCTATGCCACCGGTTCGCTCAACCTGATCGGCCCGCCCCAGGCGGCTCTTGATACCGCCGAGTTGCGCACCGCGATCCAGCGCATCCTGGAGCAGGCCGAGCGTGCGGGTCGTGTCATACGCAGTGTCGGCGATCTGGTGCGTCGGCGTGAGCGCGAACGCGAGGCCGTCCCCGTGGCCGCGCTGTTCGACGCCATCCTGCCCCTGGTGCAGCTGCAGGGCCGCAAGCTCGGCATCGCGATCGACATCCGTGTGGCCGACGACTGCCCGCCGGTCTGGTGCGACCGGACCATGGTTGAGCAGGTGCTGCTCAACCTCGCGCGCAACGGCATGCAGGCCATGCCGCCGGGTGAGCCGTCCACCCACAGCGGTCTGCGGCGCCTGCGCCTGAGCGCTCAGCCCGTGCGCACCGCGTCGGTCCACAGCACCCTGCGCTGGGTCGAGTTTTCCGTGGCGGACCATGGGCGTGGCATTTCCGCCGAGGACGCCGAGCGCCTCTTCACCCCGTTCTTCACCACCAAGCCCGAAGGGATGGGCCTGGGGCTGAACCTGTGCCGTACGGTGGTGGAACAGCATGGCGGGGGTCTGCGGTTCGAACCCCAGCAGCCCTGCGGCACGGTGTTCCGCTTCACCCTGCCCGTCGCCAACACTCTATGATGACGGTCTGATGAATGCCCAGCTCCCGGCCGATGCCTGCGTCTACGTGGTGGACGACGATGCCAGCGTGCGCGACGCGCTGGGCTGGCTGCTGCGCACCCGGCGCCTGCTGAGCATCCCGTACGAGAGCGCCGAGCATTTCTGGGACGAGGTCAGTGGCTGGAACGAGCCCCGTTCACCAGCCTGTCTGCTGCTGGACGTGCGCATGCCCGGCATGAGCGGCTTGGCGTTGTTCGAGCGACTGCGGGAACTGGACTGGTTCGATACCCTGCCCATCATCTTCCTGAGCGGACATGCCGACGTCTCCACGGCGGTCGACGCGGTCAAGCGCGGAGCCTACGACTTTTGCGAAAAACCGTTTTCCGACAACGCCCTTGTCGATCGGGTGGAGCAGGCGCTGCTGCGGTCGGGTGCGGTGCAGACGCAACGTCAGGCGCGCCGCGAACTGCGTGCCCGGGTGGATGCGCTGACCGAGCGCGAGCGCGACGTCATGCGGCTGATCGCGTCCGGGCTGCCGAACAAGCTCGTGGCCGACGAACTGGGCATCAGCGTGCGCACCGTGGAGGTGCACCGGGCCCACGTGTTCGACAAGATGGGGGTTCGCTCGGCGGTGGAACTGGTCAACCTGCTGCGCGATCTGTGAAACTCAGGCTTTCGGCTTCCCGTTGTCTGTCCGTGGCTGCGCCTTCTCGCGCTCCACGTCCTCGGGCAGTTCGCCTTTCTTGCGCCCGGAAAACATGGTCCACCAGATGATGAACAGGAAGATGAGCAAGGCGCCCAGCATTTCGAGCAACAACAGGGTCATGGGGGCATGGACGGTGTGGTTGCGCCTCGCGGGGCGCAGGGTGGCGTGGCCCTTGATTGTAGGCACCCTGGCCGCCTGCGCCACCCCGCCGCTCCCGGAAACCCCGGCGCCGGTGCCGGTATCGCCCCCCATGCAACCGGTTCCCGCCCCGGTACCGGCACCCGTGGTGCCGCCCATCTCGCTGGACGAGCGTTGGCCCGACCCCATCGTCACCCCCGAACACGCCGCCTGGCAATGGGCCGACAGCCAGCCCCTGCCTCCGCCACTGCAGCGGGGCAAGAGCGTCTGGCAACCGGTGCGATGGAGCGAAATCCCGGGTTGGGGACGCGATGCGCTGCACGAAGCCTGGAACGCCTGGCTGCGCAGTTGCGAACGCCCCGCGCCCGTGCTCGGCGCCCTGTGCGCCGAGGTGCGCCAGCACAGCATCGCCTCGCTGGAAGAGCAGCACGCCTGGGTCATGCGGCGCCTGCAGCCCTACCGCGTGCAGGCACCGGGTGGTCAGGCCCAGGGTCTGCTGACGGGCTACTACGAGCCGGTGCTGCCGGCCCGCCGCGTGCGCGACGACGTGCACCAGACCCCGCTGCACAGCCTGCCGTCCACGTTGCGCGCCGGTCAGCCGTGGTTCACCCGCGAGCAGATGGTCAACGATCCCGCCGCACGCCACCAGCTGCAGGGACGCGAGATCGCCTGGCTCGCCGACCCGCTGGACGCGTTGCTGCTGCAGATCCAGGGGTCCGGACGCATCGTGTTCACCGAGCCCGATGGCCGGCAGCAGACCGTGAGGCTGGCCTTTGCCGGCCACAACGGGCACCCCTACCGCAGCGTGGCGCGCTGGCTGCTCGACCGGGGCCTGATCCGTGACGGCACCTGGGAAGCCATTCGCGCCTGGGCGGTGCAGAACCCGGACCGCGTCAACGAAATGCTCTGGAGCAACCCGCGCACGGTGTTCTTCCGCGAGGAGCCCCTGAACGAACTGGATGCCCAGTTCGGCCCACGGGGCGCCCAGGGCGTGGCGCTCACCCCTGGGCGCTCGATCGCGGTGGATCGCGACAGCATTCCCTACGGGACCCCGGTGTGGATGCATTCACCCGGCCCGCACGCCCACGTGCGCCGGCTGGTGCTGGCACAGGACACGGGTGGCGCCATCGTGGGGGCCGTGCGGGCCGATTTTTTCACCGGCTGGGGCGACGAGGCCTATACCCTCGCAGCCGGCATCAAGCAGCCGCTGCAGCTGTGGGCGTTGTGGCCACGGCCCTGATACCGCCGAAGGAGAACCCCATGCGCATTGGCGTCCTGACCGGAGGAGGCGATTGTCCCGGCCTCAATGCGGTGATCCGGGCGGTCACCAAATCCCTGTTGCGCCAGGCCGGTGCGCAGGTCATCGGCATCGAGGACGGCTTCGCCGGCCTCCTGGGGCCCACGACCCGCACCCGGCCACTCGACTGGGCCTCGGTCAGCGGCATCCTCATGCTGGGGGGCACCATCCTGGGTACCACCAACAAGGCCAACCCGTTGGCCACGCCCGACGCCACGGCCCAGACCCTGGCCCATGCCCGGCGCCTCGGACTCGACGCGCTGGTCGTCATCGGCGGCGACGGCAGCATGGCCATCGCGCACGGCCTGGCCCAGCAGGGGTTGCCCATCGTGGGCGTGCCCAAGACCATCGACAACGACATCGTGGGGTGCGAGCGCAGCTTCGGTTTCGACACCGCCGTGGCCACCGTCACCGACGCCCTGGAGCGCATCCAGACCACGGGGCAGAGCCACAGCCGGGTCATGATCGTCGAGACCATGGGCCGCTACGCCGGCTGGATCGCGCTGGAGGCCGGGATCGCTGGCGCCGCCGACGTGATCCTGCTGCCCGAGATCGATTACGACATCGAGGCCGTGGCCCGGGTGTGCCGCGAACGCGAGCAACGCGAGCGCCACACCGTGATCTGCATCGGTGAAGGCGCCAAGCCCCAGGGCGGCGCACTCACCGTGGAGCGCCGAATCGCCGACAGCCCGGACCCGATCCGCCTCGGGGGCGTGGCCCATGCCCTGCGCGAGCAGCTGCAACCGCTGCTCCACAGCGAGGTGCGCGCCACCGTGCTGGGTCACGTGCAGCGCGGCGGTTCGCCCACCCCATTCGACCGGGTGCTGGCCACCCAGTTCGGCAACCAGGCCGCGCAGCTCGTCATCCACGGACAGTTCAACCGCATGGTCACGCTCCAGCAGGGACGGCTCGACAGCATCGCACTTGCCGAGGTGGCGCACCAGCACCGCAAGGTACCGCTCGACCACCCGCTGCTGCAGACCGCCCGCCAGATCGGCGTGTCGCTCGGTGAGTCCTGAGGCGCACCTGTCGTTTGAGTGACATATTCGGGTAACTCCCAACGACCCGACAGGCACGGATGTTGCATAGTTGAAGCTTTAAATATTTTGAGGTGTCAAGTACATGAAACTTCGACTCATTGCCCTGTCCGCCCTGCTCGCCCTGGGAGCAGCCCAGGTGCACGCCAAGACCTTCAAATGGTCCAGCGCCAGCGACATCGCCACCTGGGACATCCATTCCCAGAACAACGCGCTGCAAAACGGCATCCACGCAGCGGTCTATGAAAGCCTGGTCTACTACAACAGCCAAACCTTCAAGATCGAACCCGTCCTCGCCACGTCCTGGACGCAGGTGTCGCCCACGCAGCTGCGCATGACGCTGCGCACCGGGGTGAAGTTCCACGACGGCTCGGACTTCACGGCCGACGACGCGGTGTTCTCCATCCAGCGCGCGATGGCGCCCACCTCCAACTTCACGCCCTACATCCAGGGCATCGACCGCGTGGTGAAAGTGGACAACCGCACGATCGACGTGTTCACCAAGGCGTTCAATCCGGTGCTGCTCAACCAGATGACCGAACTGCGTATGATGAGCAAGGCTTGGGCCGAGAAGAACAACTCCGTCGCCCCCAAGGACATCAAGACCCAGGACGAGAACTTCGCTCACCGCAATGCCATGGGCACCGGTCCCTTCATGCTCAAGGAATGGCAGCCGGATCAGCGCCTGGTGCTGACGCGCAATCCGAACTGGTGGGGCACCGCGCCCACCAATGTGACCGAGATCGTCTACACCCCCGTCAGCGCCGTGGCCACCCGCATGGCCGCCCTGCTGTCGGGCGAGGTCGATTTCGTGCTCGACCCCAGCCCTCAGGACCTGCCGCGCATCCGATCCAACGCCAACCTGAAGGTGATCGACGGCATCGAGAACCGCACCATCTTCTTCGGCATGGACCAGCACCGCGACGAGCTCGTGGGCAGCGACGTCAAGGGCAAGAACCCGCTGAAAGACGTGCGCGTGCGCAAGGCGCTGTACCAGGCCATCGACGCCAACACCATCACCCGGGTCACCATGCGCGGCCTGGGCCAGACCACCGGCGCCCTGGTGGCACCCCAGGTGGCTGGCTGGGCGGAGTCGGTGCACCAGCGCTTCCCGTACGACGTGGCCGCCGCCCAGAAGCTGCTGGCCGATGCCGGTTACCCGAACGGCTTCGAGGTGGACTTCGCCTGCCCGAACAACCGTTACATCAACGACGAACAGATCTGCCAGGCCGTGACGGCCATGTGGGCTCGCATCGGCGTGCGCGCCAAGCTGCGCACCATGCCGCTGGTCACCTACTTCCCGATGATCCAGCGCCACGAGGCCAGCATCTACATGCTGGGCTGGGGCGTGCCCACCTTCGACGCGCTCTACTCCCTCCAGTCGCTGGTGCGCTCGCCGGGCCAGGGCGGTGACGGCAACTACAACGTCGGTCGCTACAGCAACCCCAAGATGGACGCCCTGGTCGACCAGATCAAGGTCGAGATGGACGCTGCCAAGCGCACCGCACTCATGACCGAGGCACTGAAGCTGCAGAACGACGACGTGGCGCACATCCCGTTGCACAACCAGGTCATTCCCTGGGCCATGAAGCGCAACATCGAGGTGGTCCACCGTCCGGACAACCGCCTCGACTGGCGTCTGATCAAGGTCAACTGATCCCTCAAGGATCGTTCTCACACGGGGCGTCGGGCCAACAGGTCCGACGCCCCTTCTTGGACCTACCGACATGCTGGCTTTCATCCTTCGAAGGCTCGGGCAGGCCGTGCTCGTCATGGTCGCCGTGGCCTTCGTTTCATTCATGCTGTTCCAGTACGTGGGCGACCCGATCGTCTTCCTGCTGGGACAGGACGCCACTCCCGCGCAGGTGGCCGAGATGCGCGCCGCGCTCGGACTCGATCAGCCCTTCGTGATCCAGTTCTGGCACTTTCTCAGCAACGCCGCGCAGGGCCAGTTCGGCATCAGCCTGCGTCAGGGGACTCCGGTCTCGCAGCTCATCGCGGAACGTTTTCCCGCCACGCTGGAGCTGGCGCTGGTGGCCGCCCTGATGGCGCTGATCGTGGGCATCCCGATGGGCGTGTACGCGGCGCTGCGCCGGGGCTCTTTCCTGAGCCAGGTGTTCATGACCGTGTCGCTGCTGGGCGTGTCGCTGCCCACCTTCCTGATCGGCATCCTGCTGATTCTGGTATTCGCGGTGCAGCTGGGCTGGTTCCCGAGCTTCGGCCGCGGTGAGGTGGTCAACCTCGGCGGCTGGACCACGGGCCTGCTCACCGCCAAGGGCTGGCACCACATCACGCTGCCGGCGGTGACCCTGGCCATCTTCCAGCTCACGCTGATCATGCGGCTGGTGCGCGCCGAGATGCTGGAGGTGCTGCGCACCGACTACATCAAGTTCGCCCGCGCCCGTGGCCTCAGCGACCGGGCGGTGCACTTCGGCCACGCGCTGAAGAACACGCTGGTGCCGGTGATGACCATCACCGGTCTGCAGCTCGGTGGCCTGATCGCGTTCGCCATCATCACCGAGACGGTGTTCCAGTGGCCCGGCATGGGGCTGCTGTTCATCCAGGCCGTCACCTTCGCCGACATCCCGGTCATGGCCGCCTACCTGTGCCTGATCGCCCTCATCTTCGTCGTCATCAACCTGATCGTTGACCTGCTGTACTTCGCCGTCGATCCGCGCCTGCGCATCGACAAGTCCGGCGGTCATTAAAGAGGCGACCCCGCTCATGATTTCCACACTCAAACGCTGGTTCGACAGCGACATCGGGTACAGCTTCCGCAGCTCCCCGACTGCGATCACGGCCGCCGTGATCGCCTTCATCTGCGTGTTCAGTGCCGCCTTTGCCCCCTGGGTGGCGCCGCACAATCCGTTCGACCTGGCGACGCTCGAATTGAGCAACGCGCGCCTGCCTCCCGCCTGGAGCGAAGACGGTGTCTGGGCCTTCCCGCTGGGCACCGACGACCAGGGTCGCGACATCCTGTCGGCGCTCATGTACGGCGCGCGCATCTCGCTGGCCGTGGGCGTGGCGTCGGTCGTGCTGTCGGTGCTGGTCGGTGTCACGCTGGGCCTGCTCGCCGGGTTCCTTGGCGGCTGGCTCGACGCCTTCCTCATGCGCCTGTGCGACGTGATGCTGTCCTTCCCCGCCATTCTGGTGGCCTTGCTGATCGCCGGTGTGGGCCGCGCGCTGTTCCCGAACGCGCACGAGACGCTGGCCTTCGGCGTGCTCATCCTGTCGATTTCGCTCACGGGCTGGGTGCAGTACGCCCGCACGGTGCGGGGCTCCACCCTCGTGGAGCGGCAGAAGGAGTATGTACAGGCGGCACGCGTCATCGGTGTCGCGCCGCTGCGCATCATGCGCAAGCACGTGCTGCCCAACGTGCTCGGGCCGGTGCTGGTGCTGGCCACCATCCAGGTGGCCACGGCCATCATCACCGAAGCCACCCTGTCCTTCCTGGGCGTGGGCGCTCCGCCCACGTCGCCTTCGCTGGGCACACTGATCCGCATCGGCAACGACTATCTGTTCTCGGGCGAGTGGTGGATCACCATCTTCCCCGGCGTGGTGCTGGTCCTCATCGCCCTGAGTGTCAACCTGCTGGGCGACTGGCTGCGCGATGCGCTCAACCCCCGACTGCGCTGAGGAGACGACCATGAGCCTGTTGCAAGTCAAGAATCTGGTGGTCGAATTCCCGGGCCGCCGCGGTACCCTGCGTGCGCTCGACGACGTGTCCTTCGACATCGCTCCCGGCGAGATCCTCGGCGTGGTGGGCGAATCCGGTGCCGGCAAGTCGCTCACCGGGGCGTCCATCATCGGTCTGCTCGAGCCCCCTGGGCGCGTCGCCAGCGGCGAGATCCTGCTGGAAGGCCGGCGCATCGACAACCTCCCGCACGACGAGATGCGCCAGGTGCGCGGTCGCCAGATCGGTGCCATCTTCCAGGATCCGCTGACCTCGCTGAACCCGCTGTACTCGATCGGTCGCCAACTGACCGAGACCATCATCACCCATCTGCCAGTCACACCGGCCGAGGCGCGCCAGCGCGCCATCCAGCTGCTCAAAGACACCGGGATCCCGGCGGCCGAGGAACGCATCGACCACTACCCGCACCAGTTCAGCGGTGGCATGCGCCAGCGCGTGGTGATCGCCCTGGCCCTGGCGGCCGAGCCCAAGCTCATCGTGGCCGACGAGCCCACAACGGCGCTGGATGTGTCCATCCAGGCGCAGATCATCACCCTGCTCAAGACCATCTGCAAGGAGCGGGGGGCGGCGGTGATGCTGATCACGCACGACATGGGCGTGATCGCCGAAACCTGCGACCGCGTGGCCGTCATGTACGCTGGGCGGGTGGCCGAGATCGGGCCGGTGCACGAGGTGATCAACCGACCGGCACACCCCTACACCCGTGGCCTCATGAGCTGCATCCCCGACATGGAGGTCGAGCGCGAGCGCCTGCACCAGATCGATGGGGCCATGCCGCGTCTCAACGCCATCCCCACGGGCTGTGCCTTCAATCCGCGTTGCGCGCATGCCTTCCTGCGCTGCACCAGTGACCGCCCTGATCTCATGTCGGCTGGCGCCACCCGCGCAGCCTGCTGGCTGCACGAAGCCGACGCTGCCGTGCAGCCCCCTTCTTCCCAACCGGAGGCCGTCGCATGAGCCTCGTCATGGAACCGATGACTTCTTCCTCTCCTGCCGCCCATGAATCGGTCCCGCTGGTCCAGGCCCACGATCTGGCCCGTACCTTCGACGTGTCAGCTCCCTGGCTGAACCGGGTGCTGGAACGGAAGCCGCGCCAGCTCCTGCACGCCGTCGACGGCGTGAGCTTCGAGATCCAGCGCGGCCAGACGCTGGCGCTGGTGGGCGAGTCCGGCTGTGGCAAGAGCACGGTGGCACGCCTGCTGGTCGGGCTCTATGGCCCCACGCGTGGCCGCTTCACCTTCGACGGGCAGGATGCCCACGCCGCCTACGCCACCCCACAGGGGCGCGTTCTGCGCCGGCGCATCCAGATGATCTTCCAGGACCCGTACGCCAGCCTCAATCCACGTTGGCGAGTGGCCGACATCGTGGCCGAACCCTTGCGCGAACATGGTCTGATGAGCGATGCCCATGAGGTCAAGCAGCGCGTCGGCGAATTGCTGCAATCGGTCGGCCTGAGCCCGCTGGACATGATCAAGTACCCGCACCAGTTCTCGGGTGGCCAGCGCCAGCGGATTTCGATCGCGCGGGCCCTGGCCACGCACCCCGAATTCCTGGTGTGTGACGAACCCACCTCGGCGCTGGACGTGAGCGTGCAGGCGCAGGTGCTCAACATCATGAAGGACCTGCAGCGCCAGCAGGGGCTGACGTATCTGTTCATCAGCCACAACCTGGCGGTGGTGCGGCACGTGAGCGATCAGGTGGGGGTGATGTACCTGGGCCGACTGGTGGAACTTGCCGACAAGGCCACGCTGTTCAGCCAACCCCGGCACCCCTACACCCGCATGCTGCTCGATGCCATCCCCAAGATGCACGACACGGGTCGGGCGCGCACGCCGGTTCAGGGCGAAGTACCGAACCCGCTGAACCCACCGAGCGGTTGCGCTTTCCACCCGCGTTGCCCGCACGCCAATGCGAGATGCAAGGCCGAACGACCGGTCATGCAGGATTTCCAGGGCATCCGCGTGGCTTGCCACGCGGTGGAGGAGTCGCGGATCTGACCTCGCAGAGCTGCTGCGGGCCTGGCCCTGTGGGGGCTCATCCGCGGTGGTCGGCTTTGTCGACTTCCCTGTGTCTGGCGGCCTGTGTCTGGCGCGGCGGAACTCACTTCGTTCGCTTGGCGCTCACTGCGCTCAGACAGCCGCCGCGAGTGAGTTCCGCCGCGTGGTCACGGCATCGAGCATCGCAGGGGAGCCGGTGCGCAGCACCGGCCACCTCGCTGAAGCAGCCAGCGCCTGGGCGGCCCACAAACCGGCGCGATACCCAAACAAAACTCAGCGTTGTATGCGCGTCAGCTTCACGCCCATGGGCCCCTGGATCGAACCATCGTCCAGCAGGGTCATCACCACCCGGCCCTCAGGCGTGCCCACCTTGATCTTGTCGCCTTCCTTCTCGTAGGTCATCTCGACCTCGGTGCCCATCATCCTCATGAGCACCTTGCCGTTCGACTGGAAGGTGTAGCGTGTCACGCCCATCGGGTCCTCATAGGTGCCTTCCAGCCCCGAACTGCATGCCACCAGCGCCGCCGCCATGGCGGCCGCCAGAGTAATGCCCGCTAGGGCACGGGTGAAACGATGGCGTTGTTCAGTCATTGGCCACCACTTTGCCATCCACGATCTTGACCTGTTGGCCGCTCTTCAGGGCGGGGTCTTCGGCATGCCGAACGGTTTGTACCGTGCCGTTGTGCAGCCGCACGGTCACGTCGTAGCGGGTTTCCTTCTTGATGTTCTTCTCGATTTCACGCCCGGCGTAGGCTCCGCCCACGGCACCCAGAATCTGGGCCGCAGTGCGGCCACTGCCCTTGCCCACCTGGCTGCCCAGCACCGCCCCGGCTACGCCACCCGCGACCACGCCGGTCAGCCCGGCTTCGCCTTCCACCTCCACGGTGTTGACGGCCTGCACCACACCGCAGGTGTCGCAGCTCTGGCGCAAGGCCAGCGTGGGCTGCACGGGGGCGGCGCCGAGGGCCTTGTCCACCTTGACCGTCTTGCCGGCGAGTGCCAGCGTGACACTGGCCATGCTGCGCTCGCTAAGCGTGTCGCGCGTGCGGATGGTGTAGGTGGTGGTGTATTCACCGGGTTTGACCTCGTTGAGGGCAGGCCGGACGTCGGTGCCGGTCAGGGTGGCCGTGGCCTGGGCACCCGGCGTGCCGCGCACGGTAAGGGTGATCTCGTGACCACCGGTCCAGCCGGAGGCCTGGGACGCAAAGTAGTCAATCACCGGGGTGGGCGTGGCGGCGGACACGGCCCGCTGGTGGGCGGTGGCGGTCAGCAGGGTCTGGCCGAGCACGGCCTGGGTTTCCGCACTGCCCAGGCGCATGGTGGCGCGAACGGGGCTGTTGTACTTGACCTGGTCGCGCAGGCTCAGGGTGTAGCTGCCGTCGTAACGGCCGGCACGGGTTTCACGCAAGGTCAGGGCGTTGGCGCTGCCCTCCAGGGTCACGGTCACCGTGGCGCCGGCGGTGCCATTGACCTGGAACACCAGTTCGGTGCCGGGGACCAGTTCGCCGACCTGCTGCACCGTGAAGGTCTGGATGGTCGGCCGGGTCTGGGCGATGGCCGGATGGGCAGCCCACAGGGCAGTGAAGGCCAGCAGGCCCGCCATCAGGTAACGTTGAAGAGTCATGGTGCTTCCCTCATAGGTCCCGGCACACTTGCCGGATGATCATGCCTATCACCTTAGCACTGTGCGTGAGCCGGCTCAAGTGCCGGATCGAGAAAAACGGCGGGTGGTTACCGGTGTTACATATGGCTACACTGCGGCGCGCGCAGGCTGCAGGCCGTCCATGGTGTCGAGTGCCAGGCACAGGTCGGCCCAGGCCTTGGCCTTTTCGCCGGGGCTGCGCAGCAGGTAGGCAGGGTGGTAGGTGACCACCACAGGCAGGGTCAGCCCGCCGAGGGTAACCCGATGGAGCTGGCCACGCAACTTGCCCAGCGGCCATTGACGCGCCGCTTCCGGAGACAGGGCACCGCCCTCGGCGAGCACGGTCTGCGCCGCGAAGCGGCCCATGGCGATGATCACCTTGGGCTGCAACAGTTCCACCTGGCGCAGCAGGTAGGGGCTGCACTGCGCGATTTCCACCGGGTCGGGGTTGCGGTTCAGAGGTGGGCGGCACTTGATCACGTTGGCGATGTAGACCCGATGCTCACGGGTGAGCCCCATGGCCGCCAGCATGCGGTCCAGCAATTGGCCGGCCCGGCCCACGAAGGGCAGTCCTTGTCGGTCTTCCTCCTCGCCGGGCGCTTCGCCGATGATGAGCCAGTCGGGCCGGGGATCGCCCATGCCAGGGACGGCTCGCTGGCGCCGCTGAGCGAGGCCGCAACGTGAGCAGTCGTGCACGGCGGCTTCCAGGGCGGCAAGGTCAGGCAGCAAACGGGCCGGGTGGTCGAGGGCGGCGCCGGTTGCAGGCGTGGCCGCAGGGCGGTTGGGCGTCGGGCGCGTGGGCTCCACGGGTGGGCGAACCGGGTTCAGGGCAGCGGCGGGACGGCGTTCGGTCTTCGCTGCCGGATCGGACTGGGCGGCGGGGCCCGCACCCACGGCCTCTTCTGCGCTCGGCCACCAGACGGGGACGCCCATTTCCTGCAACATCGCCCGATGGCGGTCGCTCAACCGAGGCAGGGCCGGCAGGATGGGGGCAGGAGCAGACATGCGGATCAGTGTAATGGGTCGAGGTGCCCACGCATGACGATGGCGTCCTCGCGGCGTGCGTCGTGGTCGGGGTAATAACCCTTGCGCACGCCGACGGCTTCAAAGCCGCTCGATGCGTAGAGGGCTCGTGCGGCATGGTTGCTGGCCCGCACCTCCAGCCACACGGTGTGCGCCCCGAGGCTGCGGGCCCAGTCGCCCAGGGCGGCCAGCATACGGCGCGCCCAGCCCTGGCGCTGGTGCAACGGCACGGTGGTGATGTTGAGCAGGTGGACCTCGTCCACCCCTTGCATGGCCACGAGGTAACCGAGCAGCCAGCGGCCGTCTGGCAGCGCCGGGGCGTGGGTCCACGTCGGCGGGTCGCTCTGTGGATCGGGGGTCAGGGCCAGCATCTGCATGGCATGACCGCTCTCCAGGGAGTCGGCGAAGTGGCGCCGGCTCCAGGGGTGGGCGTAGGCGGTCTTGTCCACCTCGGCCACGAGATCCAGGTCCTTGGCGGTCATGGGGGCAAAGCCCGCCCGCTGGTGTGGGGCGGGCAGGGCGGCGGGCCAGGGGATCATGGCGCGGGGGCTCCTGTCGCCGGGCCCTGGGTCTTGAGGGCCTTGAGCCGTTCACGTTCCTCTGTCGTCTGGGCCACCTTGTCGCGCACGTACAGCGGTTGCGCATCGGCGGCCTGCACGGCCGCACCTTCGGCCCACAGGGCGCCGCTGAGGCGCAGCACCGCAGCGGCGGTGGGCCACGCAGGGAGTTGAGGCACGTCGCGCCAGCCGACAGGCCAGCGTTCGGCATAGAGGGGGCCGGCATTGCCCGCGATACAGACGGGCGGGGAGCCGCCGCCGATGGGCCAGCCCTTGCCGGTGGCCAAGGCCTCGGGAGCGTACAGGGCAGCGGGGCGGATCAGTCTCAGCGTCCATGCCTCGCCCACACCGGCGACGGGTTCGACGGCCACGTCGGCCACGTACATCTCGTCCATGCGGGCGTCGAGGGCGGCGGTGATGAAGCCTCCGGGCCATGGGCCCCGGGTTTGCTGCCAGTGGGTGAGCCCTGCCTGGGCCACGGCCAGCAGGGTGTGCACCGGGATCACGGGAATGCCCCCGGGTCGCCCGGCCACGGCCAGGCCTTGCACCACCGCACACGCCGTGCGCAGGCCGGTGAAGGCCCCCGGGCCGCAACCGAAGGCAATGGCATCCAACTCGGCGATGCGCCAGCCCTGTTCCGCCAGGAGTCGGCGCACGGTGGGCAGAAGCGTGGCCGATGCCTGCGCACCTCCTTCGGCTTCGTGGATGGCCAGGGGCAGCTGGCCTGCCGCCCCCAGGGCGATGCTCATGCGGTCGGTGCTGGTGTCCAGGGCCAGCACTTTCTGCGGAAGGGTGGAGGTAGGCAGGGTCATGACGGCCGGGTGGGGGTGGAGGCGGGCGTTGTCGCTGTGACCGACTGACGTACGGCCGCGTGCACGCCGAAGACGATGCCCACGGTCACCAGGGCCAGTCCGGCCAGCAGGTTGGCGTGCATGGGTTCCCCCAGAAACACCACGGCACCCAGCGCCGACAGGCCGGGAACCAGCGAGGTGATCATGGTGGAGCGCACTGGGCCGAAGTAGCGCACCATCTGCGTGAAGGTGATGCCCGAAATGACGACGGAGCCGATGCCCTGGAAACCCGCCTGGAACAGCAGCTCGCGCCAGGGCGCATGCGCCAGATGGCTCTGAATCCAGCCCAGTGCCGCCAGCAGGCCATACACCGGCACGTAGGTGAGGAGGGCGAACACCGAGATCGCCACCGTCGCCTCCACCGCGGGCAGGCCGTGCTTGCGCGCAATGATGGTGTAGTTGGCCCAGGTGAAGGCGGTGAGCAGGAACAACAGGTCGCCCTTCCACACGTCGCCACCGTCGAAGGCGCTGAGCAGGCTGGCTCCGCCGACCAGCAGGTCACCCGCAACGATCAAGGCCAGCCCCATGGCCCTGGCGGGCGTGATGTGTTCGCGCAGCACCCAGGCCGCCAGCAGCGTGGTCCACAGGGGCAGGCTGCCCGGCATGAGCACCGAGGCGTGGGAGGCGGGCGCAAAGTAGAAGCCGCTGTAGGCCACGCAGGCATAGACCACGCCACCGACCATGCCCACCCCTGCCGTGAGCCGGAAACCCAGCGGCGACAGACCCAGCCAACTGCCTGCCTGGGGGGCGCGCAGGCGCTGCTGCCGCACCATCCACCAGCCGACGGGCAGCAACACCACACCCGCCCCGACGAAACGCATGAAAGCGATGTCGAAGGAGGTGAGGGTCTGGTGGGCGGTGGCCCGGGCCACCACGATGAAGGAGGTCCAGATGAACACCGTGACCACGGCGGCCATCCAGCCCACCGCCCGGGGGCTGGGGCGCTGAAATCCGAAAAGCATGCCGCGATTATCGGCGGCCGGGATAATCACCGCATGCATCTCTCGCTTGCCTTTTCTGTGCGGTTGAAACGGGTTGCGGCCATCGGCTTCTGGCTGGCTGGCGCACTGAGCCCGTCGTGGGCGTCTGACCTGCCTCCCGAGGTGCTGGCTGCCTTGCAAAGGGCGCAGCTGTCTGCGGACAGTGTGGCTGCGTGGGTGGCGCCTGCCGTGCCGGGGGCGGCACCCTGGCTGGCTCACCGTGCCGATGAAGCGATGAACCCGGCGTCGGTCATGAAGCTGGTCACGGTCTTCGCCGCGCTCGACCTGCTGGGGCCGGCCCATGTCTGGCGCACCACGGTGCACACCGATGCCCCGGTCCGTGATGGCGTGCTCCAGGGACACCTTTACCTCAAGGGCGGCGGTGACCCGAAACTGGTGTCGGAAAAACTCTGGCTGCTGATGAGGCGGGTGCAGGCTCTGGGCATCGCGCGCGTCGCGGGGGACATCGTGATCGATCGCAGCGCCTTTGACGTGCCGGCCATCGATCCCGGGGCCTTCGACGGCGAACCGCTGCGACCCTACAACGCCACGCCCGACGCCTTGCTGGTGAACTTCAAGGCGCAGGTCTTCCAGTTCGTGCCCGACCCGGTGGCCGGAGTGGCGCGGGTGGGCATGGAGCCTCCGTTGGCGGGCGTTCAGGTGCCCGCGCAAGTGCCGCTGACCGGCGGACCGTGCAACGACTGGCGTGCCAGCCTGCGTGCGGATTTCGCCGATGCCACGAGACCGCGTTTCGCAGGCGCCTACCCCGCCTCGTGCGGGGAGCGTATCTGGCCGCTGGCCCATCCGGAACCCGAACGGATGACCGCGCGGGCGGTGCAGGGCATGTGGGAAGCCCTGGGCGGCCGGCTCGACGGCCAGGTGCGAACCGGTGTGACACCGCCAGGGGCAGTGGAGCGGCTGGCGCTGGAGTCGCCTCCGCTGACCGAGGTGGTGCGGGACGTGAACAAATTCAGCAACAACGTGATGGCTCAGCACCTGCTGCTGGCGCTGGCCCAGGGTCCCGATCGCCCCGCCACCTTCGAAGCGGCACGCGACCGGATCGCCCAGTGGTGGGGTCTGCGGCTGGGGCCCACGGTGCCTGCACCCCGGATCGACAACGGCGCTGGCCTCAGCCGGGATGCCCGGACCACCGCGGCGGCACTGGCGCGTTTGCTGCAGGTGGCCTACGTCTCACCCATGATGCCGGAGCTGATGTCGTCCCTGCCCGCCAGCGGGCTGGATGGCACGCTGCGGCGCAGCGCCATGGGCACGGGGGTGGCCCATCTGAAAACCGGCAGTCTGCGCGACGTGCAGGCCCTGGCCGGCTACGTGCACCGCCCGGACGGCCAGCGGCTGGTGCTGGTGGCGATCGTCAATCATCCCAATGCCCGTGCCGCGCGTCCTGCCCTGGACGCTCTGGTGCAGTGGGCCGCTCAGCGCTGAACCCACTCCAGGCTCACGCCTGTGGGGCGGGTTCAATGGCCAGGCGGTTGGGCCCGTCCGATTCTGTGGCCTCCAAGGCTCGTTGGGCACCCACCACCATTTCCGCCGCCAGACCATGCAGACTTTGGGTCGGCGAGGGCTCTCGCCCATGGACGCCGATGCTGACCGTCACCCCGAGCGATGCGGGTGCCCGGGCCAGGGTGCGCAGGTCTTCGGCCAGCACGAGCGCGCTGGCCACATCGGCATCGGGCAGAACCGCCACGAACTGGCCACGGGCCCAATGGGCCAGCACGTCGTGCGCTCGCACCCGGCTCGCCATGTGGCGGGCCAGCGCCCGTTCCGCCGCGTCTGCCTGGTCCGGCGCCTGCTGGCGGTGACGGTCATGGTCGTCGATTTCGATGAACAGCACGGTGACGGGGTGCTGCAGCCGGTCGGCCAGCGACAGCGCGCGGCCGAGCGTTTCCAGCACGGCCTCCCGGCTCAGCAGCCCAGTGGCCTGGTCGTAAAGCGGTACGCCATCCGCCATGGCGGATGCAGGGGGCGTGACGTTCATGCCCCGATTGTCACATGCTTATTCGGCGGGGCCGATGTTCAAACTGACCTCGGCAATGCCTTCGACACGGCCGGTGAGCCTGTCGCCGGCGACCACCGGACCCACGCCTTCGGGCGTACCGGTGTAGATCAGGTCGCCCGGCTGCAGGTGGTAGTAGGTGGACAGGTCGGCGATGATTTCGCGGATGTTCCAGATCAGCTTGTCCACGTTGGAGGACTGCCTGGTCACGCCATTCACTTCCAGCGCGATCGCCCCCTGGCTCACCACCACGCCTTCCATGGGCACGATTTCCGTGCACACGGAACCGTTTTCGATGTCCTTGCCGGTGTCCCAGGGGCGGCCCTTGTCGCGTGCCACCAGTTGCAGGTCGCGACGGGTCATGTCCAGGCCGGCGGCGTAACCGTAGATCAGTTCATGGGCCCGGTCTTCGCTCACGCGGAAACCGGGCTTGCCGATCGCCAGCACCAGCTCCATTTCGTAATGGTAGTTCTGGGTGCGGGGCGGGTACGGGATCGTGGCCCCGCTTCCCACCAACGAACTGGGCGATTTGGTGAAGTAGAAGGCGTTTTCGGTGCTTTTATCGACGGGACGCCCCATTTCGACGGCGTGTGCGTGGTAGTTGCGTCCCACGAAGAACAGGCGGTTGATCGGAAAACGCGCCGCTTGACCACGGATGGGCAGGGACTGGACAGCAGGAGGGGTGAAAAGGTAGTGGCTCATGGTTTGGGGGTGGGTTAAAGGTTTCAGGCGCGGACTTCGTAGACCCCCAGCTTGCGGTGCAGTGGGGACTCGTCGGCCATGAAGAGGAAGGCGGGTTGGTCGGCGCTCAGGTTCTGGAGCGTGACGGCGGTGTAGCCCGGGGCGCAGCAGGTGTCGGCTTCGGCCAGGGTGAAGGTCTGGCCGGCTCCGTCCACCGTGACTTCGGCGCGACCTTCGATCTGGTGGAACACCTGGGCCGGCGAACGCGCGGGCAGGCGTAGCGTCTGTCCGGGCTTGAGCATCAGCGCGTAGAAGCCCAGGATGTTCTCGGCGTCCTCGCCGGTTTCGGGGTTGACGTAGGTGACCTGCACGCACTCCTGAGCCGGCTGATCCTGAGCCAGTGCCAGCAGGGCAGCACGCGTGTCGGCCCAGGGGTAGCGCAGCATCGGATAGCGCTTGTCGCTGCGCTGGAACACGGGAGTGGGCACCACGCCGGCACGCGTCCAGACACGGTCGCCACTGCCCTTCTTGACTTGTTGGCGCTCGCCGTTGATGTGGTAGCTCGCTTCCATGTAGTACACCAGCGGCAGGTCCAGCACGTCCAGCCAGACCACGGGTTCGTTACCGTCGTGGCCGTGTTCGTGCCACAGGCCGGTGGGAGTCAGGATCAGGTCGCCCCGGCTCATGGGGCACTTTTCACCGTCCACGGTGGTGTAGGCGCCCTCGCCTTCGACGATCATGCGCACGGCATTGGGGGTGTGGCGGTGGCTGGGTGCCCACTCGCCGGGCAGCAGCAGCTGCATGCCCAGGTACATGGCGGCGCTGGCCTGCATCTTCTCCAGGCCGTGTCCGGGGTTGGCGAGCACCAGCACGCGCCGCTCGGCTTTCTCGATCGGGGTCAACTCACCGGCCTTCAGCAGCAAGGGCTTGAGGGTGGCGTAGGGCCAGTGGGTGGCTCGCGTCTGGCGCGTGGGCACGTTCGGTGGCAGCACACCGCGCAGGCTGGGCCACAGGGGCACCAGGTTCAGCGCCTTGAGTTCGTCGCGGTAGTCCTGCGGCAGGTCTTCCAGTCGGCCAAGTTCTTGCATGTTCGTCTCCGTTTCAACCCTGTTGCAGGCAGTTGCTCACGTTCCAGCTGTACAGCCATTCCATGGCATCATAAAAGCGCTGCTGCGGGCGGTTCTTCCACATCTGGTTGCGGATCAGGCGCTCCACCCCGGTGGCGTGGTAGATGCGACCCATCTCGCGGCTGCTCAGCACGATGCGGCCGGTGCGCGCCACGCGGTTCTTCTGGTACAGGACCAGGGCGGCGGCCCAGTCCTTCCCGGTCACGCGCAGGGCTTCGCCCAGGGTGACGGCGTCTTCCATGGCCATGCAGGCGCCCTGGGCCATGTACTGGGTGGTGGGGTGTGCGGCATCGCCCAGAATGGTCACGCGGCCGAACACCCAGTTCTCGATCGGCTCCTTGTCGGCCGTGGCCCAGCGCTTCCAGCTCTTGGGCAGTTCGATGAGTTGGCGTGCCTTCGGCGCAATGCCCTGGAAGTAGCTTTCCACCTCTTCCTTGGAACCCTCTGTGACTCCCCAGTGCTCCTGCTGCCGGCTGTGGAAGGTCACCACCACGTTGTACTGTTCGCCACCACGCAGCGGGTAATGCACTAGGTGGCACTTGGGGCCCGCCCACAGACTGGCGGCGTTCCACTGCAGGTCTTTCGGGAAGTCCGCCTTGTCCACCACGGCCCGGTAGACCACATGACCGGTCACGCGGTGCGGATCGTTCACGTACTGCTGACGCACTACGGACTTCACGCCATCGGCTCCAATCAAGGCCTGGCCGACCCAGCGCTTGCCGTTCTGGTCGATGGCCGTGACCGTTCCGGCCGCCTCGTCCTGCTCGATGGTCTCGATGCGGGTGTGGGTGTAAAACTCGACCTGGCCGCTGGCCTGTGCGCCTTCCAGCAGCGACAGATGCACGTCGGCCCGGTGGATCACGGCGTAGGGATTGCCGAAGCGCTGGCGAAAGGCCTCACCGGTCTCGATCTTGCCCACCAGGGATTCGTCCACCGCGTCGTGCATGACCATGTAGTCGGTGTAGACCGCTCGGGCGCGCGCCTGTGGCCCCACGCCCAGCGCATCAAAGGCGTGAAAGGCGTTGGGGCCAAGCTGGATGCCGGCGCCGATCTCGCCGATTTCCGGCGCCTGTTCGAACACCTGTACCCGAAACCCCTGGTTCACCAGGGCGAGGGCGGCAGCGAGGCCGCCAATGCCCCCTCCTGCCACCAGAACCGGCAAGTTGTGCGGGGAAGAAGAACTCATGTGCTGTCTCCTGTCATTGAGGGGGTGAGTTAAGATAATCAGTATACTGACGATAAGTGTAGTGATTAATCCAGAGCTGTGCAAGTTTTTTTATGCAGTCCACTTCATGTGCTTGTTTTGTCCTCGCATGCCCTAGACTGACACCTCATGAGCGAGTCCCTGCCCCCCACCGTGCCTGGTCTGAACCGCCTGCCCGGTCATGCCATTCGACGCCTGCACCAGATTTCCGTGGGCATCTTCCATCAGGAGGTGGAAAAACTCAACCTCACGCCGTTGCAATACGGTGCGCTGTCTACCGTGCGCGACCAGCCGGGCGTCGACCAGCGCACCCTGGCGCGACTGATCGCACTCGACACCTCGACCACCGCCGGCGTAGTGGACCGGCTGGAGGCGCGGGGCCTGCTGGAGCGCCAGCTGTCGCCACAGGACCGGCGGGTGCGTCTGCTGTACATCACGCCCAGCGGCAAGGACCTGCTCATGCAAGCCGAGCCTGCCGTTACACGCGCGCAGGCACTCATCCTGGCGCCGTTGAGCCTTGCGCAGCAGCGCACCTTCATGCAACTGCTGCAGCGGTTGGTCGACGAGAACAACGGGCTCAGTCGGGCGCCAAGCGAAGGGGTGGGGTGATGCCCCCACGAGCCATCCAAATTTGGAATAACAGGTAGCGTGTTCTTTCCATTGCCAAATAGGTGCAGTTTTTCTACATTGAACCTGCCTTCATTTGATACTCACCAAGACCAGGAGACGTCGATGACATCACGCACTTTTTCTCAGCACAGACGGGTCTGGCTTGCCGCCGGCTTGATCGTTTCATGCCTGGGCTTCACTGTTGCTCCTGCTGCTGCCCAGTCCTTTCCCACAAAACCGGTTCGCATCGTGGTGCCTTTCGGACCCGGTGGGGTCGGTGACCTGACGGCGCGAGCGGTCGCTGCCTCGTTGTCTGAGCAGTGGGGCCAGGGGGTCATCATCGACAACCGGCCCGGCGCAGGCGGGGTGGTTGCAGCGGAAAGCGTGGTCAAGGCGGAGCCGGACGGGCACACGCTGTTCCTCATGTCCAATGGCACCGCCGTGACCCAGGCGGTGTTCGAGCGGCTTCCATTCGACACGATGAAGGACTTCGCCCCCATTTCGACCCTGGGGTACTTCGACATTGCCGTGGTGGTGCCCGAAAGCTCCCGCTTCAGGACGCTGCAGGAACTGGTGGCACATGCGAAGGCCAATCCAGGCCGGATCAATGTCGGCAGCATCAACGTGGGCAGCACTCAGAATCTGGCCGCCGAGCTGTTCAAAAGCACAGCAGGCATCGATGTCCAGATCGTGCCCTACAACGGCACGCCGGCACTGATGGCGGCCATGCGTGGTGGGCAGCTGGACGTGGCGGTGGAAATCCTGGGGCCTGTGCTGCCTCACCTGCAGTCCAGGGCGATGCGTGTGCTGGCAGTCACCGGCGAAAAGCGCTCCATCGTTCTGCCCGACGTGCCCACGGCCCGTGAGAGCGGCGTCACCGGGTTTGTGGCCTCCTCATGGAATGCCCTTGCCGCGCCTGCGCGCACGCCGGCTTCGGTGATCGACAAGATCCAGCGTGACATCGCCACGGCCTTGGCCTCTGCCGATGTGAAGAAAAGGTTGCAGGACCTGAACGTCGAGGCGCGTGGCAGCACGCCCCAGGAAACCGCGCAACTGCTGGCCAACGACATCCGAAGATGGAGCGAGGTGGTTCGTACGGCAAACATTCCTCGCCAATGATTTTTGCCCCCCAGAAAAAGGCCCCGAGTTCAACCGGGGCCTTTTTCATGGGGCTTGCAGGGCGGGGGCTGAAGCCAGGTTCAGGGTTCCGCCGGTCGCCCGAACAGGAAGCCCTGGGCGTATTCGCAGCCGTGAGCCTGGAGCCAGGCCCGCTGGGCATCGGTCTCGACGCCTTCGGCGACGACCGCCAGGCCCAGACTGCGGGCCATCGCGAGGATGGCGCGAACCAGGGCCTGGTCTTCGGGGTCGTCCACCACGCCAGAGACAAAGCTCCGGTCGACCTTCAGCGCCTGGACAATGAAGTGCTTGAGGTAGCTCAGCGACGAGTAGCCGGTGCCGAAGTCGTCGATCATGAGGGTGATGCCCAGTGCCCGGACTCCTTCGAGCCAGTTTTTGATGGCTTCCGAGGGGTCGAGCAGAATCGACTCGGTCAACTCAAAGCACAGCGCGGTTGGCGCCACCCCGTGTCGTGCCAGGGTGGAGCGGATCTGTTCCAGCGAGAGACCACGCGGGATCTGCCGGCCCGACACGTTGACAGCCACGGCCGTGTCCCGACCGGTCTGACGCCACGCAGCCAGTTGGCGACAGCTCTCGTCAAGCACCCACGAACCGATTTCCACGATCAACCCTGACGACTCGGCCAGCGGAATGAAGTCGGCCGGCGCGATCATTCCGCGCACGGGATGACGCCAGCGGAGCAGGGCCTCGACATGGACGGTCTGCCCCGAGGCGAGTGCCACGATGGGCTGGTAGTGCAGGAGCAGCTCGCCTTGCTGCAGTGCGCGCCGCAGCTCGACTTCCAGCGCGCGGCGCTGCAGCACCTGTTCGGTCATGGCGGACTGGTAGAAGCGGTAGTCGTTGCGCCCCGCTTCCTTGGCCTTGTACATGGCCAGATCCGCGTGGCGCAGCAGCTCGCTGGGGGTGTCGCCGTCACCGGGGAAAACGGTGATGCCGACGCTGGCCCCGATCCAGGCCTCCTGGCCTTGCAGGTCGAAACGATCGGCCAGGGTGGAGATGACCTTGTCCGCAATGGCGGCGGCGTCCTGACTGTCGTGCAGTCGGGGCAGCAGAAGGGCGAATTCGTCACCACCCAGGCGCCCGACCGTGTCGCTGTCGCGAACGCAATGGCGCAGACGTGCCGCGACCTGCTGCAACATGAGGTCTCCCACTTCGTGGCCGGCCGCGTCGTTGATGTCCTTGAAATGGTCCAGGTCCACGAACAGCAGGCCCAGGCGGGTGCCCTCGCGCCGGGCGAGTCTGAGTTCCTGGGTCAGGCGCTCAACCAAAAGGCTGCGGTTTGGCAGGCCTGTGAGCATGTCGTAATTCGCCCGGTAGCGGATTTCCTCCTCGCTGCGCCGGCGCCGGCTGATGTCGTGGAACACCACCACGGCGCCGCGCTCGCCCATCTCTTCCATGGGCGTGACGAGGTATTCGACGGGAAAGCGACTTCCGTCCCGGCGCTGGAAACCCTCTGTGTCGCTGGACACGGGGGTGCCCTCCCGCAGCGTGCGCTCGATCGGACACGGGGTGGTGTCTGCATCGGAGGTCGGGCAGCCGAATACATCGCTGGCCTGCTGCCCAATGAAGGAGCCGGCGTCGTGACCGAGCATGGTCAATGCGGCCGGGTTGGCAAACACCACCTGTCCGCGGTCGTTGACGCCGAAAATGCCTTCACCGGCGGCTTGCAAAATGGAGCGGCTGCGTTCATCGGAACGGCGGCGGGCTTCGGCTTCCTCATGGATGGCTGCGGCCAGGCGGCGGGCCCGGTGCCGGAACAGCCCGAGCAGCAATGCCATCAGCAGGAACGCCCCGATGATGAGCGGGGCCATGCGGTACAGCAGGGCGTGGCCGGGCGCGGGCGGTGTCCAGGCCACAACGCCCATGCGGCTGCCATCGGCAAGGACCAGTGGCTCATGGGTGCCGGCGGCTGGGGCTTCCGCCAACCATTCGAGAGCGCCGTGTCCCATGATGTGCGATGAAGTCTGCAGGATGCCGCCCTGCAATTCGCGTGCAAACACCAACACCGCATCCGGATCGGCGTTGGGGATGTCGCCCGTGTCCGAAACGAAGGTCGTAGCCGTCGCCAGGTGGAGCTGTCCATTGAACGTGACGATGCCGGTGGCCGCAACCTCGGTCGACTCGCGGCCACGTCGGGCCCTGGCGTCGCTCAGGAGGGCGAGCAACGAGGGAGTCAGCGTCGCAGGGTCGGCCCGCTCGCTCGCGGAGGCGATTGCCTGCAGCCGCATCGCATTCAGACCGTCCACCGCCAGGCTGAACGACAGATCAAACCCTTCCACGACAAAAGCACCGGCGTTGTTTGTCCACCATTCGGGGTCGTAGACCCCGGGAATGTGCTGGACAGCGGCGTCCCAGTGGGCATAGTCACGCACATGGGCACCCAGATGCTGCTGTTGCAACGCCAGCAGGCCGCGGAACTGTTGACGCGACGCTTCGGCAGCGGTTTCGTCCTGTGCCCGCGTCATCTGCAGCAACAGGGCCAGGACGACCAGCAGGCCGACCCCCATCACCGACCAAACCACGCCAATGAGGGTGCCCAGCATGCGTACGGTCTCCGGTCTGTGGCCGGATCGTGGGAACAAGGTGCCTCTGTCCACGAAGGATGGTCTCGCTGTGGTCGTGTCGGGAAATGTGTCGAGTGGGCATGGTACCCCATCGGCGACGGCCCCCCAGGGGGGCGGTATCGGTGCGAAAATCCGGGCATGAACGCCCTGAACACCGTTGAACTGATGAACACCCTGGGCCAGCAGGCCAAGGCCGCCTCGTCGCTGATGGCCAAGGCCGGCGCTGCTTCCAAGGTGGCGGCCCTGCGCGGGCTGGCCGCCCTCCTGCGCGCCAGCGTGGCCCAGCTGCAGGCCGAGAACGCCAAGGACCTGGAACGCGCCCGCGCCAACGGCCTGGCCGAGCCCATGGTGGACCGACTCAAGCTCACCCCCAAGGTCATCGACACCTGCGCCGAGGGCTGTGAACAGCTCGCGGCCATGCCCGACATCATCGGCGAGATCATGGGCATGAAGCAGCAACCCAGTGGCATCCGTGTGGGCCAGATGCGTGTGCCCATCGGCGTCTTCGGCATGATCTACGAAAGCCGCCCCAACGTCACCATCGAGGCGGCCTCGCTGTCCATCAAGAGCGGGAATGCCTGCATCCTGCGCGGTGGCTCCGAAGCCATCGACAGCAACCGCGCCCTGGCCGCGCTGGTGCAGCAGGCGCTGGTGCAGGCGGGCCTACCAGCCGATGCGGTGCAACTGGTGCCCACGACCGACCGCGAGGCCGTGGGCCAGCTCATTGCCATGCCGGCCTACGTGGACGTGATCATCCCGCGCGGCGGCAAGGGCCTGATCGAGCGCATCAGCCGCGAGGCCAAGGTGCCCGTCATCAAGCACCTGGACGGCAACTGCCACACCTACGTGGACGACCCCTGCGACATCGCCATGGCAGTGAAGGTGGCCGACAACGCCAAGACGCAGAAGTACAGCCCTTGCAATGCGACCGAGAGCCTGCTTGTGGCGCGCGGGGTGGCGGCGGCGTTTTTGCCGAAGATCGGCGCCATTTACGCGCAGAAGGGTGTGGAAATGCGCTGTTGCCCCGAAGCCAGGGCATTGCTGGCCAGCGTGCCCGGCGCGAACCTGCGGGACGCCACCGAGCAGGACTGGTCAGAAGAGTACCTCGCGCCGGTGATCAGCGTGAAGGTGGTGGCCGGGGTGGACGAGGCCATTGCCCACATCAACCGCTATTCCAGTCACCACACCGAGGCCATCCTCACCACCGACCACGTGCACGCGCAGCGCTTCCTGCGCGAGGTGGACTCGGCGAGCGTGATGGTGAATGCCAGCACGCGCTTTGCGGATGGCTTCGAGTACGGCCTGGGCGCCGAAATCGGCATCTCGACCGACAAGTTCCACGCCCGGGGGCCGGTGGGGGTGGAGGGGCTGACTTCGCTCAAGTACGTGGTGCTGGGCGAAGGCGAGGTGCGTGGCTGAGCCGGGTCAAGCGGGCTTTCCCGCCTGGGCTTGCGCCCATTGCAGCATCCACTGCGATCCCAGGGCCAGCACCGAAAACCCCAGCATCAGCGCGGCCAGCAGCCCAACGCTGACGGGGTCGAAAGCCCCCACGCTGTAGCTGCCGGCAGCCCCCATCACCTGCTGCATCAGCCCGGCCACGGCGGCGGCCGAGCCCGCCAGTGCCGGGATCTGGCCGACTGTGCCGGCCAGGGTGGGCGGCATCAGCAAGCCATGCCCCAGGCCCACCAGGAGCAGCGGTACCGTCATGGACCAGTGCACGGGCACGTCGAGCCAGGCCAGCAGCAGCATCAGGCCCGTGCCGCTCAAGGCCAGCCATTGGCCTCTCGTCATCAGCTCGCGGCCGCTCAGGCGGTGGATCCAGCGGCTGGTCAGAAAGCTGCCGGCAATGTAGGACGCCGTCATGCACAGCACGAACCAGCCCACGGCCGATGCGCCGATGCCGTGTCGTGCCAACACCACCGGAGCGCCACTCAGAAACACGTACAGGCTGGCATAGGTGAGGCTCAGCACGGCCACATGCCACAAATACACGGGCATGCGGGCCAGCTGCCGGTAGCTGTGCCACAGGTTCATGCCCGGCATCGGGCCTGCCGTGGTCGGCCGTGCCCCACGCGGCAGGCCCCACCAGACCGAGCACAGCAGCACCAACGCCAGCCCCGTCGCCAGCCAGAAAGTGCTGGCCCAGCCCAGACGGTCGTGCATCTGCCCCCCGAGCAAGGTGGCCAGGGGCGGCATCACACCCATGACCATGCCCACATAGGCCATGATGCGCGTGCGGTCGGGGCCTTGGTACAGGTCCTGCACGAGAGCTCGGCCGACCACCACACCGGCGGCGGTACCGGCCCCTTGCAGCCCACGGGCCAACACCAGGAGTTCGATGGTCGTGACCAGGGCCGCGAGGAGCGAGCCCGCCAGAGCCAGGACCAGACCGGCCAGCAGCACCGGCCGGCGGCCATGACGGTCGGACCAGGGGCCATAGAAGAGCTGCATCACGCCGAAGGCCGCCACGTAGGCGGCGAATGTCAGCTGCACCTGGGCCGTGCTCACACCGAAGGCGTCGACCCAGGCCGGCATGGACGGCAGGCATAAGGCCATGGCCAGGATGCCGAAGGCGATCTGCGCCAGCAGGATGGGCAGCGTCCAGGGCCGTGGCGTCATGGTGCGTCGGGTCCGAACACGGCATCGAGCCGCTGCAGGAAGGCGGCAGGCACCGGGGCCACCTTCTTGATCTCGCGCTGCACGAACACGATGCCCACCTTGCCCAGCGCCACGTCACGCCCGCTGGCTTTTTCGCGCATCTGGAACGCCAGGTCGAAGCCGTAACGGTTGAAATCCGTCGGCTCCATGGACACGCACATCACCTCGCCATGAAAACCCTCGGACTGGTACTGCGCACCGATATCGCCCACCACGATGGGGTGGCCGGCCACATCGCCTTCGCTGTAGCCGAGCGTCTTGAAGAAACGCACGCGTGCCTCGGACACCAGTGTCAGCAGTTGGGCGTTGTCCAGGTGGCCACCCTGGTTCACATGGCTGATGTAGATCTGGATGTCGGTGCTGAAGCGGAAACGCTCCGGTGGGGTGAAGTGGAGGCGGGGCATTTGGTGATGTTGTAAAACGATCTCGAAACCGCCATTGTCCTGCAAGGACATGCCAGACGCATGAAAATCAACCCATGCACCCAGCCCTGAACTCCATCGCCCTGTCCATGCTGGACCTGGTGGCCGTCCGCGAAGGCGGCACCGTGGCCGACGCCCTGCAGATCGCGCTGCGCACTGCGCAACATGCCGAGCGCCTGGGTTTCCAGCGCTACTGGCTGGCGGAACACCACAACATGGCGGGCATCGCCAGTTCGGCCACCGCCGTGCTGGTGGGACACATCGCGGGGGGAACCCAGCGCATCCGCGTTGGCTCGGGCGGGGTGATGCTGCCCAACCACGCGCCACTGGTGGTGGCCGAGGCCTTCGGCACCCTGGCTGAACTCTACCCCGGCCGCATCGACCTGGGTCTGGGCCGCGCGCCCGGCACCGACGGCCTGACCATGCGTGCCCTGCGCCGCGACCGGGTGGAAACCGAAGACGACTTCCCGCGCGACGTGGCCGAACTGCAGCGCCTGCTGGACGACCCGCAACCCGGTCAGCGGGTGATCGCCATGCCCGGTGCCGGAGCCAAGGTGCCCATCTGGCTTTTGGGTTCCAGCCTGTTTTCCGCGCAGTTGGCCGCAGAACGGGGCCTGCCGTATGCCTTTGCCTCCCATTTCGCGCCACGGTTGCTGCTGCAGGCGCTGGAGCTGTACCGCAGCCGCTTCCGTCCGTCGGCCACGCTGCAGCGGCCCTATGCGGCCATCGGGGTGCCGCTGATCGCCGCGCCCACCGACGACGAAGCCGAGTTTCTGGCGAGCAGCACCTACCAGCGGGTACTGGGCATCCTGACCGGAGACCGGCGACGGCTGCAACCGCCCACGGCCGACTTCTGGCAACAGGTGGACGACCGCGCCCGCGCCGCCATCGGCGACTTTCTGGCTGCTGCGGTCATCGGTGGGCCAGACACCGTTCGGGAGGGCCTGCAACGCCTGGCCGACCTGACCGAGGCCGACGAGTTCATCCTGGTCAGCGACGTGTACGACCCGGCTCTGCGACTGCGTTCGCTGGACATCGCCGCCAGTGCCATGCAGGCCCCCACCGCTCGGCCAGCGGCTGGCGTCAACGGTTGAGGATTTCGGGAAAAGACGTCCCCTGGCATGGGGGGTTGCGATAATCGAAGGCTCTTGCCGACCAGCCGATGTCGTGACCGCCCATGATCCAGACACCGTACTACCTCATCGACAAAGCCCGCCTGCTTCCCAACCTGGAGAAGATGGCCTGGTTGCGCCAGGCCTCGGGTGCCAAGTCCCTGCTCGCCCTCAAGTGCTTTGCCACCTGGTCGGTGTTCGATCTCATGGCCGAGTACATGGACGGCACCACCAGTTCCTCGCTCTACGAGGTGCGCCTGGGCCGCGAGAAGTTTCCGGGCGAGACCCACGCTTACTCGGTGGCCTGGGCCGACCACGAAATCGACGAGGTGGTGGGCCGCTGCGACAAGATCATCTTCAACACCCTGGGCCAGTTGCGGCGCTTCGATGCGGCCTCGCGCGCCAAGGTGCGTGGCCTGCGCGTGAACCCCGGCGTGAGTTCGTCCAGCTTTGACCTGGCCGACCCGGCCCGGCCCTTTTCGCGCCTGGGCGAGCACGACCCGGCGGCGATCGAGAGAGCGCTGCACGAGATCGGTGGCATCAGCGGCTTCATGTTCCACAACAACTGCGAGAACGGCCGGCTGGAACGCTTCGGCGAAATGCTTGACCACATCGAACAACGCTTCGGTCATCTGATCCGGCGCATGGACTGGATCAGCCTGGGCGGCGGCATCGCCTTCACCCACCCTGACTATCCATTGGCCGCGTTCGCCGAGCGGCTCAAGCGGTTCGCCGGCGAGTACGGGGTGCAGGTGTACCTGGAGCCGGGCGAGGCGGCGGTGGCCAACTCCACCACGCTGGAGGTCACCGTGCTCGACACCCTGCACAACGGCAAGAACCTGGCCATTGTGGACAGCTCGATCGAGGCCCACATGCTCGACCTGCTGGTCTACCGCTACAGCGGTCGCATCGAGCCCAACCAGGGCCCGCACGCATGGATGGTGTGCGGCAAGTCCTGCCTGGCCGGCGACATCTTCGGCGAGTACCGTTTTGCCCAACCCCTGCAAGTCGGCGACCGCCTGTCCATCGAGGACGCAGCCGCTTACACCATGGTCAAGAAGAACTGGTTCAACGGCGTGAAGATGCCGGCCATTGCGGTGCGCGAACTCAATGGTCAGGTACGTCTGGTGCGCGACTTCGGCTACGCGGACTTCGCCTCGGCGTTGTCCTGAGACTTCCCTGAACGATCCGACCCGCCACAGGGCGGGCGGGCCCGTTTTCCTTCAAACCCCCTCCGACGAAAGGCATTCGACGACATGAAGCGCAATGTGCTCATCATCGGCGCCGGTGGCGTGGCTCAAGTGGCGGCGCACAAATGCGCCCAGAACAACGACGTGCTGGGCGACATCCACATCGCCTCGCGCAAGATAGCCAAGTGCGAGGCCATCATCGCCTCCATCCACGGCAAGGGCAGCCTCAAGGTGCCCGGTGTGTTGCAGGCCCACACCATCGACGCCATGGACACACCGGCCGTGGCCGAACTCATCCGGCGCACGGGCGCGCAGATCGTCATCAACCTGGGCAGCGCCTTCGTCAACATGTCGGTGCTGGAGGCCTGCATCGACACCGGCGCCGCCTACATGGACACCGCCATCCACGAAGACCTGCTGAAGATCTGCGAATCCCCACCCTGGTACGCCAACCATGAGTGGAAGCGGCGCGAGCGCTGCGCTGCCGCCGGTGTCACGGCCGTGCTGGGGGTCGGCTTCGACCCCGGTGTGGTGAACGCCTATGCGCGCCTGGCAGAAGACCGCTTCTTCGACACCCTCCGCAGCATCGACATCGTCGACATCAATGCGGGCAAGCACGACCGCTGGTTCGCCACCAACTTCGACCCCGAGGTCAACTTCCGCGAGTTCACCGGCACCGTGCTGTCGTGGCAGAACGGGCAATGGACGCCGAATAAGATGTTCGAAGTCAGCCAGACCTGGGACCTGCCGGTGGTGGGCCCGCAGAAGGCCTACCTCACCGGCCACGACGAACTGCACTCGCTGGCCAGCCGCTACCCCCAGGCCGACCTACGCTTCTGGATGGGCTTTGGCGAGCACTACATCAACGTCTTCACCGTGCTCAACAACCTGGGTCTGCTGTCCGAACAGCCGGTGAAAACCGCCGAAGGGCTGGAAGTGGTGCCGCTGAAAGTCGTCAAGGCCGTGCTACCCGACCCGGCCAGCCTGGCGCCGAGTTACACCGGCAAGACCTGCATTGGCGACTGGGTCAGGGGCACGAAGAACGGGCAAGAGACCGAGGTTTTCATCTACAACGTGGCCGACCACGCCGAGGCCTATGCGGAGGTCGGCAGCCAGGGCATTTCGTACACCGCGGGAGTACCGCCGGTGGCCGCCGCGTTGCTGATCGCCGACGGCACCTGGGACACCGGCACCATGGTCAACGTCGAGGACCTGGACCCAGCGCCCTTTCTGCACCTGATGGACCGCATGGGCCTGCCCACGCGCGTGCGCGACGCGCAGGGGGACCGGGCTTGGGATGCCTGAGGGTTGCATGCCTCATTACTGAAGCAGCAACTCCTCCAATGCTCGAGCTTCCACTTTCATCGTCGAGGCCAATGCCGCGCAGTTGTTTTCGTTGAGGTGGGATGACAGCCCCACAGAAACAAGGGTGTGTGTCAACCTGCCATCCCGAGATAAAACAGGCACTGCAAGTACGGAAATGCCGTTCATGAAGTTGTTTCTGTCGAGGCACCAGCCACGGACTTTTCCCTCCTCAACTTCCTTCATCCACTGGGAAAAACTCGGCGGATGATCCCAAGGAATGGTGGAAAACTTCTTTTTCAGTACCGATGTACTCTCCCCGCTGTAAGCAGCAATCAACCTTCCCGTTGCACTGACCAGCGTTGAAAACTGACTGCCCACATCAGTATGCACTCGAAACGGTTGTTCTGAGCGCGAGATAGAGAGCACCATGACAGACTGGTTCCGCGTCACCTCAACACCCATCGCCGTGACACCGAAAATCGAGGCAATTCTGTCCAGAGCCGGCTGTGACAATTGTGCAAAGCCCCCTGCCGTCAGCACATTTCGCGCCAGACTGATCATCCCACTGCCAAGGGTATATCTCTTGGTTCCTGCTTCGGGCTTGACCAAGTCTTCAGCGACCAACACGCGAAGGATGTGCAGACATGTACTGGGAACCAGATCCAGTTCATCGGCGATGGCCTTCACCCCCATGGGCTGCTTGTTCCTGCCAAGCAAGCGCAGTATGGCAATCGCTCGGCTGACTGCGGGAACAGGCCTTACCCGTGGTTCCCGCTTGGGTTTTGGGATGACTTCAAGCTTGGATTCATTGGTAGATGACGGAGTCATGGAGCGGGCTCTGTAAGGATCTAAGCCGAGTACAGATGGAGGAAATACCATCCAGTTTGCTTTTGTATCCATACAAATTCTAAGCTCACTCATGATTGCTCATCCTGCAGGCTTGTTCAGAACCTTCAGCGTGGCATGTGCCCGTAAGGCTATTTCCCCACCTACCGAAAGATCGCAAGCCATGAAGACCAACTGACGAGAGGCGCGGATCACTGACACATGTGCATCAACAAACTGATTGGATCGAACCGCATTAATGAACTGCGCCGAGATATCCAAAGTGACACAGGGCAGTCTGTTGCTCGCCTCCCAAGCGACTGCACTCATGGCGTGATCAGCCCATGTCAGGAGTGCTCCGCCATGAACCCATCCGGCTGGATTCATATGCGATTGATCAGCAAGCACCCCATAGACCCAATGCCCATTGACCCTCTTTGTCCATAGGGGACCAGCTGCACCCATGAAACCTTCCAACTCACGCCGCTTCCAACCGGCCTCAATCAATTCGGTTTCGGTCATGCTTTTACCGATGGTGTGTTGACAAGCGTGACGTTCCAGCAAGTGGACTGGAACGTCGATCTCATTGAAGGTCAGTCAAGCTTGATGCCTGCATTACGTATGATGGGTCCCCACTTCTTCTGCTCCGAAGTGGCAAACTGATGCAATGCCTCAGGTGTTCCACCTGCGGGGTCGAACCCCAACTCCAGCAAGCGCTGACGAGTTTCCGGACGCTCTAGTACCCTGTTGAACGCGGTGTTCAGCGTTGTGATTACGTTTCTGGGGGTGCCTTTCGGCGCATACAAGGCATTCCATGCCACCACCTCGAACCCACTCACACCCTGCTCTGCCACCGTAGGAACACCAGGCACCAGGCCACTGGGTTGCCTCGATGTCACACCAATAGCCCGTACGCGTCCCGAACCGATATGTGAACGTAGAGCGGTGGGCGTGTCGACGATGATGGAAAGTTGGCCGCCGAGCAGGTCGGCCATGGCATTCCCTGAACCCCGGTATGGAACACCAAATAATGGCGCTTTGGTTTCTTCTTTCAAAAGCTCAACCACCAGCCGGGCAGTCGTACTTGGCATGGCAATGTCCGCAGCTCGCGCGTTGTTCTTGGCCACCTCAACCAACTCTGAGACAGATTTCAGCGGCGACTCAGCACGAACCGCAATCACCATGGGAAACGTACCCACCAGAGCAATCGGTTCGAAGTCCTTGTCAATATCGAACCCTGTGCTGGAGTAGAGAAACTGGTTCAAGGCGTGCGTGGCGTTCGTTCCCATCGTCAGCGTGTAGCCGTCGTTGGGGGATTGGGCTGTGACGGTTGTACCGATGTTGCCACCAGCACCAGCACGGTTTTCGATGACGATGGGTTGGCCCAGCTCTCTGGATACCTGCTCCGATAGGTAGCGGGTGGCAATGTCGGTGCCTTGGCCGGCGGGATAGGCCACGATGATCTTGATGGGCCTGTTCGGATATGTGTTCTGGGCCATGGCAAGCGTGCTGGCTGTGGCAGCCAGTGCCAATGTGATAGTTGCTAGCAGTTTCATGCTTTGTCTCCTATTTGTGGCTGATGGATTGTGCTGCTGCGCTAAGGGCGGGGCGCAGCACCCGTCTCGTGTAGACACACGATGTCCTCGTCGGTGAAGCCGGCATTGCGCAGGACTTCGTCGGCATGCTGTGCGAACGCTGGGGGGCGCTCCCCTGGTTGATCAGGGGTATCCTTGAGTCGTACTGGAGAACGCAGCCCCACGTAATCCCCTCGGGTAATCACCATGCCTCTGTGCAAGCTGTGTGGATGGTTCAACGCATCCGGCACGGAATTGACACTTCCGGCCGGTACACCGACACGCATCAACGATTCGCAGAGCTGCCCGCTGTCTTTGTTCTGAATAGCGATTTCAATGAGCTTCTTCAGCTGTAGCCGATGGGTTACGCGCGAAGAATTGCTGGCAAATCGAGGGTCGTCTGGGAGTTCTTCCAGCCCGATATGGCTACAAAACCGGCGAAATTGTGGGTCGTTCAGAATTCCGATGAACAGTTCACCATCCTTTGCCTGGAACTTGTCATAAGGGGCAATGTTGGGATGGGCACTGCCCAGCAATTCAGGGGGTTTCTGGGAGGCGAACCAGTTGGAGGCATGTGGTAACAACAGGCTCAAGGCGGTGTCATAGAGCGTGGCTTCGACCCGCTGGCCATTTTTTGTACGACTTCGGGCCTGAAGTGCCAGTAAGATGCCTGACAGGGCCACATAGCCCGTCAGGTGGTCGACAATGGGAATGCCTACCTTGACGGCCCCAACAGACTCTTCGCCATTGATGCTCATCAACCCACACATGGCTTGGAGTACGGCGTCGTATCCAGGCAGGCCACCAAGTGGTCCATCGGCTCCGAATCCACTGATGGAACAGTAGATCAACCGTGGGTATCGGGATTTGAGCGTTTGCTCGAATCCCAAGCCCCATCGCTCCATGGTTCCCGGTAAAAAATTCTCGACCAATACATCCGCGTCAGACAGCAGTTTGTGCAAAACCGCCTGAGCTTGCGGCTTGGAGAGATCCAGACTGATCGCTTTTTTCCCCCTATTGAGAGCAGAGAAATAGGCGGCATGACCCAACCGGTCATAGGGCGGACCCAGCTTGCGCGTTTCGTCACCGGTTGGCGGCTCGACCTTGATCACTTGAGCCCCGTGATCAGACAGCATCTGTGTGCACAGAGGGCCAGCGAGGACCCGGGTCAGATCGACCACCTTGATCCCCGCCAGTGCACCGTGTGTGGGTGCGCTCATCGTGCTCTTTACCGTTGACTGGGCAGAATGACGAGACCCGTGCCAATGGCCGACACTTCATCGTCTTGGTTGCGCGCTTCCTGTGCAATTTCAACCATGTGCTTGCCTTTTTCCACAAACTTGCGCTTGACCTTTCCGTGGATAAACAGCATGTCTCCTTCAGGATTGTGGCGACGCACCTGGCAATGGGATTTGTGCAAGAAGCCTGTGTCACCCATCCAGTTGGTGAGTTGGTGCGTCATCCAAGACGTACGCTCTGGCCCGTAGTCGTAAGCACCTGGGGCACCCACTTCCAGCGCAAAGTCTTCTTCCCAGTGCACACGCTCAGGCACATCCGGTATGCCGAATCTGTTTTTGATGCCCACGCCCGGGTGTGCGTCGATGAGTTTCCAGGCCAACTTGTTGGCGCGGATGTACAGCCCCCCCCAACCCTGGGCATAAGCGATGAAGCCGGTCACCGTCATGGGACCCTTGAACATCACCGGCAGTTCGTCGCCTTCGTTGACGTCTTCCCAGTAGCGCGGCACGGCCCCCCGAATTTCCTCGCTGCGGTACAGCTTGTAGGCTTCGCGCAGCTCTTCGTCGGTGTAGCGGCGCGGTCCGCGGGCGCGTACTTCCTTGTACTTGGTGCCGTGTTCGCGGGCCTGGTCACGCTCTGTGCGGAAGCACCAGCTGTCGGCTTCGGCCACCTTGTCACCCTCTTGATTGAAGAAGTCGACGTGGTAGATCTGCTGGATGGCGCGACCGGCAAAGCGCGTTTGGTGCTCGACCAGATCCTTAAGGTAAGCCTCGGTCCGGATCTCATCGTTGCGACGTACAGGCTTGTGCCAGGTCCAGTCCGCACCTGACCACATGGCATGCACACCCGGCAGACCACCCACGTAGCCCGAGACGATGCGACTGGTAGAGAACAGAAAACTGGGCAGTGCCACGATGCCGCCATAGTGCGACTTGGCCGCATAGTCCGGATCGCACCACAAAGGGTTGTCATCGCCAATGCCATGAGCGTAGTGGCGAATGTTGTCGCGCGTGGCTTCATAGCACCATGGCTCAGCAGTGTTCTCAATCTTCACGCCTAAGCGCTGGCGCAAATCGTCAAGACCACTTTCTGTGATCTTTGGGAAGCTACGCTCAATCTGTTGGGACATACAAGGTCTCCTCGTTGGTGGATGAATACGTATTGGGTTTCTATGAGCCATTCAGGCGTGGGCGGCTCGCAGTACAGCTTCACGCTCACGAAGCACCTTGCGATGGACCTTGCCGGCAGGCGTCTTGGGCAATTCGGGCACGAAAACCACATGTCGTGGGTATTCGTGTTGGCTGAGCTTGTTGCGGACCAGTTCCTGCAGTTCAGTGACAAATGCATCCGAACCCTCACGACGGCTCACGACAAAGCCCTTGACGACCTGGCCTCGCAGTTCGTCAGGCACGCCAATGGCGGCGGCTTCAAGCACATCGGGATGCATGAGCATCACGTTTTCAATTTCAACGGCGCTCATGGTCCAGCCTGCCGAGATGATCACATCGTCTGCTCGACCACCGTGGTAGAGGTACCCATCCTCGTCAATCCGACCCAAATCTTTGGTCGGTACCCATTCGTTGCGACGCCACACCACGAGCTGGCCTGTCACGCCAACCGGGCAGACGTGACCGTCGGCATCGTGAACTTCCACCCGGGTGCCCGGGACCGCTTTGCCCAACGATCCCCGTTTGACCGGGAAGTCCTTGGCGCCCGGGTAGTTCGCCAACACCACCCCGATTTCAGTGGTGCCGTACATGCTGCACACCTCCAAGCCATAGGTGCGCTGGAGGAAGTCGGCCGTGTCGTCGTCAATGGGCTCACCGGTAAATGAGAGCTTGTCGAAAAAGCATGGATAGCGCTCTGCTTCGCCACAGTTTTTGATCATGCGGTAGTGCGTTGCTGCTGCAGACATATTGGTGAAGCGATGCTTTGACAATGCCTGGATCAGCCGAACCGGATTGAAACGCCCGCTGTACGCTCCCACAGTCAGCCCCAGTGCCAGAGGGGCCAGCGTTCCGTGCCACAGCCCATGCCCCCATGCAGGGGATGAAGGGCAAAAGAACCGGTCACCAGGGCGAAGCCCGGTACCGTATAGGGCCGCCACCATCAAGGTAACCAGTGCCCGATGCGTATGTTTGACGGCTTCAGGCAATTCCCGCGTCGTGCCCGAGGTGTACTGAAAGACCGCCATGTCGTCTGCACGCGAGTCAACCTTGTAGCGTGTAGGCAGCAGCTGCAACGAATCGGCGAAGCCTGTGTCGTACACCTGAATGGGTACCGAGCTGTTGCCTGCCTGGGCATCTTCCGCCTTTTGTGTGTTGGTTACCAGCAGGGCGGGTTTGCAGTCGTTCACTCGCAGGCGTATCCCATCAGGGCCAAACAGGGTGAACATCGGCACTGCAATGGCGCCACGTTTGATGACCCCGAACATGGCCGTGTAAAAGGCCCTTGAAGGCTCCAGCATGATGGCTACACGGTCACCTCGCTGAACACCCTGACTTTCTAGGTAATGCGCAAAACGTGAAGAATCTGCCGCCAACTCCGCGTAGGTCACAGACTCATCGGCGCCCTCCGCATGGACCACGATAAGAGCCTCCTTGTCTTTGACCGCATGACGATCCACGCATTCGTGAGCGATGTTGAACGACTCGCGATCACCATCAAACAGCTCCCACAACTTGGCTGGTGAAAACTGCGCCTGTGCATCGGCATAACTCTGGAAATCGGTGAGAAGTGACATGACCGGATGAGCTTTGTGTTGGTGTGCTCAAAGTATCTGGTCACCAAAATAAATTGTCAAATGGATTAATTATTTGTATATATACAAAAAAATGAGCTTGACATAGATTGCTTCTTGAGAAGGGATAACTATTCCCGCCACATGCACTGGGTCATAGAGCAATCCGGTTGGCCACTTTGGCGTGGACGCGATGGCCAACATCGCTCAGGCCTCCTCGCTCACGGCCAAGGACTTCACCGTAGCGGGGCCAAGGCGGGGCTGCTGTCTGACCTCAGACCGCAAGAGCGAGGGAGGGGAGCGACAGCGTATTCATGGAGGGGCTGTAGCGCCCGATCAAGTTTGAGCGGGTGCAAGCGGCGCTGACCGAAGGATCGGAGATGTCCGAAAAAAGCGCCACCCGTTCAATCGTCCATCTTCCGTCGCCCGGCCTTCACCTGTGAACGCAACGCCTTGCCCTCCAGTCGGCGCTGTTTGGAGCCATAGGTCGGTTTCGTGGGACGCCGAATTTCCGGCTCCGGCCAGGCCTGCTCCACGATCGCCTCCAGCCGTGCCAGCGCCATCGCCCGGTTCTGCTCCTGGCTGCGGGCCGACTGGACCTTCAGCAGCAAGATGCCATCTTTGCTGACGCGCCGGCCCGGCAATGCCAGTAGGCGCCCTTTCACCGCATCAGGCAGAGATGAAGCGCGGATATCGAACCGGAGGTGGACCGCCGTGGCCACCTTGTTCACATTCTGACCACCCGGCCCCTGCGCCCGCATGGCCGTGATCTCCACTTCGTCTTCATTCACCAGGGAAGGCATGCCGCATCTTACCCATGCATGGCCCCATGCCATGGTGTGCCGGGTCAACGGCTGGGATAATCCCCCTATGTCAAGCAAACACCGTGTCGTCGTCGGCCTGTCCGGCGGCGTGGATTCCGCCGTCAGTGCGTACCTGCTCAAACAGCAGGGGCACGAGGTCATCGGCATCTTCATGAAGAACTGGGAAGATGACGACGACAGCGAATACTGCTCCAGCCGGCAGGACTGGCTGGATGCTGCCAGCGTGGCCGATGTGATCGGCATCGACATTGAACATGTCAACTTCGCTGCGGAGTACAAGGACCGTGTGTTCGCCGAATTCCTGCGCGAATACCAGGCGGGCCGCACGCCCAACCCCGACATCCTCTGCAACGCCGAAATCAAGTTCAAGGCCTTCCTGGACCACGCTTTTGCGTTGGGCGCGGAAAAGATCGCCACCGGCCACTACGCCCGCGTGCGCCTGAACAGCGCCAGCGGCCGGTACGAACTGCTCAAGGGCCTGGACCCGCTGAAAGATCAGAGCTACTTCCTGCACCGCCTGAATCAGGCGCAACTGAGCAAGACGATGTTCCCGGTGGGCGAATTGCCCAAGACCGAGGTGCGCCGCATCGCCGCCGACATCGGCCTACCCAATGCCAAGAAGAAGGACTCCACCGGCATCTGCTTCATCGGTGAGCGGCCCTTCCGCGACTTCCTGAACCGCTACATCCAGAAAGCCCCCGGCCCCATCCGCGACGATCAGGGCCGCGAGATCGGCCAGCACGTGGGCCTTAGCTTCTATACACTGGGGCAGCGCCAGGGCCTGGGCATCGGTGGCGTGAAGGACAAGGGTGTCGCCAAGGGGGGCGGCGAACACGCCCCCTGGTTTGTGGCCCGCAAGGACGTGCCCGGCAACACCCTGTGGGTGGTCCAGGGCCACGACCACCCCTGGTTGCTCTCGCCCGAACTGGAGGCGCAGGACGCCAGCTGGGTGGCCGGCGAGCCCCCCGCCCCTGGTACCTACGGGGCCAAGACCCGCTACCGCCAGGCCGACGCGGCCTGCACCTTCGCGTCAGCCGGCCCCACCGGCTTCGCCCTCGCTTTCGAAGAGCCCCAATGGGCCGTCACGCCTGGGCAAAGCGCCGTGCTGTACGACGGTGAGGTCTGCCTGGGAGGCGGGGTGATCCATGGCGCCACGGCCACACGCCAACCCTTGCCAAGCATTCCGCCGATGGCGACCCGCCGCGGACGTCGCCGCTCGGCACCTTCCACCCACAGCTGAGCAGGAGCCGACCCATGCGCCTGCTGTTCACGCTCGCCGGATGCATGACCGCCCTGTCGCTGTGGAGCAGCCCGGCCCTGGCCCAGTCGGGTGACGCCTTGTGGAGCGTCATCCAGACGCGTCCCCACATCGTGGTGGTGTTGCGGCACGGCGAAGTGGGCCCGGGTGACTCCACCCACTTCGATGCCAGCGGCCGGTGCCAGGGCGAAAGAATGTTGACCCCCCAGGGACAGCAGCAGGCACGGGCGGTGGGCCAGCTCTTTGCGAGCAAGGGCCTGACGCCCGAGCGGGTACAGGTGGTGGCGTCGGCCATGTGCAGAACCCGCGACACCGCCCAACTGGCCTTCGGCCAGACGCAGACCGATCCCGCACTACGGGAATTCCTCTCCGGTGGCGGTGAGCGCATGAACGAGGCCACCGATGCGGCCGAAGGCTGGATCAAACGCCTGCGCGGCGACCGGCCTGTCATCCTCGTCACCCATCTGCCCAACATCGATGCCCTCACGGGCGAACAACCCAGCTACGGTGAGGCCGTGGTCGCCGAGTCCGCGCCCGACGGCGCGCTGAACGTGCTCGGCATCCTCCCGCTGCGCTGAAGCGGACCAGGCCATCCTCTCATGCCATGTTCCGGCGCATCGTTCTTCAACTGGCTCTCCTCGGTGGGCTGCTGGTCGGCGGGATGACCGTGTTTCAGGATCGCCTGCTGTATTTCCCTGACAAGGCGACACTGGAGTCGGTGCTGTCTGCCGCCCCCTCGATGGGGCTGCAACGCTGGCCTGCGGCGGGTGAGTTTCGTGGCCTGATGCGTGAGCCGCAAGGGCCTGCTCGCGCCACGCTGGTGCTGTTTCATGGCAATGCGGGCCATGCCGGTCACCGCGCCCCCTATGCCGATCTCAGCCGCCACGGCCTTCGCGTCATCCTCGCGGAGTACCCTGGCTACGGCCCACGGCCCGGTGACTTGGGCGAGACCTCACTGACCACCAACGCCGCGGAGACCATCGCCATGGCCCTTCGGGAGTTTGGCGCCCCGGTCCTGCTGGCCGGTGAGTCGCTGGGCTCGGGTGTGGCGGCAGCGGCCTATGCGCAGGCACCGCAAGCCGTGGCAGGCCTGCTGCTGATGACCCCTTGGGACCGCCTGGAAAACGTGGCCAGCCACCATTACCCCTGGCTGCCGGTGCGCTGGTTGCTGCGCGACCGTTACGACAGCCAGCGGCATCTGGCAGGCGCCTCCGTTCCCATCGCGGTCGTTGTGGCGGAGCGCGACACCATCGTCCCCGCCCGCCTGGGGGCCAGCCTGTATGCCGGGTTGTCCGCGCCCAAGCGCATGTGGCAGGTGCGTGGCGCTGGCCACAACGACTGGCTGGGCCATGTCGATGACCGGTGGTGGCAGGAGGTGGTGGACTTCCTCCTGCAGGAAGGCCGGGCCACCGCAACGGCACATGCCACCGGCCAGTAGCCCGCCACCTTCAGATCACTCGATCGCCTTGGTCATGTCTTCCACGACCTTCTTGGCGTCGCCGAAGACCATCATGGTCTTGTCCATGTAGAACAGCTCGTTGTCCAGCCCGGCGTAACCGGCGGCCATGGAGCGCTTGTTCACGATCACGGTCTTGGCCTTGTAGGCCTCCAGGATGGGCATGCCGTAGATGGTGGAGCCCTTCTGCAGCGCGGCGGGGTTCACCACGTCGTTGGCGCCCAGGATGATGGCCACGTCGGCCTGCCCGAACTCGGAGTTGATGTCCTCCATCTCGAACACCTGGTCGTATGGCACTTCGGCTTCGGCCAGCAGCACGTTCATGTGGCCCGGCATGCGGCCTGCCACCGGGTGGATGGCGTACTTCACCGTGATGCCCTTTTCGGTGAGCTTGTGCGCCAGTTCCTTGACCGCGTGCTGGGCGCGCGCCACGGCCAGGCCGTAGCCGGGCACGATGATCACGGTTTCGGCATTGCCCAGGATGAAGGCCGCGTCGTCGGCGCTGCCGCTCTTGGCGGTGCGCTGCACGCCCCCGCTGGCCGCCGCCGCACCCGCCTCGCCACCAAAGCCGCCCAGAATCACGCTGAAGAAGCTGCGGTTCATGGCCTTGCACATGATGTAGCTCAGGATCGCACCGGACGAGCCCACCAGCGAACCCGCGATGATCAGCATGCTGTTGTTCAGCGAAAAGCCGATGCCCGCCGCTGCCCAGCCCGAATAGCTGTTGAGCATGGACACCACCACCGGCATGTCGGCCCCGCCGATGGGGATGATGATCAGCACGCCCAGCACGAAGCTGATGGCGGTGAGCACGAAGAAGGCCGTCCAGTTGCCAGTGAAGGCAAAGTAGATGCCCAGCGCCACCACCGCCACGCCCAGCACCAGGTTGACCATGTGCTGGCCGGCAAACGTGACCGGCGCGCCCTGGAACAGACGGAACTTGTATTTGCCGCTCAGCTTGCCGAAGGCAATCACCGAACCGCTGAAGGTGATGGCACCGATGGCCGAGCCCAGGAACAGTTCAATCTTGTTGCCGAACGGCATGTCCCCGCCTTTTTCCGCGAGGTTGAAGGCCCAGGGCTCTTCCACCACGGCAAAGGCGATGAACACGGCCGCCAGACCGACCATGCTGTGCATGAAGGCCACCAGCTCGGGCATCTTGGTCATTTCCACGCGACGGGCCAGCACCGTGCCGAAAGCGCCACCGGCCACAAGGCCCAGCACAATCCAGCCCAGCCCGGAGACCGCGTCCACCGACATGACTTGCGCCAGTGTGACGATCAGCCCCACGGTGGTGAGGATGGCAATCCCCATGCCGGTCATGCCGAACATGACGCCACGGATCGAGGAGGTGGGGTGGCTCAGGCCCTTGAGCGCCTGGATGAAGCACACCGAGGCCACCAGGTACAACAGAACGACGAGGTTCATGCTCATTTGGCGGCTCCTTCCGCGCCCGGTGCCTTGCGTTCCTTCTTCTTGAACATCTCGAGCATGCGGCGCGTCACCAGAAAGCCACCGAACACGTTGACCGCAGCCAGTGCCACGGCGAGCACGCCCATGGTCTTGCCCAGGCCCGTTTCGGTCAGCGCGGCGGCCAGCATGGCCCCCACGATCACGATAGCGGAAATGGCGTTGGTCACGGCCATGAGCGGCGTGTGCAGCGCCGGCGTGACGTTCCAGACCACGTGGTAGCCGACGTAGATCGCCAGCACGAAGATGATGAGGTTGAAAACAACCGGGGAAATGGCTTCCATGCGTGAGCTCCTGTTTATTTGCGCTTGACTTCGCCGCCCTGGGTCATGAGGCAGGCCGCCACGATGTCGTCATCCATCGGCACCTGAACGGTGGTGGCGTCCTTGGGGCAAATCAGTTTCAGGAAGTCCAGCACGTTGCGGGCATAGAGGCTGGAACTGTCGGCCGCCACCAGCGCGGGAATGTTGGTTTCGCCGATGATGAACACGCCGTGCTTCTGCACCGTCTGGCCGGCTTCGGTCAGGGGGCAGTTGCCGTCGGTGCCGTTGGGCCCCTTGCCAGCCGCGATGTCCACGATCACCGAACCCGGCTTCATGCTCTTGACCATGTCCTCGGTGATGAGCACCGGCGCCGCGCGGCCGGGGATGAGCGCTGTGGAAATGACCACGTCGGCCTGTGCCACGCGCTTGGCCACCTCGGCCTTCTGGCGGTCGAGCCAGCTTTGCGGCATGGGGCGCGCGTAACCGCCCACGCCCTCGGCGGCTTCCTTCTCTTCGGCCGTATCAAAGGGCACGTCGATGAACTTGGCGCCCAGCGACTCCACCTGCTCCTTCACGGATGGGCGCACGTCGGAGGCTTCGATCACGGCGCCCAGGCGCTTGGCGGTGGCAATGGCCTGCAAGCCCGCCACACCCACGCCCAGAATGACGACGCGCGCGGCCTTGATGGTGCCGGCGGCGGTCATGAGCATGGGGAACAGGCGCTGGTACTGGTTGGCCGCCATCATCACGGCCTTGTAGCCGGCGATGTTGGCCTGGCTGGAGAGCACGTCCATGCTCTGGGCGCGCGTGGTGCGTGGGGCGGCCTCCAGGGCAAAACTGGTCAGACCGGCCTGGGCCAGCGCGGCGAGGCCCTGGGCATCGAAGGGGTTGAGCATGCCCACCAGCGTGGCACCGGGCTTCATCAGCGCCAGTTCGCCGGCTTGTGGCGAACGCACCTTGAGCACTAGGTCGCTGCCCAAGGCGCCGGCCGCGTCCACCACCTCGGCTCCGGCTGCGCGGTAGGCCTCGTCGGTGGCACTGGCGGCCAGCCCGGCACCGGACTGCACGAGCACCTTGTGCCCCTGCGCCACCAGTTTCTTCGCCGTCTCCGGTGTCACGGCCACACGGGTTTCGCCCGCCACGGTTTCGGCGGGAACGCCTATCTGCATGTTGGTCTCCTCACTCGCTGAAATGTCAACAACCTGACTTTGCCCCGGAGCGTAACCGTTTTTTCGACTGCTGTGCTGTCGGCGCAACGACATCTGTCCAAGGATTGGGGGGACTATATATCAGCGTTAACTGATATTCTGGTGTCTCCAGGGGCGGGCCAGCCTCGCGATAATCCCTGGCATGCAAGACCGATGGAAACCCAGTGTCACCGTAGCCGCCCTGATCGAGCGCGATGGGCGTTACCTGCTGGTGGAGGAACACACACCCGAAGGACTGCGCCTGAACAACCCCGCCGGGCACCTGGACCCTGGCGAAAGCCCGGTGCAAGGGTGCGTGCGCGAGGTGCTGGAAGAAACCGCCCATCCCTTCGAGCCCACGGCGCTGGTGGGCATCTACCTTTCGCGCTTTCAGCGCCCCGCCACCGGCGAGGACATCACCTACCTGCGCTTGGCGTTCTGCGGCACGCTGGGCGATCCGGTTCCTGGTCGGGCGCTCGATACAGGCATCGTACGCACCGTCTGGCTAACCCCAGACGACATCCGGGCCAGCCGCGACCGGCACCGCAGTCCGCTGGTGCTGCAATGCATGGAAGACCACCTGGCCGGGCGGCGTTTCCCGCTCGACCTCATCCACACCGACCCCTCCGTTCTGGCCCTGCGCTGAACGCCATCCCCGAGTCCCGCATGGCCCTCAAATCCACCATCTTCAAGGCCAACCTGCAGGTGGCCGACATCGACCACAACTACTACGCCGACCATGCGCTGACGCTGGCCCGCCACCCCAGCGAGACCGACGAGCGCATGATGGTGCGGCTGGCCGCGCTGGCGCTGAACGCGCATGAACTGCAGGACACCTGCGGGGGCGACGGCACGCTGGCCTTTGGCGCCGGGCTGTCCGACCCCGACGACCCAGACGCCCACCTGACCGACTTCACCGGCCGCAAGCGCCTGTGGATCGAAGTCGGCCAACCCGAGGACAAGCCGCTGGCCAAAGCCTGCAGCCAAGCCGATGCCGTGCGCGTGTATGCGTTCCACCACGCCGCCGAGGTGTGGTGGAAAGGCATCGAAACCAAGCTGTCGCGGCTGGACAGGCTGCAGGTGTGGCGTCTGCCCACCGAGGCCGCGCAGGCACTGGGCGGCCTGGCCGAGCGCAGCATGCAGATTCAGGCCACCGTGCTCGACGGGGTGTTGACGTTGAGCAGCAGCCAGGGCAGCGTGGCACTGGAGCCGCTGCGCTGGAAGTAGGCGACGAAACCCGGTTCAGGACAGGGCCTGGACCAGCGCCGCGAGCGCCGCGGTTTCGGCGCGCAGCACGCGCGGTCCCAGGCTGACCGGGGCAAACCCCGCCGCCCGCAGCGCTTGCTCTTCGGCCGGGCCGAGCCCCCCTTCCGGCCCGTGCACCAGGCACAGCGGGGCGGCGCGATCGCCGGGCATGGCGTGCACCAGCGGCCGGCTGCCCTCGGCCAGCGACAGCACGCCCCGCCACACCCCAGGAGCGGGCGGCGCCTGCCGCAGCCAGTCGTCCAGCGTGCGCACCGGATGGATCGTGGGCACCCGGTTGCCGCCGCATTGCTCGCAGGCGCTCACGGCCACGGCCTGCCAGTGGGCCTGCTTTTTGTCGGCCCGCTCGCCCTTGAGGCGCAGCACGGTGCGCTCGGTCATCAGCGGCTGTAGGCTGGACATACCCAGTTCGGTGGCTTTCTCCACCAGCCAGTCCATGCGCTCGTTGGCCGGCATGCCGACAGCCAAGTGCACGGCACGTGCCGGTTCGCGTTCCAAGGCCTGGTGGCTCTGCACCTGCACCTCCACGCTGCTGCGGCCCATGCGCAGCACGGTGGCCGTCCATTCGCCCCCCGCCACCGGGTCGCCGAACAGGGTGAGCGCATCCCCTGGCTGCAGGCGCAGCACCTGCACGTGGCGTGCGCCCTCGGGTGTGAGAGCCAGCGCCTGGCCAGGGTACAAGGCCTCGGGGTGGTGGATGCGGGGCATGGCCGGATTTACACGCGGCCGTAGGCGAAGCCGCTGGCGGCTTCCCAGCCTTCGACCTGATCGATCAGGCGCAGCAAGGGCGTGAGTTCGCGGTAGCGCGCCGCCGTGTTGCGGATGTAGAGGAGGAAGCGTGGCGCGTCGGCCAGGTACTGGGGTTTGCCGTCGCGCAGCGTCAGTCGCGCGAAGATGCCCGCTACCTTGAGATGGCGTTGCAGCGCCATCCAGTCCACCGCGCGGTAGAAAGCGCCGAAGTCCTCGCTCCAGCCGTCGAAGTCCAGCAGGCCGGCTTTGCGCGCCTGTTCCCAGTAGCGGATGGTCACGTCCAGCACCATGTCCTCCTCCCAGGTGAGGAAGGCGTCGCGCATCAGGCAGGCGATGTCGTAGGTCACCGGGCCATAGACCGCGTCCTGGAAATCCAGCACCCCCAGTCGCCGGGCCGGATCGGACGGGTCGAAGCCCTCGCCCGGCAACATCAGGTTGCGCGGCATGAAGTCGCGGTGCACGAACACGCTGGGCGCGGCCAGGTTGCGTTCGACGATCAGGGAAAAGGTCCGGGCCAGCAGGCTGCAGGTGGCGTCGTCGAGCGACCGTCCTTTGTGCTGTGCCAGGTACCAGTCTGGGAACAATTGCAGTTCCCGCTGCAGCAAGGCGGCGTCATAGACTGGAAGCACGCCGGGGCGCGAGGCCCGCTGCCAGGCCAGCAAGGCAGCAGCGGCGTCCTTGAAGTAGGGCAGGGCCGCGGCCGGTTGCTCCGGGTTCAGCGCGGTGAGCAGGGTCTGGTCGCCCAGGTCGGTCAGCAGCATGAAGCCCAGGGTTTCGTCCCAGGCCAGCACCTGCGGCGCCCGCACACCCGCCTCCTGCATCAGGCGGGCGACCTGCACGAAGGGGCGGCAGTCTTCCTTGTCGGGCGGGGCATCCATGACGATGCTGCTGCCCGATGCGTCGGTGCGGTCCACGCGGAAATAGCGCCGGAAGCTCGCGTCCGCCGACGCCAGGCGCACCGTGGCCGGGTCGATCGCCTGTTCCGGGGCGATTTCGGCCAGCCAGCGTGTGAATGCGGCGGCGCGCGCCGGGTCGTTCCAGCTCACGGTCGGGGCGTCGGGGGAAGAGGGGTGGGTCATGGCAGCGCAGCGCCCGCGGGGGCTCGTGGATAATTGACAGTTATTCTACGTAGGCCGTCGTTTCGCGCCTCAAGTCCAGAACCGCATTTGCCCATGCCCGCTGCTTCGCGCGTCGCGCGTCCGACTGCCGTCCAACGCCCACCCACGGTGTCCCGCTGGGTGCTGTGCACCTGCGGTTGCCTGTTGCTGACCTGGGGCGGGGTCGCACGGGGGCAGGCACTGTCGCTGCAGATCAGCGATCGGCTGCAGGAAACCTTGCCTGCAGCGGTACAGGACCAGGTGCCGGCATTCGTGTCGGGGCAGCGCATCCATGGCCAGGCCGATGCCCGGGTCGTCATCGAGGGCGAGGCCGAATGGCGCCGTCACGATCTGGTGATCCGGGCCGACCGGCTGGAACACCAGCGCGAGGACAACAAGGCGATCGCCACCGGCAACGTGCGCATCAACCGCGAGGGCGACGTGTTCGAGGGGCCGGCGCTGGAGCTTCAGCTCGACACCTACGAAGGGTTTTTCGAGCGGCCCCGTTTTTCCTTCCTGCGTACCGGGGGGCAGGGGGACGCCGAGCAGGTGGAGTTTCTGGGCAAGGACCTGGTGGTCGCTCACCGGGTTCGCTACACCACCTGCCCCCGCCCGGCAACGGAAAACTGGGAGCCGGACTGGTACGTCAGTGCCAGCCGCATCGAATTCGACCAGGCCGAGGAAACCGGTACCGCCACCAACGGTGTGCTGCGTTTCAAGGGGTTGCCGTTGCTGGGTTCGCCCTGGGTCAGCTTCCCACTGTCTGACAGGCGCAAGTCCGGCGTCCTGCCGCCGACCATCAACCTCGACAACCGCAGCGGCCTGGAGGTCACCGCCCCCTACTACCTGAATTTGGCCCCGAATCGCGACGCCACGCTCTACCCCACGTTGATGAGCCGCCGCGGGGTCGATCTTGGGGGGGAATACCGCTATCTCGAGCAGAACCATGCAGGCATCGTTCGTGCCGCCTTCATGCCGAACGACCGGTTGCGCAAGGACGACCGCTGGGCCCTGTCGCTCAAGCATCAGCACCTGCTCCCTGTCGGTAGCCCGCTGGGGCCGGTCGGGCTGCGACTCGATCTCAACCGCGTGAGCGACGACAACTACTGGCGTGACTTCCCGCGCAGCAGCACCTCGCTGACCGAACGCCTCCTGCCCAGCGACGTCGCGTTCACCGCCGGCCGGGGCGACTGGTCCTTCAGCGCCGGGGCTTACCGCTGGCAGACCCTGCAGGATCAGGATGCCCCGATCGTGGCGCCCTACGACCGATTGCCTTCGCTGGCCGTGGCCTACCGGCCCGTGGGGCAGAGGTGGGGCGGAATCGATGGCTGGTCGTTGGCTTTTCTCGGCGATGTCACGCATTTCCGCACCGACCGGGCCGCCTCGATCGGCGGGCTGAATCAGGTGACCGATGTGAACGGGACCCGCTGGCTCGGGACTTTCCAGTTCGACAGAACCTGGCAGACGCCAGGGTGGTACCTGCGTCCGGGCCTGCGGGTGCATGCACGCCAGTACCGCTTCGAGGAAGCGGTCGGGCCGGCGGGGGCGCGTGAGCGCAGTCCGGGTTATGTGATCCCGACGGTCTCGCTCGACGGGGGGCTGTTCTTCGAGCGCGAGGCCACCATCTTCGGTCGCGACGTGCTGCAGACGCTGGAGCCGCGCGTGTTCTACACCGCCACCCCCTATCGCGAGCAGGGCTACCTGCCGGTGTACGACAGCTCGGCGCTGGACTTCAACCTGGCGACGATCTTCACCTCCAACGCCTTCGGTGGCCACGACCGGGTGGCCGACCTCAACGCCCTGACCCTCGGCGTTACCTCCCGCCTGCTGAGCCCGCAGACCGGGGCCGAATGGCTGAGCTTCGGGGTTGCCCAACGCATACGCCTGCGAGACCAGCGCGTGGTTCTGCCCGGTCAGGCACCGATCAGCGAACGGCTCAGCGACGTGCTGTTCGGCGGCTCCCTGAACTGGACACCCGAATGGACCTTTGGCGGCACCGTGCAGTACAACCCCAAGAACCGCGAATCGGTCCGGACCACGCTCAGCGGGCGCTACAGCCCGGGCAACTACCGCGTGGTCAGTGCCGCCTATCGCCTGCAGCGCGGCGAGAGCGAGCAGCTCGATCTGGGCTGGCAGTGGCCCCTGCGCGACCTCTTCGGAGGCGCGCGGGTGCCCGACCTCGGGGCCGGCCGTGGGTTGGGCCCCGGTCACTGGTACAGTGTTGGGCGGCTCAACTACAGCCTTGAGGATCGCCGCATCGTGGATCTGATCGCGGGCTTCGAATACGACGCCGGCTGCTGGATCGGTCGCATCGTTCTGGAGCGTCTGCAGCAAAGCCGCAGCAGTGCGAACCAACGCATCCTGTTCCAACTCGAATTCTCGGGTTTCTCGCGCATCGGCTCCAATCCCTTGCAGACGCTGCGCGACAACATCCCGCGTTACCAGTACCTGCGCGAGCAGATCAACCCGCCGAGCCGTTTCGAGCGATATGACTAAGTCACATTACCAATCCGTGTGGCGCCGCGCATGGCGCCTGACCACCCTGGGCGCCGTCTTGTCCAGCGCGCTTGTCATCGGTTCCGCCTTCGCGCAGGCCCCGGCGCCCGCGGTGCGGGACGTGGACCGCATCGTCGCGCTGGTCAACTCCGAGCCCATCACCAGCGGCGACGTGCGCAACCGCATGGCCCGTATCGAGGCTCCTCCGGGCGAGGCGCTGCCTCCCCCGGAGGAGCTGGCGCGGCAAGTGCTCGAACGCCTCATCCTGGAACGTACCCAGATCCAGTGGGCGGCTGAAATCGGCATCCGTGTCGATGAGGCGACCCTGACCGAAGCCGAAGCTTCGGTGGCGCGACAGAATGGCCTGAGCGTGCCGCAACTGCACGAACGCCTGGCCGCCATGGGCATGACGCCAGCGGGTTTTCGGGCCAACCTCCGCAACGAAATCCTGCTGCAGCGGGTGCGCGAACGCGAGGTGGAAGGGCAGATTCGGGTGACCGAGCTCGACATCGACGCCTACATGCGCGAGCAGTCCGCCAACCGCGCGCCCGAGCAGACCGCTCTGCATCTGGCCCAGGTGCTGATCGCCCTGCCCGATTCTCCCGATGCCACCACCCTGACCCAGCGCGAGGCGCGGGCCCGTGAGGTGGTTCGGCGTGCCCGCGCGGGTGAGGATTTCGCAGCCCTCGCGCGCGATTTCTCCGATGGTCCCGAGCGGGCCGCCGGCGGTCAGATGGGCCTGCGGACCGCCGACCGCTACCCCAGCCTGTTCGTGGAGGCGACCCAGGCGCTGCCCAAAGGCAGCGTGGCCGGGCCGGTGCGCAGCGGTGCGGGCTTTCATGTCCTGCTGGTGCTGGAGAACCGCAACCTGAATTTGCCTCCCACCCACATGACCCAGACGCGTGCCCGTCACATCCTGCTGCAGCCTGGCTCGACGGCCGAGGAAGAGGCCATGGCCCGCCGCATGCTGGAATGGCGCGATCAGATCGGTGCGGGCCAGGCCCGCTTCGACGCGCTGGCCCGAGAACACAGCCGTGACGGCTCCGCGCGCGAGGGCGGCGATCTGGGCTGGGCGCAGCCTGGCCAATTCGTGCCCGAGTTCGAGCAAGTCATGAACCGGTTGGCGCCGGGGGAGGTCTCGGAGCCAGTGCGCTCCCGTTTCGGGCTGCACCTGATCCAGGTGGTTGAACGCCGGGAGGTCGAGCTGCCCACGCGCGAACGCCGGGAGTGGGTGCGCAATGTGCTGCGCGAGCAAAAGGCCGACGAAGCCTATGAAGACTGGGCGCGCGAGTTGCGGGCCCGGGCCTTTGTGGAGTACCGCGAGAACGGTCGGTGAAGCGCGCCGTTGCTCCGCCGGTGGGGCCGCATCAGGCCCGCAAGCGGTTCGGCCAGCATTTCCTGACCGATCCGGCCATCATAGACGCGATCGTGCGGGCCATCGCCCCCCGTCCGGGAGATGCGATGATCGAGATCGGCCCGGGCCTGGCGGCGCTGACCCAGCCACTGGTCGAACGCCTCGGCCACCTGACGGTGATCGAGCTCGACCGTGATCTGGCTGCACGTTTGCGTCAGCATCCCCAACTCACGGTCGTCGAATCCGACGTGTTGCGTGTCGATTTCCGCAGCCTCTCTGCACAGGGACTGGTGTCGGCCGCGCCGGGTGCCCGGTTGCGCGTGGTCGGCAACCTGCCCTACAACATCTCCAGCCCCATCCTGTTCCACCTGCTGCCGGTGGCGGATGTGGTGCAGGACCAGCACTTCATGCTGCAAAAGGAGGTGATCGACCGCATGGTGGCGTCGCCGTCTTCGGCTGGCTACGGACGGCTCAGCGTGATGTTGCAGTGGCGCTATGAGATGGAGGACGTGCTGTTCGTGCCGCCCGAGAGCTTCGAGCCGCCGCCTCGGGTGGACAGCGCGGTGGTGCGGATGGTGCCGCTCCAGAGGCCGCCATCGGTGGACGTGCCCACTCTGGAATCACTGGTGCAGGTCGCCTTCTCGCAGCGTCGGAAGCTGCTGCGCCACACGCTCGGCCGCTGGCTGGAGGCCAAGGGGTATGCCGGAGATTTCGATCTGCAGCGGCGCGCCGAGGAGGTGGCAGTGAGCGAATACGTGAACTTGGCCCAGGCGGTGGGCGGCGCCACCACCTGAGGGCTCGGGGTTCAGGCCGCCGTGAGCCAGTAACCGGCGTTGAAGGGGCTGCTCATGCGCAGCGCCTGGGGACTCACATCCACCAGCTTGTCGGTGAGCAGGGGCTCTTCGGTGGCCGCCAGGTCGGCGGCCTTCGGGGCGCGGGCCACGGAGAAGGAGTAGAAGCAGCGGAACGGCACCTTGCGGTCGCTCCAGTAGTCGGCCACGTCGCGGAAGATGTCTAGCAGCTGCTCGCGGGCTTCCTTGTCGAACTTCGGCCCGGTGGGGATGTGCTCCAGGACCACGATGAATCCGGTCTGTGGGCCAGACTTGTGGACCACGTCAGTCATGCTGTCGTAGAGCGCATCGAAGTTCTTGCCGTTCTGCACGGGCAGGGTGTATTGCTCGGCGACCAGATCGATCACGTCCTGCTTGCTCTGGGCGGTGGCCAGGTTGGCGTACAGGAAGTGGTGCCCGAGTTGTTCGGCGGCGGCCTCCAGGTCCTTGACCGTGTAGGCGCGAATCGACTGCACGATGTTGGTTCGCACATTACGAAGCGGTGTGTCCATCTCCGCGGTTCTTCCAATAGTGAAAAGTTAGAAAAGCGAGACTGGCCGGGGCGCGGCGCGCGCGGCTGGAAGGCGTCCTTCCGGCATTCTGGCCCGGCGGGTAGGGCGTGTCGGCTCTCCCGAGGCGACACGGGTAAACCCTGAAATTCAAGGGCGCAAGTGTGCCCGATCCGGCCCCAAAAAGCAAGGGGCGGCCGCAGAAACCGGGCCGCCCCCAGGGGTTGCTGCAGGGCTCAGGCGCCGTCGTGGGAGGGAGGGTGGCCATCGACGGCCCGCGGGCCCACGTTGGCTTCTGCCACGGTCAGTGCCGTCATGTTGACGATGCGCCGCACGGTCGCGCTTGCGGTGAGGATGTGAACCGGCTTGGCCACGCCCAGCAGCATAGGGCCGATGGCGATCCCGCCCCCCGCCGCCGTCTTGAGCAGGTTGTAGGCGATGTTGGCGGCGTCGATGTTGGGCAGCACGAGGAGGTTGGCATCACCGGCCAAGGTGCTGCGCGGCATGATGCGCTGTCGAGCCGACGCGTCGAGCGCGACGTCGCCATGCATCTCCCCGTCCACCTCGAGCCAGGGTGCCTGTTCGCGCAAAATAGCGAGTACTTGGCGCATTTTGGCAGCAGAAGGCTGGTCGGAAGAGCCAAAATTCGAGTGCGAAAGCAGCGCTGCCTTCGGGGTGATGCCGAAGCGCATCACCTTGCGTGCAGCCATCTGCGTGATTTCGGCCAGCTGTTCCGCTGTGGGATCGTAGTTGACGTGCGTGTCCACCAGAAACACCTGGCGGCCCGGCAGCATGAGCGCGTTCATGGCCGCGTAGCACAACGCGCCGGGGCGCTTGCCGATTACCTGGTCGATGTACTGCAGGTGCATGGGGTTGGTGCCCCAGGTGCCACAGATCAGGCCCTCCACGTCGCCCCGGCGCAGCAGCATGGCGCCGATCAGGCTCAGGCGGCGTCGCATCTCGATCTTGGCGAGCTGTTCGGTCACACCCCGGCGTTCCATGATCTGGTGATACGTCTGCCAGAGCTCACGGTAGCGTTCATCGTATTCGGTGTTGACCACGTCGTAGTCGCGCCCCTCCTGCAGGCGCAGGCCGAACTTCTCGATCCGCTGGGCGATGATGGCTGGGCGTCCAATCAGTGTCGGTCGGGCCAGCCCTTCATCCACCACCACCTGGCAGGCGCGCAGCACGCGTTCTTCCTCGCCTTCGGCGTAGGCGATGCGTTTGTGCTGGGCCCGCTTCGCGATGTTGTAGACCGGCTTCATCAGTGTGCCGGAAGCGAAGACGAAGCTTTGCAGCTTCTCGCGGTAGGCATCCAGGTCGGCAATCGGGCGCAGGGCCACGCCGCTGCGCGCGGCCGCCTCGGCCACGGCCGGCGCGATCTTCATCATCAGCCGCGGATCGAAGGGCTTGGGAATGAGGTACTCGGGGCCGAAAGCCAGCTTTTCACCCACGTAGGCCGCAGCCACCACCTCGCTCTGCTCGGCCTGTGCGAGTTCCGCGATCGCGTGCACCGCGGCGATCTCCATTTCGTCGGTGATGGTGGACGCGCCAGCGTCCAGCGCCCCCCGGAAGATGTAGGGGAAACACAGGACGTTGTTGACCTGGTTCGGGTAGTCGGTGCGGCCGGTGGCCATGATGGCGTCGTCGCGCACCGCTTTCACCTCCTCGGGCAGGATTTCGGGCGTGGGGTTGGCCAGCGCCAGGATCAGCGGCTGGCTGGCCATCCTGGCCACCATGTCGGGTTTGAGCACGCCCCCGGCCGACAGGCCGAGGAAAATGTCCGCCCCATCGATCACCTCGGCCAGCGTGCGCTGGTCGGTCTTCTGGGCGAACTGGGCCTTGTCCGGGTCCATCAGTTCGGTGCGGCCTTCGTAGACCACCCCGGCCAGATCGGTCACCCAGATGTTCTCGCGCGGGATTCCCAGCTTGACGAGCAACCCCAGGCAGGCCAGCGCCGCCGCCCCCGCGCCGGAGGTGACCAGCTTGACCTTCTTCAGGTCCTTGCCCACCACCTTGAGCCCGTTGAGGATCGCCGCGCCGACCACGATGGCGGTGCCATGCTGGTCGTCGTGGAAGACCGGAATCTTCATGCGTTCGCGCAGCTTGCGCTCGACGTAGAAGCAGTCCGGTGCCTTGATGTCCTCGAGGTTCACGCCGCCGAAGGTGGGCTCCAGCGCGGCGATGATCTCGACCAGCTTGTCCGGGTCTTTTTCATTGATCTCGATGTCGAACACATCGATGCCGGCGAACTTCTTGAACAGCACGCCCTTGCCTTCCATCACAGGCTTGGCGGCGAGCGGACCGATGTCGCCCAGCCCGAGCACCGCCGTGCCGTTGGTGATGACAGCCACCAGGTTGCCACGGCTGGTGTACTTGAAGGCGTTGACCGGGTCGGCCACGATTTCCTCGCACGGCGCAGCCACGCCGGGCGAATAGGCCAGCGCCAGATCGCGCTGGTTGGTCAGCTGTTTGGTGGGAGCGATGGCCACCTTCCCGGGTGTGGGGAACTCGTGGTACTCGAGTGCAGCGCGGCGCAGTTCGGCGCGCTTGTCTGCCTGGGATTGCGACATGGTGGTGTCTCCGTCATATGAAATGAAGAGCCGCATGGTGAAGCGGGCGCGACGGTATTGTAGGCCGCCCCTCCGTTTTACGCGATGTGGACAACCCGTAGGTCCACGCCCGACCGGCGGGCCCAGGCTTTTTCGTGGAAGAAGTAGGCCACGGCCACCACCATGTGCAACAGGTAGTAGCTGGCCGTCTTGAGCAGGTCGTGGCGGTGGTGGCGGGCAAAGGCACGGATGCGGGCCATGGGCAACTCCTTGAGAAGGCTGGGAGAGCTTCATGGTACGCGCATCAATTAGAAATTTTCAATCATCAATAGCGATTTCATTGATATAAGGTATCCCAGTGGGGTTTCGGGAATTCGCTCATGTATTTTCAGTATTACGTTTTTAATATGATGAATAAAATAATTTGAATGCTAGATGAGAAGGTTGAATCGCACGAAGGCGGTTGCAAGACAACGGCTATCGGTTTATTCTGAAAAAGGACAGGGGGCTGACTTTCCTGTTCCTCCCGCCGCCGGACGAAGACTCGTGCCTCGTCCTTGACTGTGTGGCGGGCGATCGTTCAACGGCCTAAGGTCGCTTGAGTTTTTTGTGGATCGGTGCCTTGGCGCCGATCGACCGACCGCGGTGCCCGCCCTCAGGCGCTGACGTGGTCTGGCGAGTCACCGGCTCTGCTTGAGTCGGCCCCGCCACCCGAAACAACCCATGGCATGACCCCTACGGACAGTACCGAGACATCCCTATCCACGACTTTTTGCTTTCGCAGCGCTCAACCTTCTGACGGCGCCGCCCTGTGGCACCTGGTGCGCGCCACCGGCACGCTGGAGACCAACTCCGCCTACTTTTACGTGCTGTTTGCCACCGACTTCGGCGCCACCTGCCTGCTGGCCGAATCGCCAGACGGTGAACTGGCCGGGGCCGTGATCGGATACCACCCGCCCGCGCACCCCGATACCGCATTCGTCTGGCAGGTCGGCGTCCTTCCCCGTTGGCAGGGCCAGGGCTTGGGATTGGCCCTGCTGCAGCAATGGCTGGCCTTGCCGGCCAATGCCCGATGCCGCTGGGTCACGGCCACGGTGGCCGAAGACAATGCCGCTTCGCAGGCACTGTTTCGCCGGCTGGCCCGGGCACACGGCACGTCCTGCGACGTGCGCCCCCACTTCACCCCCGACCTGTTCCCCATCGATCACCCCGCGGAGCCCCTGTTCCGTGTCGGGCCGATCGAGCGCGGCACCCCGGTGCCAGTCTGAGCCTGCGCGGTTCGCGCGCCCCGTCGCGCGTTCCCTGGCCTTGTCGGGCCGGGTCGCGCCATCCACCCCCAGGAAAAAGGAGATCCGATGAACACATTCGAACAACATGAATCCGAGGTCCGTGGCTACTGCCGCAGCTTTCCCGCCGTCTTCAGCAGTGCCAAGGGCGCCTGGATGACCGACACCGAAGGCAAGCGCTACCTGGACTTTTTTGCCGGGGCCGGCGTGCTGAACTATGGCCACAACCCCGACAAGATCAAGCAGGCCCTGCTGGGCTACCTGATGCGCGACGGCATCACCCACACGCTGGACATGTACAGCGAGGCCAAACAGCGCTTCATTGAGCGCTTTCACGAGGTGATCTTGCAGCCGCGTGGACTGAACTACAAGTTCCAGTTTCCCGGCCCCACCGGCACCAACGCGGTGGAAGCCGCTCTGAAGCTGGCCCGCAAGGTGACCGGGCGCGAGCAGGTGGTGGGCTTCACCAACGCCTTCCACGGCATGACGCTGGGCGCCCTGGCCGTGACGGGCAACGGCTTCAAGCGCGCCGGCGCGGGTGTGCCGCTGAGTCACAGCGCGTCGGTGCCGTTCGACGGCTACCTGGGCGCCGACACCGACACGCTGGACTATTTCGAAGCCCTGCTGAAGGACAGCGGCAGCGGCATGGACACGCCCGCCGCCGTGATCGTGGAAACGGTGCAGGCCGAGGGCGGCGTGAACGTGGCCAGCGTGGAGTGGCTGCAGCGACTGCGTCGCATCACGGCCGAACACGGGATCGTGCTGATCGTGGACGACATCCAGGTGGGCTGCGGGCGCACCGGACGCTTCTTCAGCTTCGAGGAAGCCGGCATCGTGCCCGACATCGTCACGTTGTCCAAGTCGCTGTCGGGCTATGGCCTGCCGCTGGCGCTGGTGCTGATCAAGCCCGAACTCGACCAATGGGCCCCCGGTGAGCACAACGGCACCTTCCGCGGCCATTGCCCGGCCTTTGTCACCGCCACGGCCGCGCTGCAGTTCTGGCAGAACGACGCGCTCACGCAAGGCGTGCAGAAAAAGGCGGCTCAGGTCGAAAAGCGCCTGCTGGCCATCGCCCAGCGGCTGGCACCCCAGGCCAAGGTCCGGGGACGTGGCCTGATCTGGGGCATCGAGTTCAACGACCCCACGCTGGCGAGCCGGGTATCGCAGGCCTGCTTCGAGCGCGGGCTGATCATCGAGACCGCCGGCATCGACGACCAGGTGCTCAAGCTGCTGCCCAGCCTGACCGTCACCGAACAGGAACTTGCCCATGGCCTGGACGTGATCGAGGATGCCCTGCGCGCGGTGCTGGGCTTGCCAGCGGCCAGCGCGCATGCCGCCGAACCCGCCCTGGCCCAGGCCGCCTGACCCCCTCTGCCCCATCATCCAAGGAGAAAAACATGATCGTGAAACACCTGGACGACGTGATCGGCACCGCCGCCGATGTGGACACCGAAGGCTGGAACAGCCGCCGCCTGATCTACAAGGACGCCGGGGTCGGCTACTCGGTGAACGACACCCTCATCAAACCCGGCACCGAACATGAATTCCAATACAAGAACCACTTCGAAACCGTCTACTGCATCGAGGGCGAAGGCGAGATCGTGGACCTGGCCACCGGTGTGACCCACCCGATCCGGCCCGGCACGCTGTATTGCCTCAACCAGCACGACCGGCACATCCTGCGCGCCAACAAGGGCACGCACATGCGCATGGTGTGTGTGTTCAACCCGCCGCTGACCGGCCGTGAAGTCCACGACACCACCGGTGCGTACGCGCTGGCCGACTGAACGGAGGCGACCATGATGACGACATCGACCCCGACAATGGGCATGGCCGCCCGCAGCCCCCAGCTCAACCGGCCCCGCGCCGATGACCGCTACCCTTCGCGCTTCGGCAGCGAGGTGCTGATCACCCGCCGGCTCGATCCGGTGGTGTGGGGCAGCGCGGAAGACGGCCCCCTGAGCGAACTGGAGCTGAATTTCTACACCGACAACGGCTACCTGCACTTTGAGCATCTGCTGACCCCGCAAGAGGTGGACAGCTGCCTGCAGGAGCTGCACCGCCTGCGGGCCGACGAGGCCGTGAAGCACGCCGACGAAGCCGTGATCGAACCCGGGAGCGGGGAATTGCGTTCCCTGTTCGCGGTGCACCGCAGCAGCGAGGTGCTGCGCCGCCTGGCCAACCACCCGAAGTTGGTGGCCATGGCCCGGCAGCTGCTGGGCAGCGAGGTGTACATCCACCAGTCCCGCATCAACTACAAGGGCGGTTTCCGGGGCAAGGAGTTCTACTGGCATTCGGACTTCGAAACCTGGCACGTCGAGGACGGCATCCCGAGCATGCGCATGGTGAGCTGCTCGATTGCGCTCACCCCCAACACCCCGCACAACGGCCCGCTGATGATCATTCCGGGCTCGCACCAGCGCTACGTGAGCTGTGTCGGCGCCACGCCCGAGAACCACTACAAGGCCTCGCTCAAGCAGCAGGACATCGGCGTTCCCGACGACGTGAGCCTGACGCAACTGGTGCAGGACTTCGGCATCACCGCACCCACTGGCCTGGCCGGCTCGGTCACGTTCTTCGAGTGCAACGTGATGCACGGCTCCAGCTCCAACATCACGCCACTGCCGCGCAGCAACGTGTTCATGGTGTTCAACAGCGTGGACAATACCCCGGTGGACCCGTACTGCGGGCTGGCCCCGAGGCCACCGTTCATCGCCGAGCGCGAGGACTTCACGCCCGTGGGAGCAGGCAGCTAACGCCAGGGTGCCCGGGTGGGCAGGCCCCGTCCGGCCAGCGACAGCCCCACGTCGGTGATCTGCTGGCCCCGGTGCACCCCCCGCACCACCAGGTCGAAGCGGCCGATCCGGACACGGTCGCCCACCACCGGGTGGTTCCTGAGCCGCCGGCTCACGAACTCGCCAATCGTCAACTCCGGCTCGGATGCGAGGAGCTCCGGCACGTCGTAAACGTCGGCCAGGTCCACCAGGCGGGCTTGTGGGTCCAGGGCGAATTCGCCGAAGGCGTCGCCATCGTGGCCGTCCGGGTCCCGTGCCTGGGCGAACAGGCGGTCAAGCTGGGGCACGTGCTCAGGTGCAGCAAACAGGTACACCAGGTCGTCGGGTTGTGGGGGCCATGCCTGCGCAGGCGCAAAGGATTCGCCCTGGCGCACCAGCAACGAGGCATGAACGCCTTCGGGGAGCCTTGCCACCTGGGCCATCAGGGGACTGCGCGGCAACACCCGGTACACCAGCAACTCGTGGGGCGGGTTGCCCGGCAACTCCAGCCCGACCCGCTCCAGCGGACCCGTGCCCGAAGGCACGATGAGCCGCAGCCACCGGGCCGCCAGCCGGATGGTCCAGCCCTGCACAAGCAGCGAGGTGACCACCATGATGAAGGCCACGTTGATGAAGATGTCGGCCCCCTCCACCCCCATGACGGTGGGCAGGATGCCCAGCAGGATCGATACCGCGCCACGCAGACCGACCCATGAACTGAAGGCGACCACCGACCGGTCCAGCCGGAACGGCAGCAGGCACAGGAGGACCGCCAACGGCCGCCCCCACACGATCAGGAACAGCCCCAGCAACAGGGCCGGCAACAACACGGCCCCGAACTCGGAAGGGGTGACGAACAGGCCGAGCACCAGGAACATCACGATCTGGGCCAACCATGTCATGCCCTGCTGGTAGCGCCGCAGCGATGCCGCCGCCCGAAGCGGGCGGTTGCCGGCCACCACCCCGGCAACGTAAATGGCGAGAAAGCCGCTGCCACCCAGTTTCGCCGTCAACGCAAAGACGCACAGGGCGCAGGCCATCACCAGGATCGGGTTCAGGGCCTCTTCCAGTCGCACGCGGTTGACGATCTCCACGATCAGATGCCCACCGACGATCCCGCACAACAACCCCAGGCCCATCTGCAGGCCGAAGCCGTACACGAAGGCGGTCATCAACCCCTGAGACCGGTCGGTCACGATCATTTCGATGAACAGGACCGTCAAGAAGATGGCCATCGGGTCGTTGGAGCCCGACTCCACTTCCAACATGGAACGCACCCGCTTGTAGATCTTCACACCTCCGGCACGCAGCAGGAAGAACACCGCGGCGGCATCGGTGGAGCTGATCACGGCGCCCATGAGCAGGGCGTAGAGCCAGGGCAGGTCAAACAGGAAGCGGGCCGCCACGCCCACGAACAACGCGGTCAGCAGCACCCCCACGGTGGCGAGTACGAAGGCGGGGGCGGCAGCGCGTTGCAACGTCTGGGTGCGGGTGCCGAATCCCGAGTCGAACAGGATGACCGCCAGCGCCAGGCTGCCGACGAAGTAGGCGGCCTCGGCATCGTTGAACACCAGCCCGAGGCCGTCCTCTCCGGCGATCAGGCCGATGCCCAGGAACACCAGCAGCAAAGGGGCGCCGAAACGGAACGCCACCACGCTGGTGAGGATGGACAGGGCGATCAGCCCGGCACCCAGCAGGATGGCGGTGAGCATCCAGTCCATGCGTGCGCGCGCCGGTGCGTGGTCGCGTCAGGGCTGGAGGAGGGCGACGTTGGGCGTCAAGGCTGCGCGCCCGGCAGGGTGGCGCCCGGGACGTTCAACCCATAGAGCCGGTCAATCGCCAACGTGAGGGCCAACCCCTGCTGGGGCGAATCCAGGTCCAGCTCATCGTTCAGCGCCTGCGCGGCACGGTTGGCCGTATCGTGGTCGGCGATCCAGAACAGCAGGGTCATGGAGGCCTGGAAGGTGAGGCCGAAAAAGGTCTTCACCGGGGTCTGGCTGATGCCGCTGGCCGGCAGGATGGTGGCCCCCTTGATGCCTTCGCGCTCGGCGATGTCCAGGGCTTGTTCCGACACGCTGTCGGTCACGATGGCAATAAGTAGCGATACAGACATGGGGGGGTCTCCGGCAAAGGGGCGCGCCGACCAAACTCAGGCGGAAGACGGATCGATCTCGGCCATCTGCAGGATGGAGCCGACGATGTCGTTCATGGTGATGATGCCCACCATGTCGTTGCCTTCCATGGCCAGCAGGCGGCGCAGCTTCATGTTGACCATCATGCGGGCGGCGTGCTTCACGTGGGCCTGCGCGCTGATGGCGATGGCGGGCTTGGCACACACGTCGTAG